>JBOIGA010000049.1:3076-15509 GCA_050741875.1 Burkholderiales bacterium
CGTAAAATGCCGCGAGCTGGCGCAACGATTTGCCGTCCGAAATTTTTCCCGAATTGAAAAAATAGGGTGTCAAGCGTCCGGCCTTGGTTTTGAAATTGCCAAAGCACAAAGCCCCTTGAGAAATCGCGAACTGGATAAAGTCGTGACGAAATTCGTCCATATATGACGTGAATCGCGCGTCGCGCGCGCGAAACAAAACCGAATTTGCCTTCGATCGAGAATAGCACAAAGCTTGCCATGCTCCGGATCACGACCTTGAATTGCAACGGCATTCGTTCCGCCGTGCGCAAGGGTCTTTACCCCTGGCTCCGCTATCACCGACCCGACATCGTTTGCCTGCAGGAAATCAAATGTCATACCGCCGATATCGAAGGGAAACATCCGCGCGCCTACCGCGGATTTTTTCATTGCGCCGAAAGGAAAGGTTATAGCGGCGTCGCCATTCTCGCCCGCGCAGAACCGCGAACGGTGACGGCCGGAGTCGGAGTCAGCGCCTTCGATGCCGAAGGCCGCTACTTGCAATTGTCATTTCCGAATCTCGAGGTCATCTGCTTGTATCTTCCCTCGGGTTCGAGCTCCGCTGCGCGGCAGCAGGTCAAATTCCAATTCATGCAAGAGTTTTATCCACATCTCCTGCGCTTAAGACACAGCGGAAGAGAAGTGGTCGTCTGCGGCGACTGGAATATCGCGCACAAGGAGATCGATCTCAAGAACTGGCGTGCGAATCAAAAGTACTCGGGTTTCTTGCCTGAAGAGCGAGAGTGGATCGGCAAGGTCTTCGCCGACGCCGGCTTCATCGACGTATTTCGCTCGCTAAACCAGCAGCCGGAACAATACACGTGGTGGTCGAACCGCGGCCGTGCGTGGGAAAAGAATGTCGGATGGCGAATCGACTATCAGGTCGCGACCCCCGGTGTCGCCCGACGGGCGGTGGCCTGCTCGATCTACAAACACAAACGTTTCTCCGACCATGCGCCGCTCACCATGGATTACGAATGGCCGCTTTGACGCTTCCCCTTGCACGAGAGTCAGAGATTCAAGCCTGTTTGAGCAAGAAGCGAACGAGCTTCCTTTGTAGAGCGTTAATCGTATAACAGCACCGCTTTTCGCTCCTCGCGCCATTCCGCTTCGTCGGCCTGGGCGATCGCATCGAGATCGCGCGGCGCTGCGGCCGAATCGTCAACCCACCGACGCAATCCCTCGCCGCCATTGATCACGTCAATTGCAAGCCGGTCACGCTCGTACTCGTAGGGAAAGTCGCGCCAGATTTCATATCCCGGCATTGACGAGCGCAGCGCTTTGAGCGCGAGCGCGATCAGTCGCCATGGCCTGAACGTTTCGTGGTCGTAGGCCGAATTCTCGACGTGGATTTGCACGCCAGCGCAGAGCTTGCCCGCGTGCTTGTGAAATGTCGGCTCGAACCAGCATTCGCGCAAAATGCATCCTTGCATCCACTCAGGCGCAAGCGCTCGCATGTTCGCGATCAATGCGCGCGCATCGAGATCCGGCGCACCGAAAAGTTCGAGTGGGCGAGTTGTCCCTCGCCCTTCGGAAAGCGTCGTACCTTCAAGCATGACTGTTCCAGCGTAGCAGCGCGCCATCGACAGATTGGCAGCGTTTGGACTGGGGTTGATCCAATTGCGCTCACCAAGTGGCCAACCATAGCCGGGAGAGCGAGCGGGCTCCCAGCCTTCCATCTCTACAACTTTCAATTCGAGATCGAGCTTGAGCCGGCGGAGAAACCAGCGTGCAAGCTCGCCCATGGTGAGTCCGTGACGCATCGGCATTTCGTCCGCGCCGACGAAACTTTCCCAACCGGCTTCAAGTTTCAAGCCTTCGATCGGGCGGCCGACGGGATTCGGACGATCGAGCACCCACACTGCTTTGCGATGCCTTGCCGCTGCTTCGAGTACGTAGCGCAGGGTCGTGATGAACGTGTACACCCGGCAACCCACGTCTTGCAGATCGACGAGCATGACGTCAAATGTGTCCATCATTTCGGCGGTCGGCCGCCGCACTGTCGCGTACAGGCTGAAGACGGGGATGCCGAGTGTCGGATCGTGGAAGTCGCCGGACTCGATCATGTTGTCCTGCTTGTCCCCGCGCAGCCCGTGCTGCGGGCCGAACGCGGCTCTCAACTTCATTTCGCGGCACGCCGCAAGCGCGTCGAGAGAGTGGCGGAGATCGCGTGTGACCGAGGCGGGATGCGCGAGCAGCGCGACGCGCCTTCCCGCGAGCGGCTTGCGCAGCGCGGAATCGTCGAGCAGCCGGTCGATTCCGAACTTCATATTGCAAGCGCGAACGAATCGCGATGATGAAAATCAGGCTCATCCCGCGGATGCTTGAGCGCCCAGTAGGAAAATCCGCCGTTTTCATCTTCGATGACAACCGAAAGCCCGAGCTTGAGCGGCGCGGTGGGCAGATGATCGAGAGAAACGATCATTTCAACCTCAAGCCGCTTCTCTGTTTGGCGTAGCGTCATTTCCGGTTCGCGAACCTGGTATAACAATGCCCTGCGCTTGCGATAATCGCTAAACGCGAACACTGCCCACTCTCCCGACGGCGAGAAATTATATTCGTAGTATTCGCAGCCGCGTTCCGGTGCGACGAAAGCCTCGAAGCAAGTGTGCCGCCAAAGACTGTCCGCCTGGCGCGGAGCGCAAGGTTCCGGCAGGACGATTCGTGAAAGGTCGCCACAAAGAGAATATTCGAGCACAAGTTTCACGTTCTCTCTCCTGGCCAGGCACTCGATACTCAGCACGGCGGGATTGAAAAATCGCGGGTGGCAGATGAGCTTCATCGACAAAGCGCAGAGCCTATCATCTCCGAAGGACGGGTTGGAAGCCGCTCCCCCGAGACGGGCCGTCGAATGCTTCTCCATCCTTTACCGGGGCGCGAGAGCGTGGCATTGCGCGATGCGCTAAAATTTGATCGCTTCGCGTGGTTAAGACAACTCCATGGTCGGAATTCTGCTGATTACCCACAACGCCCTCGGCCAAAGCCTGGTCGCCTGCGCCCAGCACGTCACCGGGCACGCGCAGCCCAAGGTCGCGTGCATCGGAATTCAACCGCAAGACGATTTTGAGAGCGCGTTCGCGCTCGCCCTGCGAAAGGCGATCGAACTCGATCAAGGCGACGGGGTGTTGGTGCTGACCGATATCTACGGCGCGACTCCGGCGAATATCGCTCGCAAGCTTCTTATGCCCGGGCGAGTCGAGGCCATCGCCGGCGTCAATCTGCCGATGCTGGTTCGCGCTCTCACGCATCGCGACGAGCCTTTGCCAAGCGTCGTGGCGCGTGCCTTGTCGGGAGCGATCGAATGCGTCGTCTCCATGCAAGCGGCGCCCGAGTGATGGTCGCCAATGAGGTGGAGATCATCAACAAACTGGGCCTGCACGCACGCGCGGCGGCGAAGTTGACCGCGCTCGCCACCGAATACAAAAGCGAGATCTGGATGTCGCGTGGCGATAAAAAAGTCAACGCCAAGAGCATCATGGGAGTGATGATGCTGGCGGCGGCGAAGGGATCGAGCGTAAGAATCGAAGCCGACGGACTCGATGAACGCGAGGCCCTGCGCGCGCTCGCCAGTTTGATAGCGAATCGTTTCGGAGAAGGGGAATAAGACCGTTGGTAGTCGCTGGTCGCCGGAAGTTAGAGTAAAAGTCGAATTGACAGCAACGGCGACTCAAACTACTAGCGACCAGCCACCAGCAATGAGCTTTACCATGCACGGAATCGGAGTGTCGAGCGGCATTGCCATCGGGCATGCGCATCTGATTTCGCACGCCGCGCTCGAAGTCGCGCATTACAGTATTCCGAAGAAGAAGATTGACGGCGAAATCGCGCGCTTCGATGCGGCGGTTCAATCGGTGCGCAAGGAGCTGCAAGCGCTCTACTCGGCCGGGGGCAGCACCCGCGCTTCGGCCGAGTTCGAAGCCTTTCTCGATCTGCACCAGATGCTTCTCAACGATCCCACGCTTTCCAAAGCGCCGCGACAGATCATCGAGGAGACACAGTGCAACGCTGAGTGGGCTCTGACCCAGCAGATGGAAGTGCTGCTCGAGGAGTTCGATCAGATCGAGGATGCCTACTTGCGCGAGCGCAAGGCGGACGTAACGCAAGTCGTCGAGCGCGTGTTGAAAGCTCTGATGGGCCATCCCGGCTACGTTCCCCCTCCAGCGGGCAGAGACTCGGTGCTGGTTGCCCACGATCTATCTCCCGCCGACGTGATCTCGTTCAAGCAATATCCGCTCACGGCTTTCGTCACCGACTTGGGAGGCGCGACTTCGCACACGGCGATCTTGGCCCGAAGCCTGAATCTTCCCTCAATCGTTGCTTTGCATCACGCGCGCGCGCTCATCCGCGAGAACGATCTCTTGATCGTCGATGGCGAAGCCGGGGTCGTGGTGGTCGGGCCGGACGAGCAGGTACTCGACGAGTACAAACTCAAACAGAACGAATGGCGGCTCGACCAGCAGAAGCTCTTGCGTTTGCGCTCGACTCCGGCGGCAACTCTCGACGGCGCCAGAATAGAACTGCACGCCAACATCGAGCTTCCCGACGACGTCGACCAGGTGAAAAATTCAGGCGCGACGGGCATCGGTCTTTTTCGCAGCGAGTTTTTATTCCTCAATCGCGAAGGACTCCCGTCCGAGGACGAGCAGTTCGAAGCTTATCGCAAGGTCGCCCGGGAAATGAAAGGCCTGCCGATCACAATTCGCACGCTTGATCTGGGTGGCGACAAGCGCATTGATGGTGACTTTCGCGTCGCGCCCAATCCCGCCCTGGGTTTGCGCGCGGTGCGTTATTGCCTGGCCGAGCCGCGGATGTTCATGACGCAGTTGAGAGCGATACTGCGCGCTTCCGCTTTCGGCAAGGTCCGTATTCTCGTGCCCATGCTCTCCAACCTGACCGAACTCAAGCAGACGAAAGCGCTGCTTGCGGAAGCCAAACGCACTTTGGCGGCGGAGAGGAAACGGTTTGACGACGCCATTCCGATCGGGGGAATGGTGGAAATTCCGGCGGCGGCGCTGTCGATCGAGACTTTCGCGAAGTACCTCGATTTTCTCTCGATCGGAACCAATGATCTGATCCAGTACACGCTCGCGATTGACCGCACCGATGACACGGTGTCGCACCTTTACGATCCGCTGCACCCGGCGGTGCTGCATCTGGTCGCGCACAGCATTCACGCCTCCGGCCGCGCCGGAATTCCCATTTCGGTGTGCGGTGAGATGGCGGGCGACGTGCTTTTCACGCGCTTGCTCTTGGGATTCGGGCTGCGTGAATTCTCGATGCATCCGGCCGACCTTCTGCCGGTTAAGCAACAAGTCCTTAAAGCGAACGCGACCCGGCTTAAGCTACTTGTGAACAAGCTCCTGCGCACGACCGATCACGAAAAATTCGCCGACATGGTCGCGAAGATCAATATGGACTGAAATGCATTCGGCATCCTTGATAGAAATCGTATCCCCGCAAACCGCGCATTTCGATACCCCGCTCAAACTGAAGAGTGGCGCGGTACTGCCGAAATACGATCTCGTTTTCGAAACTTACGGCGAATTGAACGCGCAGAAATCGAATGCGGTTCTCATTTGCCACGCGCTTTCGGGCAACCATCATGTTTCGGGTTTTTACGACATCGACCAGAAGACTCCCGGATGGTGGAACAACATGATCGGTCCCGGGCTGCCCGTCGATACCCGGCGCTTCTTCGTCGTCGGGGTCAACAATCTCGGTGGTTGCCACGGTTCGACCGGGCCGGCGAGTTTCAATCCGGAGACCGGCAAACCTTACGGCGCGAATTTTCCAGTCGTTACCGTCGAGGACTGGGTCGCGGCCCAAGCGCGGCTCGCCGATCATTTGGGCATTCCCGCATTCGCCGCCATAACCGGGGGCAGTCTCGGCGGAATGCAGGCGCTGCAATGGGCAATTGATTTTTCCGAACGCGTACGCCATGTCATCGCGATCGCCGCCGCGCCCAGACTCACCACGCAAAACATTGCTTTCAACGATGTCGCGCGCCAGGCGATCATGACCGATCCCGATTTTCACAGCGGCGACTTCTATTCGCACAACACAGTCCCAAAACGCGGATTACGCCTCGCGCGAATGCTTGGCCACATCACCTATCTTTCCGACGATTCGATGGCGGAGAAATTCGGCCGCGAGCTGCGCTCGGGTGCTTACAACTTCGGCTTCGATGTCGAATTCGAGATCGAGTCGTATCTGCGCTATCAAGGGGACAAGTTCGCGTCGCATTTCGATGCCAACACATATCTCCTCATGACCAAAGCGCTCGACTACTTCGACCCCGCGCACGCTTTCGACGGCAACTTGAGCCGGGCGTTTTCCGGCGCCAAAGCCGCGTTTCTGATTCTGTCTTTCACTTCGGACTGGCGCTTCTCTCCCGGGCGGTCGTGGGCTATCGTCGAGGCCCTGCTCGACAACAAGCTTGATGTTTCTTACGCGCAGATCACTTCGAATCACGGACACGATTCCTTCTTGATGGACGACAAGCATTACCACGACCTGATGCGCGCCTACATGAACAACATTGATGTTTGAAGCGACGAGGCCGGCGCCGCCCGCGCGCCCCGATTTCGCCGCGATCGCGCAATGGGTGAAGTCCGGTTCCAAAGTGCTCGATTTAGGCTGCGGTGACGGCGAGCTGTTGCATTATCTCAATCGCGCCCGCGGCATTCGCGGTTACGGCGTCGAAATCGCCGATGACGATGTCGTGGCGTGCATCGCCAATCGCGTGAATGTGATTCAAAGCGATCTGGAGACCGGGCTTGCCGGATTCGAATCGAATTCCTTCGATTACGTGATCCTGTCGCAAACCCTGCAAGCAATGAAAAACAGCGAGCGCATCGTCAGCGAGATGCTGCGCGTCGGCCGCGAAGGCATCGTGACCTTTCCTAACTTCGGTTACTTTCCGCATCGCGTGCAAGTCTTGTTCGGACACATGCCCGCTTCGCGCGCGCTGCCGTATCAGTGGTACGACACACCGAATATTCACTTGTGCACAATCCGCGATTTCGAAAATTTTTGCGCCACCCACCGCATGCGAATTTTGGAACGGGTGGTCATGCGCAACGGCAGCCGCGTCACGCTGTTACCCAATCTGCTCGGCGACCTCGCGGTGTACCGTTTCGAAGAACAGAAGTAACGGCAGCGCCGTCATCTAAACGAAACCTGTCCTCGAATGCTTTAGTCGGCGAGCCAGATCTCGTCGCACAAAGGAAACCGCGGATTCGATATGTGGTGAGGTTTCCTGCGAAGGCATGGCGGCTGATTTGACCAAGTAGCTTCCGGAAGCTACTCTACATGTCATGCGCTCTGTCGGATTAAAAGTCTTGAAAAACAAGTTGAGTGAGTACGTGCGACTTGCCGCGTCCGGGGAAACCGTGCTTGTTACGGATCGCGATCGAGTCGTCGCCGAGCTGGTGCCGCCGCAGACAAGCCGCAGTCCTCTTCTCGCCGATGCCGCCTTGGCCGAAGCGGTGCGCAGAGGTTGGATGACCCCGCCCGCACTTCCGGCCGGGAATGTCCCGCCTCACGCTCCCGTTGCACCGCTCGCTGATCTGCTCGCAGAACTGGAGCGGGACAGGGCCAGCCGTTGATCTATCTCGACACGTCGGTTGCGCTTGCCCAACTGCTCGCGGAAGATATTCTCCCGCCCGAATCTCTGTGGCGCGAGACGCTCGTTTCGAGCCGGCTTCTCGAATACGAAGTTTGGAACACGATCAATGCGCGCGGGCTCAACCGTACACACGGCGAGGCGGCGCGTTCGCTCATCGGCAGCATTGCCCTTCTGGAACTCGCGCCTCCCGTTTTGGTGAGGGCGCTTGAAGCTTTTCCGATACCTGTGCGCACGCTCGATGGCCTTCACCTCGCGTCGATCGAGTTTTTACGCTCCCGAGGGCAGACCGTCACGCTCGCAAGCTACGACGAACGGCTCAATATCGCCGCGAAACGTCTAAAGATCAGTGTTGCAAACCTGCGGCGGAGCGGTTAAGGGCGTATAGCGGAGGCCAACTGAAACCGGAAAAGACTCTGCTCAGATCGAAACTGTTCTGGGTCGGAATTCTTTATTTCGCCGAAGGATTTCCACTCGGAATTTTCTACGACGTTTTCCCGGTTTACTTTCGCCAGCAGGGAATCGAGCTCAAACAAATCGGTTTGCTCAGTCTGCTCGGCCTGGGTTGGACCTTGAAGTTCCTCTGGGCGCCGGCGATCGATTACTACCGCCACCATCGCCTGTGGATGTTTTCGGTGGATCTTCTGATGGGCGCGCTCATGCTGTGGTTCGCAGTCTCGGCGGGGTTTGGTCTTTGGGTATGGATTGCGATCGGCGCGCTGACCGTTCTTTCGGCGACCAATGACATCGCCATCGACGGTTACACGATCGAGTTTCTCGAGAAGAACGAACTGGGATTAGCGAACGGGGTTCGTATCGGCATGTACCGAATCGGCGTGCTCGCCTCGGGCTTCTTGCTGGTGGCGAGCGATTACTTGCAGTGGCGAGGAGCTTTCATCGTTGCCGCGGTGATTTTTGTGATCAACGCGGCCTTGAGCCTGCTCGCGCCAAAGGAGAAGGAGATCGTTCGCGAAAAGACTTTAAGCCTTGTCGCCGAAATCAAAAGTGTCGCGCTTGACCCATACGCTTCCAGCGCCGTGCTGCTTTTTATCCTGGGCACGATCTGGCTCATCAATCGCGAAACCAAATGGTCGAGCCTGCACGAGAATTTCTGGATCATCGCGCTTCTCGTCGTGTTTCTCATCTGGGCGATCAGTCTCGCGTTCCGATCTCGGCGACCGAGCGAAGGTAAAGCGAAACTGTCCGAGGGGCCGATGTTCGGCGCGCTCATGGAAATGTTGACTCGGCCTTACATTCTTCCAGTGATCGCGTTCGTGCTGATCTTCAAACTCGCCGATTCGTCTATGGGTTTCATGATCAAGCCCTTCTGGGTGGACGCCGGCTTCAGCGCGACCGAAATCGGTTTGGTTTCGGTCAACATCGGCCTCATTCTTTCGATCGCCGGCGGGCTCGCGGGCGGCTGGTTCACCGATCGCGTCGGAATTTTTTCTGCGCTCTGGATTCTCGGTCTCCTGCAAGCGTTTTCCAATCTGGGATACTGGCTTGCCGCAAGTGTTTTGCCGCTCAATCCCGTAGGCGAAATTCCTTTTCAACATCAGACGCTGATCTACTCCGCGAGCGCGCTCGAATCGTTTACTGGGGGTCTGGGCACCGCGGCGTTCCTTGCCTTTCTGATGGCGATTGTGGACAAAAAACATGCCGCCACCGAATACGCGCTCTTGTCTTCGGTGTTTGCGTTAAGCCGGTCTTTCGCGGGATGGGCGGGAGGGTTCGGCGCGCAGGCAATGGGCTATGCACCGTATTTTCTTCTCACGTTCTTCCTCGCGTTCCCCGCTTACCTTTTGCTGCCGTGGGTGAGGAAGATGTTGAGCTTTACCGAAGAGAAGGCATGAACACGATCCTTGACAAAATTCTCGCGGCGAAAGCCGATGAAATCGCCAAGGCAAAGCGCTCGAAATCTATGGCGCGAATTCGTGAAGAAGCGAAAGCGGCGGCGGCTCCAAGAGATTTCGTCGGGGCGATTCGAAACAAAATCGCGATGGGGCAAGCCGCCGTGATTGCCGAAATCAAAAAAGCGAGTCCGAGTCGCGGAGTGCTGCGCGAAAACTTCGACCCGGCCCAGATTGCGGCAAGCTACGCGGGGAACGGCGCTGCGTGTTTGTCGGTGCTCACCGACCAAAGTTTCTTCCAAGGCTCGCCGGAAGATTTGCAAAAAGCGCGCATGGCCTGCGAGCTTCCCGTAGTGCGCAAGGATTTCATTCTCGATCCTTATCAAGTCTACGAATCTCGCGCGATGGGGGCCGATTGCATTCTGCTCATCGCTGCTGCACTGCAACTTGAAACGATGCGAGAACTTGAAACGCTCGGGCATGAGCTTCAGATGGCGGTGCTTGTCGAGGTCCACGGCGCCCGCGAACTCGACCTTGCGCTTGCTCTTGATACGCCTTTGATTGGAATTAACAATCGAAATCTTCATACATTCGAAACCCGGCTCGATGTCACTCTCGATCTGTTAGGAAAAATTCCCGAAGAGCGGATCGTCATCACCGAAAGCGGCATATTGCGCCGCGACGATGTCGCGCTGATGCGAGAGAACGGCGTCAATGCCTTTCTTGTCGGCGAAGCTTTCATGCGCTCAACCGACCCGGGTCTTGAACTTGCTCGACTTTTTTGTTAGCCCGTCATCACACTGTCACTTGGGCCAAGGAAAATTTCCGCGAGAACTTGAAATAAAGAAAATCGCGTGCTATCACAAAAATTCCGAAGCAATTGGGAGTCGGGGGGACGGGGAATTTCACAAAACCGAAACCGCACCAAGATGGGGCCACGAGCCTCTGCCGGTGCACGAGGAGGCATCATGTTGACACTTACCGAATGCGTCGAGTTTTGCGATCTGACGCAAGACGAAGTCCACGAAATCGCCGAACACGAGCACGTACCCGAAATCGTCGCCGTCGAGATCGGCCACTCGCTGTTGAAATCACCGAACGGGATCTACACGTTGCGCGGCTATCTGTTGGATAACCTAGACAGAGCCGCGTCCAACGGCAACTTGAAACGCGCAAGATATCTGAATGAGCTGATCACCAGCTTCAATCGTACCCACTCGGTTTCGTCGGTGTTATAGCCGCGGCTTCAGGTCAGCAGTTCGCGGCCGGCGAGCACGATCGAAAGCAAGAGCGCCGCGCCCGCGACCCACGCGAGAACAACGACCCTTGCCGCGAGTACTTGGACCACCTGCGCGAGTTTCTCGCCTTGCTCGGCCATTCTCGCGAACGCTTCGGCCTGGCTGTGTTGAACAGACTCGACCGACGCCACCCGTATCCGAAGCTGCTCGAATTCGCCCAGGCGCTCGCCGGAATCGGCGTTCGGTTCCGGCGGTTTTCGCATGTTGGCCACCATCGAGACGACTGCCGGAGTCCAGTCGATGATTTCTCTCCAAGGAAGAACTTTCAGAATCGCCAGGTTCATGGTGTTATCCTCTGTCGCTGATTCGATCATCGTATACCACGAATCCGCGTTACGGCGCGGGGCGTATAACACGCGCCGGGGATCAAACCGGCATCTCGACCACTCAAAGGAGCCAATGATGAATGCAACCGGTGTAGTAATCGCACTTGCCGCCGCAGGCCTATTCACGGTCGCGGGCTGCGCCTCTGAATCCACCAAGGTAGCAGGCACGGGTCATTGCAACGGCGTCAATGCGTGCAAAGGCCAGAGCGCATGTAAGACCGCCAAAAGCGCGTGCAAAGGACAAAACGCCTGCAAAGGCCAGGGCTTCATGGTGATGACCAAAGCCGACTGCGCAGCCGCGGGCGGCCAGTTCCAAAGCGATGGCGGGGGATACTAGTTCAACGCGACACCGAGAAAATTTCCGAGAAGATAGGTAACACCACCGGCGGCCGCGCCGATCGCAAGCATGCGCAGTCCGCTCGCGAAAGCGCGCCTGCCGGTGAATAAGCTGATCGTCATTCCCACGCAAAAGAGCGCCGCGGCGGTTAACGCCGCTGCCCAGACAAGCGCGTCTTCGGCGAAAATAAACGGAACGAGCGGAACGAAGGCTCCGGCGGCAAAAGAGAAAAAAGAATACAAAGCAGCGCTTAAGGGTGATCCCAACTCTTCAGGATTCAACCCCAGTTCTTCGCGTGCGAGTGTATCGAGGGCTTCGCCGGGTTTGGCGATGATCGTTCGCGCCATCCGCGACGCTTCCTCCTTCGGCAATCCACGCGCTTCGTAAATCAGGGCGAGCTCGGCCGCTTCCTCGTTGGGATAGTGATCGAGTTCGTCTTTCTCCAGGCCAATCTGATATTCGAACATCTCGCGCTGCGAGCGCACCGAGATGTACTCTCCCGCTCCCATCGAGAAAGCCCCGGCGAGGAGCCCCGCCGCGCCGCCGAGCAGAATAACGCTCATGTTCGAAGTCGCGCCCGCGACGCCCATGATGAGGCTCGCGTTCGAAACGAGGCCATCGTTCACGCCGAAGACGGCGGCGCGCAAGTTGCCGCCGGAGGAAACGCCGCGATGGCGGCCGCCGACGTCTTCGATAGTCCGCGGCATCGGGTGCCCGGGCCGCTCGGCGCGATAGAGCGACATGCCGCGAACTTTCATCGCGGCGAGCACCACGCGCATCCGGCGAATTCCAAAGCGACGCACGAGCGCCGCGACGATTCGGCTTCGCAGATCCGGAGAATACCTTGCGGGAAACGAGCCGTTCGTTTCGCGAATCTTTTTCTCCCAGAGCAAGGCCTGCGCTTCGGCATCCGCGGCCAGCTCGCGGAAAAGACCGCTCCTCGCGCTGATCTCAGTCCCCGCGAGCACCCGGTACAAGTA
>JBOIGA010000050.1:0-15286 GCA_050741875.1 Burkholderiales bacterium
GCGTAAGCCGACCGCGTGCAGCTTCATCACCACCAGATCGCGGATGACGGATTCGGGAAGATCGGTGTGTTCGCGAATCTGAAACGCGACGTTGTCGAAAACCGTCATGTCGGTGAAAAGCGCGCCGAACTGAAAGAGCATTCCCATTTTGCGGCGCATCGCATATAGCTCGTCGTGCGAAAGTTCATGCATGACGCTGCCGGCGACGGCCACGCTTCCTCTCTGCGGCTTTAACTGTCCGCCGATCAGCCGCAGGAGAGTGGTCTTGCCGCAGCCGCTTCCACCCATGATCGTAACCACCTTGCGGCGCGGAATCGCTATGTTGATTCCATTGAGCACAACGCGCGTTTCGTAGGCAAAACTGACGTTGTCGATTTCAACCAGGTTTTGTTCGTTCAATTTCGGGGAGGGTTCGTGCAAAATGGGCAAAGTTTAAACTAGTTGAACCCTCAATTCACCATGCTCGCGCTCGAACTCAAAGGAGTGAGCAAGTCTTTCGCGCGAGCGCCGGCACTGGCGTCGCTCGATCTTGCCGTTCCCGCCGGCGCCCTGTTCGCGCTGGTTGGGATCAACGGCGCGGGCAAAACGACCCTGATCAAATGTCTGCTCGATCTTTGCGAGATCGATTCAGGTAGCATTGAAATATTCGGCGTCAAACACCGATTGCCCGACGCGCGCGGACGCGTCGCCTTTCTGCCCGAACGCTTCAATCCGCCTTTTTATTTGCAAGGCCGCGATTTTCTCCGCTACTTGCTGAAACTACACGGGCGCGAGTACGATGAAAATCAAGCCCAAGCCATCCTTTCCGATCTCGATCTCGAGCATCGCGCACTCGATCAACCCGTGCGCGAATATTCCAAAGGCATGACGCAGAAACTGGGGCTCGCGGCGTGCTTTCTCGCCAGCAAGGACCTGTACGTGCTCGACGAACCCTTGAGCGGCCTCGATCCCAAGGCCCACGCGCTTTGCAAGCAGCTTCTGCTTCGCCGCCGACAAGAAGGCAGCACGATTTTTCTCACGTCGCATTCGCTTGCCGACGTGGGCGAAATCTGCGACGGTATGGCCCTCCTTCATGAGGGTAGAGTATTATTTAGCGGCCCACCCGCTGAACTATGCCGGCGCTACAACGGAGCGGACCTGGAGCAGGCGTTCTTGAAGGTGATTTCGTAGCAGGCAGCGAGTGATTTTCTGGCAGGCCGTAAATGACCGCCTGATTGGCTTCTGACTTTGGAAGGGAGGAGATGGTCAAGCCGAATCTCTTGATTGTTGATGATGACCCGCTCATCACCGACACGCTCAACTTTACCCTCGGACGCGACTTCGAGGTTTACGTAGCGGACTCGCGCGCCCAGGTCAAAAGCCTGCTGCAGCAGCTCAACGAAACTCCTCCGCAGCTCGCGCTCGTCGATCTCGGACTGCCGCCGACTCCGCATCGTCCGGATGAAGGCTTTCAGCTCATTTCCGAGCTGCTTGCGTATTCTCCCGAAATCAAAATCATCGTTTTGTCCGGTCAGAACGATGACGCCAATGCGAGACACGCTCGCACGCTCGGCGCAGTCGAGTTTGTCGCTAAACCGTGCGAGCCCGAAAAGCTCAAATCGCTGTTGCTGCAGTCGCTGGCGATGCGCGAGGCCGAGGTCGCGCCGGCCAAGGCCGAAGTCGGCCTCATCGGCAAGAGCCTCATTATCGAAAAACTGCGGCAACAGATCGGCCAGTACGCGAACGCGCCTTTCCCCGTGTTGATCGAGGGCGAATCGGGGAGCGGCAAGGAAGTCGTCGCGGCCTCGCTGCACCGCTTGAGCAATCGCGCGTCACGCCCTTATCTCGCTTTGAACTGCGCGGCGATTTCGCCGACCCTCGTCGAGCCCACGCTGTTCGGCTATGCCAAAGGCGCCTTCACCGGCGCGACGACTTCGCGTCCCGGGTATTTCGAGGATGCTCGCGATTCGACGCTCTTTCTCGATGAAATCGGCGAACTTCCACTCGAGTTGCAAGCGAAGCTCTTGCGCGTTCTCGAGAACGGGCAGTATCAGCGCGTGGGAGAAACGCAAAGCCGCGTTTCCAACGCGCGAGTCATCGCCGCGACCAATCGCGATCTCCGGCAGGAAATCAAAGCCGGGCGCTTCCGCAGCGATCTGTACCATCGCCTGTCGGTGTTTTCAATTTCGGTTCCGCCCTTACGCGAGCTCGCCGACGACAAGAAGCTGCTGCTCGATCATTTCCGCGGGTTCTACGCGCACGAGTCCAAGACCAAGCCGTTCGAGCTCGATTCGCGCGCGCTCGCCATGTGGACTGGGTATTCGTTTCCCGGCAACGTGCGCGAGCTACGCAACATCGTCATTCGCCTGACGACGAAATATGGCGGGAAGGCAATTAACGACACGCAGCTTGAAGCCGAGCTCGACATGGAAAGTATCGACGGCTTCCCCACGCCGCTGGGACACGACGCTAAGTCGCAGATTGACGCGGCCAGAAAGCACTTGCAGTCGACGCGTCACTTCAGCCTCGACGAAGTTCTGCGTGAATGGGAAAAAAGCTACGTCGATGCGGCATTGGCTTTGACGCATGGCAACTTGAGCCAGGCCGCCAAGATGCTCGGCGTCAATCGCACAACGCTCTATAGCCGCATGCAGAACTACGGTACTCCGGCGCCGGGCGACTCGTGAAACCGGGGGTTAAGAAGGCGTGTACTACGCTCACTTCGGCTTAACGCAGCCGCCTTTCACGATCACACCCAACACCGAGTTTTTCTTCTCCGGCGGAAATCGCGGCGCCGTGTTGGAGGCGCTCCTCTACGCCATCACGCACGACCAGGGGATCATCAAGCTGACCGGGGAAGTCGGAAGCGGCAAGACGATGCTGTGCAGAATGCTCGAATCGAGGCTCCCCGCCAATGTGGAATCGGCCTATCTTGCCAATCCCAACGTGACGCCGCTCGAGATTCTGCGCGCCATCGCGCATGAACTGCATCTCGCGCTAAGCGAAGACGCGAATCATCTCGAATTGACGCAGGCCTTGCACAAACATCTGCTTGCCCGCCACGCGGAGAACAAGAAAGTCGTTGTGTTCGTCGAGGAATCGCAGAACATGCCGATCGAGACGCTCGAAGAGATACGGCTGCTTTCCAACCTCGAAACCGCGCGGCACAAGCTCTTGCAAATCGTGCTGTTCGGGCAGCCGGAACTGAACGAAAACCTCCGCCGTCAGGAAATTCGCCAGCTCAAGGACCGCATTACCCACAACTTCAGCTTGAATCCGCTGAAGCCGAACGAGGTTCACGATTACCTCAACCACCGCATTCGCACCGCGGGGTATCGCGGCCCCGAGTTGTTCCCGGACAACGTCGTGCGCTACATCGCCAGAGCGTCGCAAGGCCTGACTCGAAGGATCAATATCATCGCCGACAAGACGCTGCTCGCCGCTTTCGCCGCTAATACTCACAGCCTCAAGCCCAAGCACGCGAAACTCGCGGTCAAAGACATCGAGCTTAAAGTCGGGTTACGGAAACCTTTGCGGCTCAGCGCCGGCGCGGTCTGGCTGCTGTCGGGAATCGCGCTCGGCATCACCATCTACTGGGCATATCACTGGCTCGCGAATGCTCCCATGCCGGTCACCGCCGAAACCTCACCGCCGCAGCCCGCCAGCACCGAGCCTACGATCGAGCTCGCAGCGGCAAAAGTGTCGCCGCAGGATTCGCCCGTGCCCGAACCCCCTCCCTTCCACTCGCTCGACGCGAGGCTCGCCGCGACCGAAGCCTGGCTTTCAACCGAGAACGACGACACCTACAGCATTCAACTTCTGGGAGCGAAAAACGAAGAGCAGCTTAGGGCTTACCTGCAACAAGTCGGGGAAACATTGAGCTGGCAAAACCTGTACGTTTTCCGCACCAGAGCCGGCAACAAGCCGTCATTGACGCTCTTGTACGGAAGCTTTCCGAATCGCAGGATGGCGAGAAATGTGTTGCAGAATTTGCCCGACGAGTTCAAAGCGCATGACCCCTATTTGAGGACAGTGCGCGGAATCAAGCTCGAGATTGTTAACGCGTCTTCGCGATAACCGTTCTTTACTTGCAGCATATTCATGGTTATGGTATAAGACAAATAAAATCGCTAAAAAACAGGCATTTTTAGACTGTTTTAAAACTAAAGGGTGAGCTTTTAAGAGGGAGTCATCTGTGATGCCTGGAAATAAATGTTTGTTTCGCCGCAGCCTCTGGGTCGCTTTGGCGGGAGTGCTTGGCTCTTGCGCGACCTACGAACCCACCGTTCCGCCGTCCGAAGGTCATATCACGGCCCCGGCCGCTCCGCCGGCGGCGAAGGATATCCCTCCGCCGGTCAAAACTCCCGCTTTCGTTCCGCCACCGAAACCGGTCGAGAAACTTCCAACTTATAGCGTCGTTGTCACCGACGTTCCGGCGAAGGAGTTGCTCTTCGCCCTTTCGCGCGATACCAAGACCGATATCGACGTACACCCTGGAATTCAAGGACTCGTTACGCTGAGCGCGATCAACGAGACACTTCCCGGAATCCTCGACCGCATCTCGCGGCAGATCGACATTCGCTACCGCAAGGAAGGCAATACGCTGATCGTCGAACCCGACGCGCCTTATTTCAAAACCTATCGGATCAATTACCTCAACCTCGAGCGCAACACGAAATCGGTCAACAGCGTCGCGACACAAATTTCGAGCACGGGCGGAGGTACGACCGCGACCGGCGGTGGTACAACAACACAGGTGGGGGGGACTGGCGGCACGAGCTCGGGAAACACGTCGTCCACCACGGTGGAAAGCGAATCGCGCAACAATTTCTTCGCGATTCTGGAACGCAACATTCAAACGATTTTGGCTTCGACGCGAGCGCTGAAACAGAGCGCGGACCAACGCGCCGCACAGTCGGAAACAATCCGGCAGGCGCGGCTCGCACAAGTCGAAGCGGCAGCTCGTGCCGGCGCTGCGGCTCCTGCGCTTTTTAACACCGCTGGGTTCGGTCAACCGCCCTCCACCATCCCGCCCGAAGTCATCAACGAAGTCAGCGTCAATCCGCTATCGGGAACGATCTCGGTGCTCGCGACCGAGCGTCAGCATCAGCTCATTCAGCAGCACATCGATATCACGATGGGAGCGGTCACGCGCCAAGTGCTGATCGAAGCGACCATCGTCGAAGTTCGCCTTTTTGATAACTATCAGGCGGGGATCGATTTCAGCCTACTCGCCGATGGCGCCGGCTTCAACATCGTTCAACAGCTTTTTCAGGACACGCTTGATAACAACCCCGTCAGCATCGGATACGCCGATCCTGAGGCGGGTATCGGCAACGTCAATGTCGCCATCCGGTTTCTCGAGCAGTTTGGAAAAGCGCGCGTTTTGTCTTCTCCGCGTCTGATGGCCCTGAATAATCAGACGGCGCTTTTGAAGGTGGTGGACAATCGGGTGTTTTTCACTATTGAAGCAACAACCTCGCTCGCCTCCGTAGGTGGAACGGTGGTCAATACATTCAACACCACCGTCAACACAGTGCCGGTCGGCCTGGTGATGTACGTCACGCCGCAGATTGACGAAAACAAGAGCGTCATATTGAACGTCCGTCCAACGGTATCGCGCATCATCAATTTCGTCGCCGATCCCAACCCGTCGCTTCGTGTCGCCGGTCAACCTCCCATCACCAATCTGATCCCCGAGATCCAGGCGAGAGAAATCGAATCGGTGCTCAAAGTCGGAAGCGGGCAGACGGTGATTCTCGGGGGACTCATGCAAGACGACGTCAGGCGCGAGCGCGATGGAATTCCTTTTCTCGCCAAGCAGCCCTCGCCGATCGGCGACATCTTTAGCTTCCGCGATGAAGCGGTATCGAAAACGGAGCTGGTTATTTTTCTGCGGCCGATCGTCGTTCCCAACCCTTCGTTGGAGAGCGATGAACTCAAATTCTTGCAGCGTTACCTGCCCAATTCGCCGAGCGCCCCGCAATGAGCCTTTTGATCACAGCTTTGCAAAAAGCCGAGAAATCGCGCAATGAAAGCGGCGGCCGCCGCGTCGACGACCTTGATCTCGAGCCGATCGATTCACGCGACTTCGCGTCATCGGAGCGCGCCTACGATCCGGCCCAGGCGGCGACGCTTCTGACTGCGGGCGAGCGAGTCAGTCCGCTGAGCGATTTTGTCCGCGACCACAGTTTCGGCCTGGTCTTGGGCGGGCTGCTTCTCGCTGGAGTCGGTTGGGGAACCTACGTCTGGTTGCAGATACAGTCTCCCGCGATGTTCGCGCCCAAGCCGTCGTCCCCCGTCGGGCAGAACCCACCCGCAATCGAGCCTGCCCCTGCCGCTCAGCCCTTGTCTGCGATTCAACCCCTTGCCCAGAGCGAGCCGGCGTTTGCGACGCCGGTACAGGCATCGCCTCCACAGCCGGAAGCGAAAGAGGTGACGTCTCCCATCGCCGCGTCAGCGGTCGCGGCGCCGATCGAGGAGAAGCCAGCGTCCGCATTCGAGCCCGCGGCGAAGGAAAATCGCGTAGCTGTGGCGCCGGAACGTAAAGCGGCGCCCAAAGAGCCCACGCCGCGCGAAGCCAAAGCGGCCTTTGCGGCCACTCCGCAGCCCGCGCAAGCGATCAATGTTACCGGCGCGGAGCGGGAAATCCAGATCAGCCGCTCGGTCGAGACGCCGGCCGAGAAGTCGCTGGTTTCGAAGGCCTACGGCGCTTTTCAGAACGGTGATTACCAGGCGGCTAAAACACTTTACGAGGAACTGCGACAGGCCCAGCCAGCGAATACTGACGTTTTACTCGGCCTCGCGGCAATCGCGGCAATCGAAGGCAACAGCACCGAAGCGAGTCAGCTCTATTTCAAAGCACTCGAGCTCGAACCCAAGAATCCAGCCGCTCAAGCCGGCGTCATCAGCCTGCTCGGACGCGCTGACCCTGCAAGTTCCGAAGTGCGTCTGAAATCGCTCATCGCGAAGGAGCCTTCGGCTAATCTTTATTCCGTGCTCGGCAATCTCTACGCCGAGCAATCGAAATGGGCGGAGGCGCAGTCGGCGTATTTTCAGGCGCAGACTCTCGCCCAGGACAATGCGGATTACGCCTTCAATCTCGCGGTCAGCCTCGAACACCTGAGCCAACCCAGACCGGCTTTGACTTTTTACCGGAAAGCCCTCGAGCTCGGTGGCGGACGCTTCGACCGCGCCGCTGTTAAGGCCCGTATCGTCCAATTGCAATCGCTGGAAAAGTGATGGCCGGCGAGCAGCGCAGAAAACTTCGCCTCGGCGAGCTTTTGGTGCAGCAGGGGCTCATCACCCCCGATCAGCTTCGCATCGCGCTCACCGAGCAAAAAGACCGCAACATCCCGATCGGCCGCCAACTCGTGCGATTGGGCTTCGTCACCGAGGCCGTGATCCGCGACATCATGGCGCACACGATTGGTCAGGAGAGCGTTGATCTCTCGCATGTCATCGCCGATCCCGAGGCCTTGAAGCTGGTGCCGCAGGATTTTTCGCGCACTCACAACATTCTTCCAATTGCCTTCGACGCCGAGCACGGCATGCTGACGGTGGCGATCTCCGACATTTTCAACGTCATGGCGCTCGACCAGTTGCGCGCGAGTCTCGGCGACAAGATCGAGCTCAAAACGGTGCTCGCTGGCGAAGCGCAGCTCGCCGAGTCCATTGATCAGTTCTATGGCTTCGAGCTTTCGGTTGACGGAATTCTGCGTGAGATCGAAACCGGAGAGATTGATTACACGAGTCTGCAATCAGGCGACGACCAGTACACCCAACCGGTCGTGCGGCTCGTCGGCGCGTTGCTTGTGGACGCAATCAAACGCCGATCGTCGGATATTCATTTCGAGCCCGAGTTCGCTTTCCTGCGCATCCGTTACCGCATTGACGGCGTGCTCGAACAAGTCCGCAGCCTGCACAAAACCTACTGGCCCGGCATTGCGGTGCGGCTCAAGGTAATGAGCGACATGAACATCGCCGAGACGCGGGCGCCGCAGGACGGGCGTTTCTCGCTCAACCTGAACGGCCGGCCGATTGATTTTCGCGTCTCGGCGCAGCCGACGATCTACGGCGAGAACATCGTGCTGCGGATTCTCGACCGCGAAAAATCCATCATGGGCCTCGATCAGATCGGGCTTTCCGAGCAGATGCTCGCGCGCCTCAATCTGATGCTCGCTCGTCCCGAAGGCATCGTCATCGTCACCGGTCCGACAGGAAGCGGAAAAACCACCACGCTTTATTCGCTGCTTTCGCAATTGAATGCGGAAACAGTCAACATCATGACGATGGAGGACCCGGTCGAGTATCCGGTTTCGCTCATGCG
Source organism: Burkholderiales bacterium (assembly GCA_050741875.1). Taxonomy (GTDB): domain Bacteria; phylum Pseudomonadota; class Gammaproteobacteria; order Burkholderiales; family JBOIGA01; genus JBOIGA01. The sequence continues at coordinate 8,309 of JBOIGA010000050.1, forward strand.
CCAGACTTCGGTCAACGAGGTGGCGAAAATGGATTTTGCCAATGGCATTCGCTCGATCATGCGGCAGGACCCGGACATCATTCTGGTTGGCGAAATTCGCGACAAGGACACCGCCGAAATGGCTTTTCGCGCGGCGATGACCGGTCATCAGGTCTTCACCACGCTGCATACCAATTCCGCGCTCGGCGCTTTTCCGCGCCTCATGGATATCGGGATTTCCAACGAGATTCTCGCCGGCAACATCATCGGGGTGGTCGCGCAGAGGCTGGTGCGCCTGCTGTGCAAACAATGCAAGGAGGCGTATTCGCCCTCGGCGGAAGAGTGGCGAATTCTGGGAGCCGAGCCCGATCCGCGCATTCAGATTTTCCGGCACAAGGGATGCCCGCGCTGCAGTTTCAAAGGCTACAAGGGCCGCACCGCGCTGATGGAGTTTTTACACATGGACGCAGACCTGGACGAGCTTGTCGGCCGTCGCGCAAGCCAGCACGAACTGCGCAAGGCGGCGATGGCGAAAAACTTTCGTCCGCTCGTGGAAGACGCGGTCTCCCACGTGCTCAACGGCTTGACCAGTCTCGCCGAGGTTTCGCGCGCGGTCGATTTGACTTCCCGGCTCGCTTATCGCGTCTCAGGGTCCGTGGCGCCGGTCAAAATAAGAGCTTCGTGAAATGCTTGCATACCGCTACAAGGCGATAGACAAAATCGGCCGACCCGCGCGCGGGCGGCTCAACGCGATGAACGAGGTTGACCTCGAGCTGCGCTTGCGGCGCATGGGGCTCGACCTCATCACTTTTCGCCGGATTAAGGAAAGCGCGTCCAGACTCGGCCGCGGCCAGATCACCCGCCAGGACCTGATCACTTTCTGTTTCGACATGGAGCAGATAACACGCGCGGGAATTCCGATTCTCGACGGCTTGCGCGATTTGCGCGAGAGCATTACCAACCCGCGTTTTCGCGAAGTCGTAGCCTCGCTCCTCGAGGATATGGAAGGCGGCAAGCTGTTATCGCAGTGTCTGGCGGCGCATCCGAACGTTTTCAGCCATGTTTTCATCGGCCTCGTACGCGCGGGCGAACAAGCGGGAAAGCTGACCGAAGTTTTTGAGAACCTCGGGCAGGCGCTCAAATGGCAGGATGAGCTGATCGCGCAGACGAGGCGGCTCACGATGTATCCCGCGCTCGTGTTCGTCGTGGTGCTGGGCGCGGTCATCTTTTTGCTCACATACATGGTGCCGCAAGTCGTGAGCCTCCTGAAAAACATGGGGATTGCGCTGCCGCTGCAAACGAAGATTCTGATCGCGATCTCCGACTTCGTCGTTGCTGCCTGGCCTTTCCTGCTGGTGCTTCCGGTCGTTGCGTTCGCTGCGGGCAACTTCATCATCCGGACCAATCCCAAGGCGCGGTACATGTGGGACTACATGAAGCTGAGGCTTCCGGTAACCGGCCCGATCCTGCAAAAAATCATCATCGCGCGCTTCGCTAATTTTTTCGCGCTCATGTATCAGTCCGGAATCACGATTCTCGATGCGCTTCGCACCAGCGAGGAAGTCGTCGCCAATCGCGTAATCGCCGACGGGCTCGCGCGGGCGAGCCAGCAGGTGGGCGCGGGCGCGAGTTTGACCGAAACCTTCACCAATCTCGGCATGTTTCCTCCGCTGGTGCTGCGCATGCTGCGCACAGGCGAATCCACCGGTGCGCTCGACACGGCGCTACTCAACATCAGTTATTTTTACAACCGCGACGTGAAGGAATCGATCGAGCGCGCGCTGAAACTGCTCGAGCCCATGCTGACCTTGATTCTCGGAGTGATTCTCGCGCTCATCATGTTTTCGGTGCTGACTCCCGTCTACGACATTCTCGGAAAGATTAAATTTTAATGGCCGTCAAACTTCTCATCTGCGTGTCTGCGATGCAATCCACGGTAGGCGTGTGGAAGCATGGGCATCTGTCTCACCTCGAAACCCTCAAGAACGATTCGAATGGCTGGACCGGTTTCGGGCACTTTTTGCGCGCGCATCGCGGCATTCCGGCGCACATCATGGTGGACACGGTCAAGGAAGACTACCGCTTCGAAACCCTGCCGCACACGTTCGGGCGCGACCGCCAGGATATGGTGGAGCGGAAATTGAAACAGCTTTACCGCAACACACCTTACGTCGCGGCATCGAAGCAGGGTCAAATCAAGGCGAAGCGCACCGAGGATCAATACCTCTTCAACGCGCTCACCAGTTCCGATCTGCTCGATAGCTGGCTCAAAGTCATCGAAGTCAATCAGACTCCGCTCGCCGCGATTTATCTTCTGCCCACGGTAAGCGAGCTTCTGCTCACGCGGCTCAACGTGACCTCGGGCAACATTCTGATGATCACCCATCAAGCCGGGGGAGTTCGCCAAAGCTTCTTCCGCGAACGGAAGCTGCGCTTGAGCCGTTTGACGCAAGGCGAAGGCGGCAGCCGCGTCCAGCACGCGAAAAGCTACGCCGAGGAAATTTCGAATACGCGCTTTTATCTCGATTCGCTGCGCATCTGCCCGCTCGATGAATCCTTGACCGTGCTGATTCTCGATCAGGACGGGTCGCTTTCGGAGTTGCCGCCGCTTGTTACTCGCGCCGATATTCTCGTCTTCAACAAGAGCGACCTCGCGCAGCGGCTCAAAGCGCGGGTCGAATATCTCGAAGCGTTCCCCGATGCGCTGCACCTGCACGTTCTTGGAAAGCAAGCCCCCGCCAACAATCTCGTCCCGCAGCCGCTCGCGATCCATTACCGCCGCTACGTTTCGCGCAACGCAATTCATATCATGAGCGGAGGCGCTGCGGTGACCGCTATTCTGGTCGCCGGGCTGAATCTCTTTCAGGCAAACGAGCTTGACGCACAGGCGAAAGACGCGGCGCGGCAAGCGCGACAGTTGCAGGCTTCATACCAGAGAGTCACGCAGGAATTTCCCGCCACTCCCGTAAGCGCCGAATCGTTGAGAAAAGTCGTCGAGATTGCGCACAGCATAGATTCGCGCGCGCAGACTCCGGAGACCTTGTTCCGTGCGGTGAGCGGCGCGCTCGAGACGCATCCGCAAGTCGTGCTCAACCGGATCGAATGGAAGTCGGCGCCGCTGGTCGGCGACGAAGCCGGCGAAAACAAGAATCAATCGGGACTGATCGAAGCGGAAATCCGTCCTTTCAAAGGCGACTATCGCGCCGCGATGGCGGCGATAAATGGATTCGCCGACAAGCTCAAAGCCGATCCCAAAGTCGCCTGGGTGAGAATCGCTCAACTTCCAATCAACTTGAATCCCGAAGCCGCGCTGAGCGGCAACACGATCGAAGCGCGCGGAACCGATGCGGGGGCGAGTTTCACACTTGAAGTCGGATTGCGGGGTCAGACATGAAAATCAATCTCAAGGATTGGCGTCCGCTGCAAACTCCGCTGCTCGTGTTTATTGGGGTGCTCGCGCTCTCGGGTTACGTCATCTACTACACGCACAACTCACTCAAGGAAGCGGAGCAGCGATTGAAAGCGGATGAAAACGCGCTGCGCGAAGCGCGAATCCGCTACCAGAAATCGGGTGAGGAACGCGACACGATCGTACGCTATCTTCCTGAGTATCGCCGGCTGCAAAACGAAGGCTTTGTCGGGTACGAAGCGCGAGTCAATTGGGTGGATGGGTTACGAATCGCCAACACCCGGGCGGAACTTTTCGGTGTGGATTATCAACTCGGCGCACAGACGCCCTTTCGCGAGGGGCCGGCGGACAATGCGAACCCTACGCAGCTTCCCATTCAACGTTCGGTCATGAAAATTAATTTCAAGCTGCTGCATGAGGGCGATCTCATGCGATTTTTCTCGGCGCTGAGACAGCAAAAGATCGGCTTGTTCGCGCTCAATGAATGCATCCTGGTGCGCGACGGCAACTCGATCGCGCCCCGCAGCGACCCAAATTTGCGAGCCCAGTGTGAAATCGCGTGGATCACGATGAATCCGGTCAATCAACCACAGACGACTCCGACGACTCAGACAACCCAATGAGAATATTCCTTTTTTTGTTGGCAATTACTGTGGGAACGCCATTGTTCGCGGCCGAACCCATTGGGCGGCTGTTTTTTACTCCGGAACAGCGCGCGCTCCTCGACAACGCCAGGCAGCAGAAAATCAAAGTCGGCGAAGAACCTGAACCCGCCGCCGTCGCCGCGGTTGAACCTCCGTCCGCTCCCCCGCCGCCGGAGAACCTCAGCATTAACGGCCTCATCTACCGCAGCGATGGCACGAGTACGGTGTGGATCAACAACAAGCCCGTCAATGACAAAGCGCCGCTTGCGAACGGAAGGAAAGTCACTTCCATCGGCTCGTCGGGAAAAGTGAGCGTGAGCCTGCCCGAGCAAAAGCGAAGAATCATGCTGAAAGTTGGTCAGGACTTCGACGCGATGGACGGCCAGGTGCAGGAGAGATTCTCCCGGGTAAAGGAACCGGTGACCATCGCCGAAACCGAGTTGCCGCCCCCCGACGTTGGACCAAGCGAGGAGCCGCCTCCTGGCCTTTGGCCAAGCGCAGAGCTGCCTCCCGACGTCGTGCTGATACCGGATAGAAATTAGAAATGCGATCGTTTCGCCGCCGAGCTTTCGGTAATCGGCAACGTGGTGTCGCCGCTTTGGTAATCCTGCTGGTATTGATGGTGGGTGTAACTGGATGGCTTGTCAGCAGTTTATCGAGCGCAAGAGTCAGCATCGAAGGGGACAAGCAAACCGCAGCCGCACTAGCTCAAGCCAAAGACGCGTTAATTGGGTATGCCGTCACCTTCTACGACGAGAATTCGGGGGAGTTTGCCTTTCTTCCTTGCCCCAACTGGAGTTCAACTGTCCCTCCTGCTTCTGAAGGCTTTAGTCAGGGTCCCTGCGGAAACAAGTACGCGAACTACGTTGGTCGTCTGCCTTGGAAGAGCTTGGGAATCCCGGTACTCCGAGATGGAGACGCGGAGTGTTTATGGTACGCAGTCGCGGGTTCGTACAAGAACGCCAACGTAAAGACTGACATGCTCAATGAAGATACAGATGGACAGTTTGAGGTTTTTGCATCTGATGGAGTAACGAGAATCGCGGGTGGCACTCCGGGTAAGCGTCCAGTTGCTGTTGTTTTCGCGGGCCGCGCGATTTTAGGTCCTCAAAATCGTTCTTTGCTACCGACAGGGACGGAAGTCTGCGGCGGAAACTTCGGAGCGGCCAATTACCTTGAAGCTGCCAATAGTAGGAATAACGCGGTCCTTTCCTTGGCCCAAGACACCGTTGACACCCTTTTCACTGGAGATACGAGGGACGCAAGCGGTAACGTGATCGCGAATGAGCGCCTCATCTACATCACCAAGGATGAGATTTTTGATGCAATAAAAAAGAGAACGGATTTCAATCAAAAACTACAGTCGCTCAATCAAAGCCTCGCTACCTGCATTAGCGCATATGGTCTTTCCGGCCCGCCCGGGGACAGGCGTTTGCCATGGGCAGCATCTATTGCTCTCCCAGACTATCGGGATGTTTTGAATTACGTTGATGAAAATAATCGACTGTCGGGGCGGTTGCCCGATCAAGCGCCAGTTACCCAAGGTGCCACGACCCGCGCGTTTTCGATGAGTAATTGCCTTAGTTCGAATCCTGAGCAGTTACAACTGTGGGAAAACTGGAAGGATCATTTCTTTTATGCCGTAGCGGAGGCTTTCAAACCATCCTCGCCTCCAGGAACGCAAGTGTGCTCGCCCTTACTCAATAACTGTTTAACAGTAAATGGGGGAACGATAAACAAATATGCCGCGATCGTTTTTTTTTCGCGCAGCGCGCTTGCTGGCCAAAGCAGAAATGCTCCACCCATAGATCCTGACGAAAAAGCAAATATCTCAAACTATCTTGAAGGTAAAAACGATGATCCAAATGTCGGCAACAACGACTATGACAGTGTAGCGCCGTCCCCCACGTTCAATGATTTTCTTTCCTGCATTGATGACAGCCTTGTCGTGCAGCCTTGTGGGAGCGCACTTTGAGACCGAAAGCGGGTTTTACGCTAGTCGAGATGGCGGTTGCCTTGGTCGTTGTGACGTTGTTATTAGGCGGCCTGCTCGTACCCTTCGTGACCCAAGTCGAACAAAGACGCGTAAATGAAACCATCTCTAGGCTCGAAGAAATCAAAGAAGCTTTGATCGGTTACGCTCTCGCGAATGAGCGTTTTCCCTGTCCCGCTTCTGCTACAAGTAACGGCGTAGAGAGCTTCGCGGCGGGAGGAAATGCGACTAACGGCGCATGTTCAAATTTTTTCAACGGATTCGTTCCGGCCGTAACACTTGGAATAAGCTCCGTGGATGCCAACGGTTATGCTATTGACGCTTGGGGTCTTACGCAAAATCGAATTCATTATGCAGTTGCCGATACTACGATTAATACGATTGGCCCCCCGCCTGCACCCCTGTCTTTCCCCTTCACGCGAACAGGCGGGATGAAGCTTGTTGGAATGGGCAACATGTCAGTGGCGAATCTCTTACATGTTTGCACAACGGGTACAGGAGTTACTGCAACCGACTGCTCCGGCCCCGCTACGCGACTCACCCGTAACGCGCTTGTCGTTTTGTATTCGGTCGGCAAGAACGCGGCTACTGGTGGAACCGGAACCGATGAAGCAGCTAACCCAAATCCGGCAAGCTCCAACAATGATCGCGTATATGTAAGCCGCGCTTATGCGGAGGGTGGATCAGCCGGGGGCGAATTCGACGACATCGTTACGTGGCTGTCGTCAAATATTCTCTTTAACCGCATGATTGTCGCTGGCAAGCTGCCCTGATTGTTTCCCATGCGTAGTTAGCGCGAAGCGCACGTTCCCTTCTTCATTCTCTGCAAGCTTCAATTCATACCCGAATTGATTCGGGTGAAGTCTTAGACTTGCTGTGAATTCGGGGTGGGATGCATCCTATGGATTGGACGCTTGGCGGCGTTCGATCCGATCACTGACAAGGAGCATCCC
>JBOIGA010000051.1:0-15240 GCA_050741875.1 Burkholderiales bacterium
GGCCCATGCAGCGGCTGCTGCCGCTGCATCGTCCTGTGGGGCAATAGCACGCGTGCAGTCGCAAGCGACTGCACCGCGGGCGCCTGGCATTGTTACTCGTCGCTTGTTTGGAATAACCAAACCGCGCTCCTCGCGTCGCGCCATCCATCCCGCAAAGCCACCGTCGCGACCGTGCGGGACTTGATCAGAGGTTCCTATGCCTCTCGTAAATATCGACGTTGACGATCTCGAAAAAGGCGTCAAGTTCTACAGCGGAGCTTTTGGATTGAAAGTCGGCCGCCGCGTGGGGAGCGCGTGGGTCGAGATGCTCGGCCCTTCGGCTGGGCTCAGGGCAGGCCTTGACGCGCCGATTTATCTTCTGGCGAAAGCGCCGGGAACGAGCGCAGCAAGTGCGACTTCGCAGCGGCGCGATTATCGGCGCCATTGGACTCCGGTCCATCTTGATTTCGTCGTGGAAAAGATCGATTCGGCGCTCCAGCAGGCGCTGTCTGCCGGCGCAATACTCGAAGGCGAGATTGAAACCCACCAATGGGGACACATCGCCCACATGGCCGATCCCTTCGGTCACGGATTTTGTCTCATCGAATTTCGTGGCCGCGGCTACGACGAACTCATCCAAACTAACGACACACCCGAGGATCGATATGGCTGAATACAAAGCAGAGATTCGCTGGCGGCGCGGTGAAGAGATGTTTACCGATAGCCGCTACAGCCGCGCCCATGTTTGGGCGTTCGATGGCGGAGTCGAGGTGCCTGCGTCGTCGTCACCTCACGTCGTGCCGACGCCTTACTCCAATGTCGAGGCAGTTGATCCCGAGGAGGCATTCGTCGCCTCTCTTTCGAGTTGCCACATGTTGTGGTTTCTCCACATCGCCGCGAAACGCGGATATTGCGTTGACAGCTACGACGATCATGCGCTCGGTATGATCGAGAAAAACAGTTCCGGCAAACTCGCCGTGACGCGCGTGACACTTGAACCCAAAGCGGTGTTCTCGGGCGCGCGCAAACCGAGGGCGGACGAATTGAACGCCATGCATCACGAAGCGCACGAGCAGTGTTTCATCGCGAATTCAGTCAAGACCGAAATCAAGGTCAACCCCCGTTGAACCGCCGCGCACATTCCGATCAGAGCAACTCGCACACCCTCGCTAAACCAATTCTTGCCGCGATCGCTTCGCGCCCATCGATAGGCGGTTGGGCTTAAACAGATCCGCCATCACGCAGCGCGCGTAGAAGAAAGATATGCGCACGGGAAAGTGAAGTTGCAATGAACGAAACGGCAGGTTCCACGCTTGCACCTGATCAGGGCAAGTCCCGAGCGAGGCGGCGCGAATATCCAATCAGCGATTACGCGATCATCGGCAATTGCGCGACCGCGGCGCTGGTCAACCGTGAAGGCGGAATAGATTGGCTGTGCCTGCCTCAATTCGATTCGCCAAGTTTCTTCGGCGCGCTCGTGGACCGGGAAAAAGGAGGCGAGTTTGCGATTCGCCCTGCGCTGCCTTTCCGCATTGAGCGCGGTTATCTCGGCGACAGCGCGGTCCTCGAGACACGGTTTGAAACCGATCATGGTACGGCCGTCCTCACCGACTTCTTCGTGACCGCGCGCAATCGCAAAGCGCGATTTTACGATTTCACTTCGCTCGCACCCACACGCAAGCTTGTGCGCCTGCTTGAAGTCACTCGCGGCCAGAGCATGCCGATTGAATTCCGTTGCGATGCGCGGCCCGATTACGCGGGTTCTTCGGCTGTTTGGAATCAAATATCAACGACCCGCCCGGCTTTCGCTGCCTCGAAGCTGTGCTTTTTACGAACATCCCGCTCGATGAAAAACCGTGTGGTGAGTTCACCGCAGAACGCGGAAAAGTTTACTTCGCGGTGCTCGATTTCAGCCCCGATCCGAACCCGCCTGATGTTGATGTCATTCAAGATGGTTGCGCGTGACCGCCGCATTCTGGGAGGAATGGAACCTGTTCAACTACTACCGCGGGCCGCACGAAAAAATAGTCCGGCGCAGCGCGATCACCTTGAAGCTCTTGACCTTTGCGCCGAGCGGAGCGTTTGTCGCGGCGCTTACCATGTCTCTCCCGGAACGTATCGGCGGCGATCTCAACTGGGACTACCGTTTTGCCTGGGTGCGCGACACCGCTTTTCATCAATACGATGTTTCGCATCGGCTACTCCGGCGAAGCGAAGGCGTACCTTCAGTTCGTCACCCGGCGCTCAACGGAGTGCCCGAACAGCGATATCGATGTGCTCCTTCCCATCGATGGCGAGCGCGATCACGAAGAGGAGCAGTTTCTCGATCATCTCGCTGGATATCGCGGGTCTCGGCCTGTTCGGGTCGGCAACCGCGCGGCGCGCCAGATTCAGCTCGACAATTACGGCCACCTCATGCAGTCCCTCTACTACTATCGCGCGACTGGCGGCCGCTTCGACGCTGATAAGAAAAAGCTGGTCGAACGGTGCTTACGCGGTGTGGCTAAGCACTGGCAAGAAAAGGACAGCGGCATATGGGAAACGCCGGAGAGAAAGCACTACACGATCGGCAAAAGTGATGGCGTGGATCGCGTGCCAGCGCGGGTGCGACCTTCTCGGCGAAGTCGATCCAAAGTTGCGCAAGCTGGCAGACGCCATTCGCGAGCAAGTCTTGCAACGCGGCATGCGGCGGCGCGATGGAAAAGACTATCTCGCGGCGGCCTACGAGGAAGATCAAGTTGACGCAGCGAGCCTGCTCGCCTTCACGACTGGGTTTCTGCCGCCGGAGATAGCGCGAACGACGCGGGCGGAGATCGAACGCCGTCTCGGCTGCGGCGGGCCGTTGCTCTATCGCAACGAGAAATCAAGGTACACCGAGGCCGCTTTTCTCATCTGCACTTTCTGGTGGATCAATCATCTTGTTCAGGAAGAGAAGCTCGAGCGCGCCGAACAGTTGCTCGATCAAACTATCGCCTTGCGCAATCCGCTGGGCCTCCTGTCGGAGGAGATCGATCCCGAATCGAACGAGTTTCTCGGCAATTTTCCCCAGGCCTTTTCGCATTTGGGTTTGATCGGCTCGATTCTCAACCTGGAAGAAGCGAAGAAAATGCCGCGCCAGCACTCGTTGCCGGACCACGAAAAATTCCGCACGAGCGTCGGCGCAACCTTGGGTTTGCGCGGCGTCATCGCCGGCTTCATCCGCGTGCCGAAACTTCTGCGCCTGCTTTTTTCGCGGCGGTCCAAGTTAATTGAATAGGAGAATGTGATGAAAGCCCTAGCGCTGAGTTGCCTGCTTTTTCTCGCAAGCGTTGTCAATGCCGCCCCTGAGCAGGTCGCGGAGCAGAAACAGCGGCTGCTCAATGAAGGCTACAGCCTGCTCTACGACATCGTCTCGAAACAAGGATTGGCCGAAAAAATTTTGTTGATCAAATTCGAATCGAAAGAAGTCAAAGCCGTCATCATGGGAATCGCGGATGCAGCCGAGCGAATTCGAAAGGATCTCGACGAGATGGCGAAAAAAGATCCGCGCCTTGAACTCAAGTTGCACCCGCTGCCGCTCATGGAAGTGGAGACGCGCAAATCGGCGAACTTCGAGCGGGTGAAAGACTTGCTCGGAAAAAGCGGCAAGGAATTCGAGCGCCTTCTCCTGCTCACTCAATCGGGTGTGCTCAACAGCGAGCGCCATCTAACCAAAGTGTTAAGCGAAAAAGAAACAGACAAAAAGCGCAAGGCGTTTACACAGGACGCCCATCGAGAGATCGACCAACAATACCAAAGGGTCGTACAGCTACTTGAGGCGCAGTATTTCACTCCAACCGGGAAGCGTTCTCCGGGCACGGCAGACCGCCGTTGACAATGGCCCGAAGCGCACTCGCCACCAGCATCAAGATAGCGACCTGGCTGCTGGCCGGCTTCGTTTTGCTTATTGTCATCGCGGCGGTTGCGCTTGCGATTTTTTTTGATGCGAACGATTACAAACCGGAGATTATCGCCCTGGTCAAGGAAAAGACCGAGCGTGATTTGGCGATTCCGGGTGATCTAGCGGCCAGCGTTTTCCCACGTCCCGGCGTGAGCTTCGGCGCGCTTGAGTTAAGCGATGCGCCAGGATTCGGTCCTGCCCCGTTTGCCAGGATCGAAAGGGGGGAAGTCCAACTCAAGCTTTTGCCGCTGCTCAAAAAGCAAGTACGCACCGACAGCGTTTCGCTACACGGCTTGACGCTCAATCTCAGCCGAAACCAATCGGGCCGAAGCAACTGGGACGATCTTAAACCCAAGCAAGAACGCGGTGAGCCCAGCTCCGAGGCTTTCTCGATTGGCGCAATCGCGCTCACCGACGCCAGGGTTAGCTTCGACGATCAAAGCAGCGGCAACCACTACGTTCTCGACCAGCTCACTATCAACACCGATGAGCTATCGTCTGACAAAGATTTTGACTTCGAACTCAAGTCTCAAGTCAGCAGTAAGCAGCCCCAATTGATCGGCCAGATCGAAGCAAACGCGGTCGGCAACATCAATCCCGCCGCCGAGCGGTATCGCTTTCAAGGCAAGCTGTTCAAGGCAGAGCTCCTGTCGGGCAAAGACAGCGTGAAGATTGACCTTGACGGGAAGCTCTCCGCCGAACTTCGCCACGCGCGCTATCAACTGGAGAATCTGCGTGCGACTGCCGAGCTTGCTGGAGAAAAAATTCCGGAGAAGCTCGAGGTCAAATTGACCGCACGCACGAGGCGAATGGAAACAGGAGCAGCAACGCTCGAAGGATTCGTGCTGCGGGGGCTCGGGATAACCGTTGAAGGGAATTTGCAAGGTAACGACTCGCTCACGACGGGAACACTAAACGTCGCCGAGTTCAATCCGCGCGATGTCATTCAGCAGCTGGGCATGAAGCCGCTGCAAACCACTGACCCAAAGGTGTTGAACAAAGCGTCCCTGGGCGCCGAGCTCAAAGCCTCGCCCAAAGCGCTCGACCTGAAAAAGCTCATCATCAAGCTTGACGAAAGTACTCTTACCGGCAACATCGCGATCGAGAATTTCTCCAAGCCGGCGATAAGCTTTGCGCTGGTCATCGACAAGATCGACCTGGATCGCTACCGCATCGCCACGACCAGCGCCGGCTCAGACACGGGCACAGGCGAACTCCCTCTCGACCGCGTCCGCGGTCAAAATATCCGAGGCACGTTGCGCGTAGGCGAACTCAAGGTCGTGGACGAGCGCGCCCGGGATTTCCTTGTGACGGTTGACACGCGGGAGTAAGCGTAAGTTTAAAAGGTAGGTAGGACACAACTGATTCTTTTTGACCGGCGCTCTGCTTCGCGGCATGTCATCTCGGGGCGGTGCGGATCGAGGTGCGGCGGCGCCGAACAGCACGAAAACGCATCACTAGCTGAGGCGATCGGCGGCGCTTAACTGGCGCGAATGGCTTGCGCGCCATTTAAAGTGGCGCGACACTGCGAATCGCGCCACTATTCCGCCTTCTTATGCCTCGCGTTGCCCTATACTCAACAACATCTCCACGCGTACTTCCGGGTAGAGCGCCATGAAGCCCAGCGAGTGCGGTGCGGTGAAACGCAGCCGGGCTCGCGGCGTGCCGTGCAACCGGTTGATCGCCGATTCGGCTTCCGCAAGTTCCCGGCCGATGCGGGCGCAGTATTCGTAGTACAGGGCGCCCGCTACCAGCGCAACATGCGCGGGCCGAGCGCTGCGCCCACGCCTGTCGGGATCAGCATGCTGAGCAGGTACCAGACACCGAGGAACGGCGCTGCCATTTCGGGGCAGTGCAGCGCATAAATAAGTGCGCCCGTCGCCCCGGAGAGCAGGCCGGCCGCAGCCCCAGAGAGTACGAACCTCGTCGGAGCAAGTCCCTTCATCGCCCACAGCAGCGCGCCGAACACCGGCGCGGACAGGATCCCGACGTTGAGGAGGCAGGCGGACCATGTATCGCCGAAAATCAGTTCGTCCTGCTGCCCAGGTGCAGCGCCAAGCAGTACGAGGGCGGCGATCAGCCACATCGCCAGCACCGGCGCGGCGATAGCGGCGGGCACGCGTCCTAGCCGGACGCCCGGACGCGACAGCCGGGCTACCGCCAGCAGCGCCCCCGCGAGCAGCGCGGCGGGAAACGCGAGCTTCACCCAGAACATTTGGAGCCGGGCAGCCTCGGAAAGGTCGGGCCGCACGCCGAGCAGGATCGCCATTAGGAGCGTCGAGCCGAACGCGCCCCAACCGAGAGCGATCGCATAGCGCTGCTGCAGCGCATAAGGCTCGACCGCATTCTCGCCGGTCGCGAGCACGGAGATCAGTTCATCAGTTCTCATCGTTCACGCCGTATCAGCGCCGCGAGCGCCTTGAGGCCGCGATGCACACCGACCTTGACCGCAGCTTCCGACATGCCGGTCATTCGCGCGGTCTCGGTCACCGACAGCCCCTCGAGTTTCATATGCACGATCGGCAGCCGCTGTCGGTCCGGCAGCCGCTCGAGCAGCCGGGCGAGATCGCGCCGCGCGTCTGCCGCCGCGGTATCGGAGGCTACGAACACGTCGAGCTCGTCGTCGAACGGGTCGTTCAGCGCATCGCGCCCCGCGCGCCGGCGCAGCAGGTCAATCAGCTTGTAGCGAGCGATCGCGTGGACCCATGCCGTCAGCGACTGGCCGGCATCGTAGGTACGGCGCTGGTTGTGGACGGCCAACAACGTTTCCTGCACGAGATCCTCCACTTCGTCCGGCAAGCGGGAGAGCCGCGCCCTGAGGAAGGCGCGCAGGCGCGCGCTCAATTCCGTCAGGAACGCGTGATAAGCCGCGGCGTCACCGGCGAGCCCGCAGACCAGCAGGTCTCTGAGGCGGTCTTCGCTCGCGTTCACGCGGCTTTCTCTCTGGTTCGTTATCGGGGAACGCACGGTTACAGCCGGACGAAAAAAGTTCCGGCCCGCGCGAATTGTGCCCGACGCTGTAACCATTGGCCAATCCGCTTCGAACTACGTTTCAGACCGCACGCTTCGGGCCCATCACGGGCAGAGTCGGGCGGCGAGTTCAACCAACCCTAAAAGGAGTCTAACGTATGAATTCCCGCAACCTCGTCATCACCGCCGCCACCCTCGCCGCACTCGCCTCGGGCGCCGCACTCGCGCAGGACAAGGCAGCTTCCGAAAAAGAGAAATGCTACGGCGTCTCGCCTGCTGGCAAGAACGACTGCGCCGCCGGCCCGGGCACAAGCTGCGCCGGCACCTCGAAGGTGGATTACCAGGGCAACGCCTGGACGTACGTCGCCAAAGGCACCTGCACCTCGATTAAGACGCCAAAAGGCACGGGCTCGCTCACGCCGATCAAGGGCTAGCTGGCAGGCATCTTGCAATCATGACTACAGTCCTCACAGCGGGGCTCGGCCTGAAGCCGCAGCACTACGAGGCGGCGCTCGCGTGTCCCGCGGATGGACTGTGGTTCGAGGTGCATCCCGAAAATTACATGGTCGCTGGCGGTCCGCGTCTTGCATGGCTTGAAGCGATCCGCGCGAACCACGCGATCTCGCTGCATGGCGTCGCCTTGTCGCTCGCCGCCGATGCCGAGCCCGACGCGGCACATCTCAGGCGCCTGGCGGAACTCGCGCACCGCATCGAGCCCGCGCTGGTGTCGGAGCATCTCGCCTGGTCAACCTGGCGCGGCGCCTACCACCCCGACCTGCTGCCCTTTCCGCGCACCGACGAAGCGCTCGCACGAATTGCCGACAATGTGTCCCGCACGCAAGACACCTTGCACCGGCGCATCGCAGTGGAGAACCCCTCGCACTATCTGTCCATCGACGGACATGCCTGGGAAGAAATCGATTTTCTCGCCGAACTCACGCGCCGCACCGGCTGCGGTCTGCTGCTCGACGTCAACAATGTATACGTCAGCGCGCGCAATCTGGGCTACTCGGCGGAGGCGTACATCGACGCCTTCCCCGGTGAGCTGGTAACGGAAATTCATCTCGCCGGTCACACGCCGGATGCGAACCTCGGCGAAGCGCTGCTGATCGATTCGCACGACGCGCCGGTTGCCCCCGAAGTCTGGGCGCTATACGCGCGGCTGATCGCGCGGATCGGCGCGCGGCCGGTGCTGATCGAGCGCGATGACAACCTGCCCGACTTCGACACACTGTTCGCCGAGCGCCAGCGCGCCGCGGACGTGTTGCGGTCCCCGCTCCCCAAGGCTGCCTGATGAATACGCCGACGCCCGGTGCGCTCGCCCGCTTTCAGGACGCCTTCGCGCATGCGCTTCTCGCGCCCGACGCGGAGCCCGCGGCTGAAGTGGCCGCACTCACCGCGCAACCCGCCTTTGCCGTATACCGCAATACCGTAATGAAAGGTTGCATCGACGCGCTGCGGGCCAACTATCCTACAGTGGTGCGGCTCGTCGGCGATGAGTGTTTTCGCGCCGCCGCTGCAATCTACGTGCGCGAAGCGCTGCCCACCGACCCGACGCTGCTGCGCTACGGCGCCGGTTTCGCAGACTTCCTCGCGCATTTCAAACCGGCCGCCAAACTGACTTACCTACCCGGTGTCGCGCGGCTTGACCGTTTTTGGACCGAAGCGCATGCGGCGCCAAACGATGACGCGCTCGACCCCGCCGCCGTCGCCGGCCTCGAGTTGGAGGCGCTCGCCGGCGCGGTGCTGCAACCCCATCCGGCAGCTCGCTGGGCGTGGTTTGGCGACGGGCCGATCTACACCATTTGGTCACGCAATCGCACCAACGCGCCCGCGAATGCTGACCTCGACTGGTGCCCCGAAGGTGCGTTGCTCGCGCGCCCGCGCGATGCCGTCGAGTGGATCGAGCTCGACGCCGCGGGTTGCGCGTTCCTCGATGCCTGCGCCGCGGGTGAAACGCTTGCCGAAGCGGCGCATTCGGCACTCCGGGCGCAATGCGATGCCGACCTCACGCACCTGATGTCCACCTTGCTCGAAGCCGGTGCTTTCAGCAGCATGACCTTCAATAACAGCCAACCGCTCACGAGGGTACACCCATGAACCACGCCACTTCACCCGCTTCCGACGCGCCCACCGAAGGTCTGCGCGGCGCCTGGAACCGCATCGCCGCTTTGCTGACTGCCTGGGTAAGCCACGGGCTGCTCGCGCTCGCCGCGCGCGTGGCGGTGGCGGCGATCTTCTTCCTGTCCGGCCGTACCAAGGTAAATGGCTTCCTGACCGTCAACGACAACGCCTACACGCTGTTTCGCGAAGAATACAAAGTGCCGCTGCTGCCGCCGGAATTCGCGGCACACATGGCGACCTATGCCGAGCACCTGTTTCCGATCCTGCTCGTGCTCGGCCTCTTCACCCGGCTGTCGGCGCTCGCGCTGCTTGGCATGACCGCGGTGATCCAGATCTTCGTATATCCCGACGCCTGGCCTACCCACCTGTCATGGGCGGCGTTGATGCTCTACCTTGTCGGCCGCGGCGCGGGCCCGGTGTCGCTCGACCGCGTGATCGGAATGCGCTGAGGCTAACCCGCGACGACGCGACAGGAACTCTAGCCGCAACCGACCCCGATCATAGGCGATCTGGGGCCGCGGGCCCTGCAAAGCCTTCACCAACGCTTTCGCCCCACGCGCTTCTCCAGCGCCGACTGGTGTGGCGAGCTCCCTCATTCGCCGTTCAGAAGGAAGGGCGTGGTCGGGGCAATGAGCACCGCTCGGGGGATGCGCTGATCGCCGTGGCGCGACAGATAGCGGGCGATGTCGCCGCAGCCATTCGAATGGCCTACAAGCACGGCTTCACGCGGGCAAGCCCTGGCCGGCAAGGTAAGGCATCTGGTACTCCCACATGTCGGCGCCCAGTTGTCCGCCGTGAATGAAAACGAAGGGCTTCCCCGCGCCCCAATCTTTGTAGAACAACCGTGTCCGGTCGTCGGTTTCGACGTATGACATTCCATTAAGCTCTATCAGGGATGACACGGTGGAAGTCAGAACCTGCCGACTCGCGCCGGATCAGATAGCCAAGCGGCGCGAGCGAGCCAACGAACAGCGTGGCGATCGGCCAGGCATTCACGCCGCGCTTGCGCGCATCGGCAATCATCCACACGCAGATCAGTCCGGCGCAGATGAAGAGGTCGAGCAGGATTTGCAGGCTGCCCGGCGACGCGATGCCGGCCTGCCAGATGCCGATATAGCCGGCTTTCCACATCGCCCATGCGGTGAACAGCGAAATCAATCAGCACCAGCCACAACAACACTTTTTTGACGTTCATTACAGTTCTCCATGTTTGAGTGAAACTGTCGCCGAGTTTGACTCACACGTATCGCCGAAACAATTACCTCGCAGGTAATCGCCGCCGAGTTGGGTATCAAGGAGACTAGCGTTATGACTGCCGCCTCATCCGTCGCCCAACTGATGACCGACTCATCTCGATTTGGTGAATTGCTGCGTGCGTGGCGCAACACGCGCAAGCTGTCGCAACTCGATCTCGCGCTCGAGGCCGGCATGTCGCAGCGGCACTTGAGTTTTCTGGAATCCGGCCGCGCGCAGCCGAGCCGCGAAATGGTGCAGCAGGTTGCCGAAGCGTTGGCCGTGCCGCTTCGAGAACGCAATATCCTGCTGCGCGCCGCCGGCTATGCGCCCGCTGTACCAGGAACGCACGCTCAATGATGGGGATATGGCAGCAGTGCGCCAGGCGCTGGAGCTTACGCTCAAACACCACGAGCCTTTTCCGGCGCTGGTCGTAAATCCCAGCTGGGGCATGGCGCTGGACAACGACGCGGCCGGCCGCTTGCTAAGTCTGCTCGGCGATCCGCGGCAAGTCTGGGCGCGCGTGGATGCCAGTGGCGAATTCAATGTCATGCGCATGACCTTTCATCCGCAAGGCATGCAGCCGCTGCTCAGGAACTGGGAGCAGGTCGCGACCCTGCTGCTCTCAAGGCTACAGCGTGAAGTAAGCGCCGATCCGGTGAATGCGAAGCTGCGAAGCGTGTTCAACGAGAATATCGCCTATTCCGGCATTCCCCGCTGGCGCAGCACAGCTGGACTTCCCCGCCGCCGCCCACCCTGCCCCTGGAGCTCGGGTTGGGCGATACCGTGCTCAAGCTGTTCACCATGCTCTCGACTTTCGGCACGGCTCTGGACATTACGGCGGACGAACTGCGAGTCGAAACCTTCTTTCCCGCGGATGACTTCACCGCGCAGTTCTTTCGGCGGCTGGCCGGCGCATAACTATTGGAGTTCCCGCGCGCAAAGTTCGCGCGTTCATATGCCCTGATCGCTTGATTGGGCCGAAACGCCGTGCGAAGGCGCGAACCTTGAGTGAAACAATTTGCGCTCCGGACAAACCGCATAAATGGAAATCTCCGACGCCACCCTGTAATCGCCGAGCACCAGCCGCAGCCGCGTCATCGTACTTTCCACGACGGCTTCGTGGATCTCCATCAGCGCGGCTCTGCACATTACCGAGCCGGCGCGTTTGAGCTCGGGGTGCTCAGGTATTTCGATTTTGCAAGGCGGATTACAACACATACCGATCAACGAGCAGGTCGAGGTCGTATCGCTCATCGGCAATATTAGGCTGGAGGAAAACGGCAGGCCGTCAACTTAGAATTCACCTGCTCGGCCCGAGCGAGATGTTATGGGCTGATTAACAGCAGCTCCGTTGCTGCTGGATCGGCGGGCACTTGACCGAGCCGTAGGAGCAGAATACGCAGCAGTCGCCGGGCCGCGGACGCAAAAAGCGTCTTGCAGTTCGTGCACTCGTAGTAGAACTGGCAAGCATCCGTAGGCATGAGTTCCTGCTTGATCACCCCGCAGTTCGGGCACGTCAGTACGGATTCGAGAACAATTGCATTCATAGCAGACTCACTTGTGGACGGTGGAAGGAAATCATGGCCACTTACACCATGTAACCTATATCCGACGCTCCTGTGGGATAGGCGAACATCGTCGCCCTGAGTTCTTCAGCCGTCAGTTGGTGCCGTATAGCCAAAGCAAAAATGTTGATTACCTCGTCCGCGTGCGGCCCGACAAGATGCGCGCCGAGCACGCGATCGGTCTCCTCCTCAACCAGCACCTTGAACCCGTAGGTTGGCTCAGCGACGCGGCGAGCGGTGTACCAGTCGGATGCCTTCTGAGTATTCGTGCGGAACTTGAGTCTCCGTTCGCGCGCCTCCGCTTCGCTCAAGCCGACTGCCGCGATCGGCGGAACGGTGAAGGCGACGCTCGGCACGCCGCTATAATCCGGCTTGCGGTGATTGCCTTCCAGCAGATTCATGGCCACGATCTTTGCGTCGTGACTTGAAACCGGAGTGAGCGGCGGGCCTATTTGTGCTGCATCGCCCGCGGCGTACACAGCCGGGTTCGTGACGCTCTGCAGATGCTCGTTCACCTCCAGCCGACCATTCTTCACCGCCACGTCCGCCGCACCGAGATCGAGGGCTTCAAGGGCGGGTGCGCGACCTGCGGCATGGACGACGAAGTCAGCTTCGAAGCTGCTCGTATTCCCTTGGGAAGAGGCACGCACCGAAAACCCCTTTTCGGTCTTTTCTATGGCTTCGACTTTCGTTCGGGTACGAACGTCAATTCCGATCTCGCGAAATTTTTCCATCAGCCATCCCACCAGGTCCGGGTCGAAACGCACCAGCATGCGCTCCGCGCGCTGCAGAATCGTAACTTGTGCGCCGGCGCGCGCGGCGATATGTGAGAATTCCGCGGCGATATAACCACCGCCAACCAGAACGACCCGGCGCGGCAATTGGTCGAGGCTCAAAAAATCCTCGTGGGTCCTCAAGTACTCTTCGCCGGGCATTCCAAGTTTAATGGGCTCCGCCCCGGCTGCGATCAAGAAGTGGCGGCCTTCGAGAAAGTCACCACCGACCTCCATTGTGTTTCGGCCGATGAATCGCGCACGCCCGTGAAAGGTATCAATGTCCTTCTCGGCGTAGCGATGTTCGTGCTTCTCAGGAACAGAATCAGTGAAGGTACGTTTGAACGCGATCAAGTCCGGCCAGTTGATTCTCAATTCTCCGGCGACCCCGTTACTGCGCATCCGGGAGGCGAGGTCGACTGTCTCTGCACCGGACACCAGCATTTTCTTGGGGTCGCATCCGCGGAGTGCGCACGTGCCCCCGAACGGTCGGAAGTCGATCACCGCCACGCTCCAACCGGCGGCACGCACACGCATTGCGGCAACCATTGCCGCAGTTCCCGTTCCCACAATCACGAGGTCATAATTCTTCGTCATGCCTCATACCCTAATCCGGGGATTGTGGGGTACTGCGCTGCATTCTTCTCGCGCCCAAGCGCCCACGCCTCAGCCAGGGTCAGGAGGCGCGTTCCCGGATGTTTCGGGAGCCAGCTTTCAGCGACCGTCGCTGAACGGAAGAAGTGCACGTAATGACAGGTTGAGCACGACGTTCTCTTTGAGCTTGGCTTGTTCCGGAGTTACGAAAGAGACGGCCGTCGTGTCGGGGTAGACGGCGAGGATTCCAGAAGGACCGACTCTGAGCAGGATGGGATCGGCGGTCACCGGACAAGTGGACTCCACCTCGGCCACGGCGCCGAGAATTCGGGATGAAGAGGGTGTCCCACGCCCACCAAGTGAACAGAAGCCGGCCATTGACGCGGAAACGGTGCTTCGTCTCGTTAAGCGTCAGCCCCCAATAGCCGATGATTTCTCCCGCCGCATTGTAGAAGACGCCGTACCACTCGCGCAGCACCGCATCGACTCGCGCAAGCGGTAGCCCGACTCGCGCCGCAAGCGCCTCGCGTGCCACGGGCCGCCCTTGCGCTAGCAATTGATAGAGCGCCACCGAAGTCCACTGGTCCTCTGGAACCATGCTTGGTAAGAGGTCGCGCGCCGCGCGAAGGTCGTTTGGTCAATCCAAAGTTCCATAGACATGCGATTACTCCTTTACTGGAATTTCACAACTTAAACATTCCTCCTGTGCGGGACGTACGAGATCCCATATCGAAACAACCAGCATCAGCGTGATGCCGGTATAAAAAAGATAGATGCTCCAGTTGTCGGTCCAGAACAGATACAACGTCGCGAGCACCATTGCTGGGCCGGCGAGTCCCAGCAGGGCACGACGCCACTGCCGGTGGCTGAACCAAGCCAAGGCATTGCTCACTAGGGCAATCGCGGCGAAGATGGGTAGCGGGGTATTGATGAACACACCCTCGTACCGACCCAAGAACCCGAGCCCAAGTGCCGACCCAAGGCTGGCAATTGCCGGAAAACACGAGGCGCACCCCATGGCAGCGATGACTGCGCCGAACGAACCAGTTTTGTCGGCCAATCTGGTAAAAATGTCCATGACAAAAACCTCCAATAAATTCTGGCCCGGTAGCCCGGGTGAATGACGGTGACGCGCTATCAGTTTCACTAAACCTAGTAGGAAACCAGAGTCTAAGTTCCGTACCATAGTACTGAATCAAGAGGCGGCAGAATGATCGAGAAACTGACGATTGGGCGGCTGGCCGAGGCGGCGGTCGTGAACGTCGAGACCATCCGCTACTATCAGCGGCGCGGTCTCCTGGAAGAACCGAGCAAGCCGCTTGGCGGCCACCGGCGCTATACGGTTGAGGCGGTGAAGCGCGTGCGGTTCATCAAGCGAGCGCAACAACTGGGTTTCACGCTGGAAGAGGTTAAGAGCCTGTTGCTCCTGGAGGACGGGCAGAGCTGCCGGGAGACACGGCTGCTCGCTGAGCAGAAGCTGGCGGTTATCGAGGCGCGAATTGACGATCTCAGCCGCATGCGCCGATTGCTCAAGGGCCTGATCGCCGAATGTGAGAAGGGCAAACGGCCGCGCTCGTGCCCGATCATCGCGACATTGTCGGCCGATCAGCAGGTCAGATAAGCAAGGAATGGGTCAGACCAGACACCATTGAAAATAGCCTTCGGAACGCGCGTTACGCACGCTTTGCATTCGGTTAGCGAAGTCCCGGCCGGATGTCGCGGGTGGCAGTGGCCTGCCGTCTTTGCGATAGATTTCGATAGCTTCCTCGACGACTTGCAGAGTTGATCGAAGACGTGCTGTTCGTTGTCACCGTGACAGCCGCTGATCAGGAGTTACGAGGATCGGAATCCGCTCTGTCGCCGCCGCCATTAGTGCCCTCCCGCCCTCCGAGGAGTATGGGTTTTTTGCCAACGAAGCAGAAAGAACGTCACGCGAACTCGTGATCGCGCTGGACGAGACCCTTGAAGTCGAGCTGGGCGATGAGGAAGTCGACGAAGACGCGCACCTTTGGGGTGTGCATGCGTCCGGGCGGGAACACCGCATTCAGTTCCACGGCGGGTCCGGACCAGGGGACCAGCA
>JBOIGA010000052.1:0-15127 GCA_050741875.1 Burkholderiales bacterium
GGTGCAACTCATCTCCCCCATCGCCATGGAGGAGGGACTGCGCTTCGCCATTCGAGAAGGCGGCCGAACGGTCGGGGCCGGGGTGGTGGCGAAGGTGATTGAATAAGGCAGGATTGAGGAGCGAGGATCGAGGATTAAGGGGAGCAGAGCAG
Source organism: Burkholderiales bacterium (assembly GCA_050741875.1). Taxonomy (GTDB): domain Bacteria; phylum Pseudomonadota; class Gammaproteobacteria; order Burkholderiales; family JBOIGA01; genus JBOIGA01. Next base: position 153 of record JBOIGA010000052.1, read on the forward strand.
TTGGGAACAGAGCAGTGGTTTGACTCAATCCTCAGCCCTAAGTCCTCAATCCTGAATTTAAAGGCCAGTAGCTCAATTGGCAGAGCGTCGGTCTCCAAAACCGAAGGTTGGGGGTTCGAGACCCTCCTGGCCTGCCAAATGAGCACATGCAAAGATGGCTGAAAAAATAAAACTCGGAATCGCAGTGGCTTTTGTCGCTGCGGGAATTTTTGGCTTTTACTACTTGAGCTCTTCGCTGACGATCATTCGAGTCGGCGCGGTATTGGCTGGGCTGGTGTTGGCCGCGATCGTCGCTTTGCAAACCCAGTCGGGAAAACGATTCGTCGCGTTCAGTCAGGAATCGGTCACCGAGCTCAAGAAAGTGGTTTGGCCGACTCGCAAGGAAACGATGCAGACCACCGGGGTGGTTTTTCTGTTCGTGGTAGTGATGGCTATTTTTCTATGGGCGGTGGATTCGATCTTGTTGACGGTAGTGCAGGCAATCATGGGGCGTGAGGCGGGATGAGCATGAAGTGGTATGTAGTGCACGCCTACTCGGGTTTTGAGAAGAGCGTGCAGAAGGCGCTGTTGGATCGCATCGCGCGCTCCGAGGCCCAGGAAAAGTTCGGCCAGATTCTGGTGCCGGTGGAAGAAGTGGTCGAGATGAAAAGCGGCCAGAAGAGCATCAGCGAGAGAAAATTTTTTCCCGGCTACGTTCTTGTCCAGATGGACATGGACGACGAGACCTGGCACCTGGTGAAAAGCACCCCCAAGGTCACCGGTTTCGTCGGCGGCACCGCCACCAAGCCGACGCCGATCTCCGAGCAGGAAGTGCAAAACATCATGCACCAGATGCAGGAAGGGGTTGAGAAACCCAGGCCCAAGGTGTTATTCGAAGTGGGCGAAGCCGTGCGCGTGAAAGAGGGACCTTTCACCGATTTTCACGGGTCGGTCGAAGAGGTCAATTACGACAAGAGCAAGCTTCGAGTGTCGGTCTCTATTTTTGGGCGCTCGACTCCGGTCGAATTGGAATTCGGGCAGGTTGAGAAGTCGTAATCGCGCAACAACGGCGAATCGCTTGGACGGCCGCGCGCGATTCGGGACAACAAAGGATAGAGAGTGGCAAAGAAGATCGTAGGCTATATCAAGCTGCAAGTTCCCGCGGGCAAGGCGAACCCAAGCCCGCCTATCGGCCCCGCGCTCGGACAACGCGGCTTGAACATCATGGAATTTTGCAAGGCTTTCAACGCAGCGACGCAGAAAATGGAAGCAGGACTGATGGTGCCTGTGGTCATCACCGCTTACGCCGACAAGAGTTTCACTTTCATCACGAAAACGCCGCCCGCTTCGGTGCTCATTCGCAAGGCGCTGGGGCTTGAAAAAGGCAGCGCGAAACCCCATACGGATAAGGTCGGCAAGTTGACTCGCGCGCAGGCCGAGCAGATCGCAAAGATGAAAATGCCCGATCTGACTGCGGCCGATCTTGAAGCCGCCGTTCGCACTGTGGCCGGCACGGCGCGCAGCATGGGAATCGAAGTCGAGGGAGCGTAATATGGCATCCAAACGCTTCCGCGCGATTTCCGCGAAGGTTCAAGCCGGCAAAGCCTACCCGGTCAGCGACGCGCTCGCGCTGGTGAAGGAAACCGCGACCGCCAAATTCAACGAATCGATAGACGTCGCGGTGAACCTCGGTGTCGATTCGAAGAAGTCCGATCAATCGGTACGCGGTTCCGTGGTTTTGCCCCAAGGAACAGGTAAGAGCGTACGAGTGGCGGTCTTCGCCCAAGGCGAAGCGGCGAAAGCCGCGAGCGCCGCCGGCGCCGACATCGTCGGCCTCGACGACCTCGCCGCGGCGGTCAAGGAAGGCAAGATCGATTTCGACGTTGCGATTGCCAGTCCGGACACCATGCGTGTGGTGGGGCAGTTAGGGCAAATACTCGGCCCCCGTGGGCTTATGCCCAACCCGAAGGTTGGGACGGTCACACCTGACGTCGCTTCCGCGGTGAAAAAAGCCAAGGCAGGCCAGGTGCAATATCGCACCGACAAGGCGGGAATCGTGCAGTGCACGATCGGCCGGGCGTCCTTCACGGTCGAGGCGCTAAAAGAGAATTTGGGCGCCCTCATCGATGCTTTGAACAAAGCCAAGCCGGCATCATCCAAAGGCGTTTATCTGAAAAGGATTACGGTGTCGAGCACGATGGGTTTGGGTGTGCGCGTGGATGAGTCGTCTGTCGCTCGATAGGAGGAAGAGTGGGTCTCAGCCTGGAACAAAAGAAGGCGGTCGTTGACGAAGTCGCCACGAGTGTGCGGTCAGCGCAGGCGATCATCCTCGCCGAGTATCGCAGCCTCCCGGTCGCCGAAATCACCGAGCTTCGCGCCAAGGCGCGGGCGAGCAATGTTTATTTTCATGTGGTGAAGAACACTTTGGCGCGCCGCGCGGTCGCCGACACGCCTTTTTCCGGACTCGCCGAGCAGATGGTCGGCCCGCTTGTCTATGGCATTTCGGCGGATCCCGCCGCTGCGGCGAAAGTTCTCCACGAATTCGCCAAAGCCAACGAAAAGCTCATCATCAAGGGCGGAGCGATCGCCAACCAAGTCATTGGCCCGAAAGAAGTTGCGAATCTCGCGGCGCTTCCCTCGCGTCCCGAGCTGTTGGCGAAACTGCTAGCAACCATGCAGGCGCCGATCGCGAAATTTGTGCAGACCTTGAACGAAGTGCCGGCGAAATTCGTGCGCGCGGTCGCGGCTCTTCGCGATCAGAAAGCGGAATAGTTAATTTATTTTTCAAAGGAGCGAACCATGGCAGCAGTCGCCAAAGCGGACATTCTCGATGCAATCGGCAACATGAGCGTGCTTGAGCTATCGAGCCTGATCAAAGAAATGGAGGAAAAATTCGGCGTTTCAGCCGCTGCGGCGGTTGCCGTCGCCGCGCCGGGGGCCGGAGGCGCCGCCGCGGCTCCTGCTGCCGAAGAACAAACAGAGTTCTCGGTGATTTTGGTTGCCGCCGGTGAAAACAAAGTCAATACGATCAAAGTAGTTCGCGCCGCCACAGGACTCGGCTTGAAAGAAGCGAAAGATCTCGTTGACGGCGCGCCCAAGCCGGTCAAGGAAGGTGTTTCCAAAGCCGACGCCGACGCGCTCGTCAAGCAGCTGGCGGATGTCGGCGCCAAGACCGAAATCAAGTGAACGCAAGACACTGATCAGTAGTCTCACGAGTCCGGTTCTTCCCCCCGTTCCAATCATGGAGCCCGCATGAGTTATTCGTTCACCGAAAAAAAACGCATTCGCAAGAGCTTCGCCAAGCGCGCGAGCGTCCTGCAGGTTCCTTACTTGCTAGCGACCCAGCTCGAGTCTTACGCAGCCTTTTTGCAAGCTACCGTCGAGCCTGGTTCGCGCAGGGATCAAGGACTGCAAGCGGCGTTTAAGTCGGTCTTCCCCATTTCGAGTCACTCCGGCAACGCCCGGCTCGAATTCGTCAGCTATGCTCTTGGCGATCCTCCTTTCGACGTGAAAGAGTGCCAGCAGCGCGGCTTGACTTACGCTTCGCCGTTACGCGCGCGCGTGCGTTTGACGCTCTTCGACAAGGAGGCGCAAGCGATCAAGCTCAAGGACGGAACCGAGCAGAAACCGGTCAAGGAAGTAAAGGAACAGGAAGTTTACATGGGCGAAATTCCGCTCATGACGATGACGGGATCTTTCGTCATCAACGGCACCGAGCGCGTGATCGTATCGCAACTGCATCGCTCGCCAGGCGTTTTCTTCGAGCACGATCGGGGCAAGACGCACTCATCGGGCAAGCTGCTTTTCTCGGCGCGAGTCATTCCCTACCGCGGATCGTGGCTCGATTTCGAATTCGATCCGAAGGACTTCGTCTATTTCCGGGTGGATCGCCGGCGCAAAATGCCGGTGACGACTTTGTTGAAAGCGCTCGGACTGACTTCAGAACAAATCCTCAGCGAGTTTTTTGCTTACGACGCCTTCCATTTCGGCAAGCGTGGAATCGAATTCGAGCTCAAGCCGGAGCGGCTGCGCGGAGAAATCGCGCGCTTCGACATCCACGATAAGAAAGGCAAGCTCATCGTTCCAGCGGACAAACGCATCACCGTCCGTCATGTCCGCGAACTCGAGCAGGCCGGGGTCAACAAAATCGTCGTCCCCGAAGAGTTCCTTCTCGGAAAAATACTCGCTCATGCCGTTGTAGACCAAGAAACGGGAGAGATTCTCGTTCAGGCCAACGACGAAATTACCTCGGATGTACTGAAGAAACTGCAAGGCGGCGGAATCGGCCAGGTTCAGACGATTTACGCGAACGACCTGGACCAGGGCGCTTTCATTTCCCAGACGCTCAAAATTGACGAGACCGCGGACAAGACCGCCGCGCAAGTCGCGATCTACCGGATGATGAGACCGGGCGAGCCGCCGACCGAAGAAGCCGTACGCAACCTTTTCAACGGACTCTTCTTCAACCCGGACCGCTACGATCTCTCGCCGGTCGGACGCATGAAGTTCAACCGTCGCGTCGGACGCGCCGAATTGACTGGGCCGAGCGTCTTGTCCAACGAAGATATCATCGCGGTGATCAAAATTTTGGTCGAGCTGCGTAACGGCCGCGGCGAAATTGACGACATTGATCACCTCGGAAACCGCCGCGTGCGCTCGGTCGGCGAGTTGGCCGAAAACCAGTTTCGCGCCGGATTGGTGCGAGTGGAGCGCGCCGTGAAGGAGCGCCTTTCGCAGGCCGAATCCGAGAATTTGATGCCGCACGACTTGATCAACGCCAAACCGGTCTCGGCGGCGATCCGCGAGTTCTTCGGCTCATCGCAGTTGTCGCAATTCATGGACCAGACCAATCCGCTGTCCGAAATCACGCACAAGCGCCGCGTTTCGGCGCTCGGGCCAGGCGGATTGACCCGCGAGCGCGCGGGCTTCGAAGTTCGTGACGTGCATCCGACTCACTATGGACGGGTGTGTCCGATCGAAACCCCGGAAGGGCCGAACATCGGCCTCATCAACTCGCTCGCGCTTTACGCTCGCACCAATCCCTACGGATTTTTGGAGACGCCGTACCGCAAGGTCACGAATAACAAAGTCACGAGCGAAATCGAATTTCTATCGGCGATTGACGAATGGCAATTTGTCATCGCTCAAGCGAACGCCAAACTCGATTCGCGAGGACGTTTCACCGACGAAATCGTTTCATGCCGTTATCGCAACGAGTTTACGCTCGCGACTCCCGACCGTATCGAGTACATGGACGTTGCGCCTTCGCAGATCGTCTCGGTCGCGGCATCGCTCATTCCGTTTCTCGAACACGATGACGCTAACCGCGCGCTCATGGGTTCAAACATGCAGCGCCAGGCGGTCCCGTGTCTGCGCGCGGAAAAGCCGCTGGTCGGAACCGGAATCGAACGCACTGTCGCGGTCGATTCGGGAACCGCGGTGCAAGTGGTTCGCGGCGGGGTCGTCGACTACGTTGACGCCGGGCGCATCGTGGTGCGAGTGCACGATGAGGAAACCCGCGCCGGTGAAGTCGGCGTGGACATCTACAACCTGATCAAGTACACGCGCTCCAATCAGAACACCAACATCAATCAGCGCCCGCTGGTCAAAAGCGGCGACGTGATCGCGAGGGGCGACGTCGTCGCTGACGGGGCTTCCACCGATAACGGCGAATTGGCGCTCGGGCAAAATCTGCTCGTCGCATTCATGCCGTGGAACGGCTTCAACTTCGAGGATTCGATATTGATCTCGGAGAAAGTCGTCGCCGACGATCGTTTCACTTCCATCCATATCGAGGAGCTTTCGATCGTCGCGCGCGACACCAAGCTCGGGCCTGAAGAAATCACTCGCGATATTTCCAATCTTTCCGAGGGGATGCTTGGACGGCTCGATGAATCGGGAATCGTTCACATCGGGGCCGAAGTCGAAGCCGGCGATGTTCTGGTGGGCAAAGTAACGCCGAAAGGCGAAACCCAGCTCACTCCGGAAGAAAAACTTTTGCGCGCGATCTTCGGCGAGAAAGCTTCCGACGTGAAGGACACGAGCTTGCGCGTGCCTTCGGGAATGTCGGGAACGGTGATTGACGTGCAGGTCTTCACCCGCGAGGGAATCGAGCGCGACAAGCGCGCGCAGCAGATCATCGACGATGAATTGAAGCGCTACAAAAAAGATCTGGCCGACCAGATGCGCATTGTCGAAGACGACGCCTTCGTGCGTATCGAGCGCCTGCTGACGAACAAGACTGCCAAAGGCGGTCCGAAGAAGCTCGCCAAAGGCGCGAAAATCACCAAAGCGTACTTGACCGAAGTCGAGCGCCATCACTGGTTCGACATCAGGCTCGCCAACGACGAGGCGAGCTTGCAGCTCGAACAGGCGAAGGAAAGCCTGGGGGCGGCGCAGCGCGCTTTCGATGCCGCGTTCGAAGAGAAGAAAAAGAAACTCACGAGCGGCGACGAGCTTCCCCCCGGCGTGCAGAAAATGGTCAAAGTCTACGTCGCGGTGAAAAGGCGTCTGCAGCCGGGCGACAAGGTGGCCGGCCGGCACGGCAACAAAGGCGTCATCTCCAAGATCATTCCGGTCGAGGACATGCCGTACATGGAAAACGGCACTCCGGTCGATGTCGTGCTGAATCCGCTGGGAGTGCCTTCACGCATGAACGTTGGGCAAATTCTCGAGACCCATCTCGGCTGGGCGGCGAAAGGTCTGGGTCACAAGATCGGGCAATTGCTCGATTCGCATTCGAAAGCGACCGAAGTTCGGAAACTGTTGACCCGGATCTACAACAGCAGCGGCAAACACGAGGATTTGCCGTCGCTCAACGACGATGAGCTGACTGCTCTCGCCGGTAACTTACGCGAAGGCGTGCCTTTTGCGACTCCGGTGTTCGACGGCGCGACAGAAATGGAGATCAAGGACATGCTCGAGCTCGCGGGCCTACCGCGCTCGGGTCAGATCTTGTTATACGACGGCCGTAGCGGCGAAGCTTTCGATCGGCCGGTGACCGTCGGCTTTATGCACATGCTGAAGCTGCATCACCTGGTGGATGACAAGATGCATGCGCGTTCGACCGGCCCCTACAGTCTCGTCACGCAACAGCCTCTGGGCGGCAAGGCACAGTTCGGCGGGCAAAGATTTGGCGAAATGGAAGTCTGGGCGCTCGAAGCCTACGGCGCTTCGTACACGCTGCAGGAGATGTTGACGGTGAAGTCCGATGACGTTTTGGGGCGTACCAAGCTCTACGAAAACATCGTCAAAGGCGAGCACAAGATCTACGCGGGCATGCCGGAGTCGTTCAACGTTCTGGTCAAGGAAATCCGCTCGCTGGCGATTGATATTGACCTGGAAAGGTATTGAAAAAGTTGAGAGTGAACACATATAACGAGGTTCCCTCGAAGGAGTTTGCATGAAAGCGTTACTGGATCTATTCAAGCAAGTCACCCAGGAAGAAGAATTCGATTCGATCAAGATCGGACTCGCCTCGCCTGAGAAAATCCGCTCGTGGTCCTACGGGGAAGTGAAGAAGCCGGAGACGATCAATTACCGCACTTTCAAACCGGAGCGCGATGGACTTTTCTGCGCCAAGATTTTCGGGCCGACCAAGGACTACGAGTGTCTGTGCGGAAAATACAAGCGTTTGAAGCACCGCGGAGTGATTTGCGAAAAGTGCGGAGTCGAAGTGACTCTGTCGAAGACTCGCCGCGAGCGCATGGGGCATATCGAGCTGGCTTCGCCCGTCGCGCACATCTGGTTCTTGAAATCGCTGCCTTCGCGTCTGGGCATGGTGCTCGACATGACGCTGCGCGACATCGAGCGCGTTCTCTATTTCGAGGCCTATGTGGTGACCGATCCCGGGATGACGCCGCTCACTCGCGGCCAACTTTTGTCCGAAGACGATTATCTCGCCAAGGTCGAGGAGTTCGGCGACGAATTCTCCGCCAGCATGGGGGCCGAAGGCGTGCGCGATCTTCTGCGCAACTTGAATCTCCACGGCGAAATCGAAACACTGCGGCACGACCTCGAGACGACGGGTTCCGAAACCAAGATCAAAAAAATCGCCAAGCGCCTGAAGGTCCTCGAAGCTTTTTACAAGTCCGGGATCAAACCCGACTGGATGATCATGGAAGTATTGCCGGTGTTGCCGCCCGAGCTGCGCCCGCTAGTGCCGCTCGACGGCGGGCGGTTTGCGACTTCTGACTTGAATGATTTGTATCGCCGCGTCATCAACCGCAACAATCGTCTGAAGCGGCTGCTTGAGCTAAAAGCGCCGGAAATCATCGTGCGTAACGAAAAGCGCATGCTGCAGGAGGCGGTGGATTCGTTGCTCGACAACGGCCGCCGCGGCAAGGCGATGACCGGCGCCAACAAGCGGCCGCTCAAATCGCTCGCCGACATGATCAAGGGCAAGGGCGGGCGCTTCCGCCAGAATCTGCTCGGCAAGCGGGTGGACTACTCCGGTCGGTCGGTGATCGTGGTCGGGCCGCAGCTCAAGCTGCATCAATGCGGCTTGCCGAAAAAAATGGCGCTCGAGTTGTTCAAGCCTTTCATCTTCCACAAGCTCGAAATGCAGGGCATCGCCACCACGATCAAGGCCGCCAAGCGCGAGGTCGAGGCCGAGACGCCGGTGGTGTGGGACATCCTGGAGGAAGTCATCCGCGAACACCCGGTGATGTTGAACCGGGCGCCGACTTTGCACCGCCTGGGGATTCAGGCTTTCGAGCCGGTGTTGATCGAAGGCAAGGCGATCCAGCTGCATCCGCTCGTCTGCGCGGCTTTCAACGCCGACTTCGACGGCGACCAGATGGCGGTGCATATCCCGCTGTCGCTTGAAGCGCAGATGGAAGCGCGCACGCTCATGCTGTCTACCAACAACGTGCTGTCTCCCGCGAATGGCGAGCCGATCATTGTCCCCTCCCAGGACATCGTTCTCGGCCTCTACTATATGACGCGCGAAAAAATTAACGCCAAAGGCGAAGGCATGTTTTTCTCCGATGTCGCTGAAGTGACTCGCGCGTACCACGCGGGTCGAGTCGAGCTGCACGCGAAAATCGTGGTGCGAATGAACGAGACCGAAGTCGGCTACCAGGGCGAGCGCAGTGAAAAAATCAACCGTTACGAAACGACGGTCGGCCGGGTGCTGCTGTCGGAAATTCTGCCCGAAGGCCTGCCTTTTGAACTTTTGAACCGGCCGCTGAAGAAGAAAGAGATCTCACGCTTGATCAATGCAAGTTTCCGCCGTTGCGGGCTGCGTGAAACAGTCATCTTCGCCGACCAATTGATGTACTCGGGATTCACCATGGCGACGACCGCGGGGATTTCGATCTGCGTTGACGACATGCTCGTGCCGAAGCAAAAAGAGGAGATCATTTCGGCCGCCGAGAAAGAAGTGAAGGAGATCGAGTCGCAATACACTTCCGGGCTGGTCACCCAAGGCGAACGCTACAACAAGGTCGTGGACATCTGGGGCCGTGCGGGCGATGTCGTCGCCAAAGCGATGATGGAGCAACTTGGAACCGAAGCCGTCACCGATGCCAAGGGCAAGAAAGCCTCGCAGGAAGCTTTCAATTCGATTTACATGATGGCCGACTCGGGCGCGCGCGGATCGGCCGCGCAAATTCGGCAGCTCGCCGGCATGCGTGGTCTGATGGCGAAACCAGACGGCTCGATCATCGAGACTCCGATTACCGCCAACTTCCGCGAGGGGCTCAACGTCCTGCAATACTTCATCTCGACCCACGGCGCGCGCAAGGGTCTCGCCGACACCGCGCTCAAGACGGCGAATTCGGGCTACCTCACCCGCCGCCTGGTAGATGTGACGCAAGACCTCGTTGTCACGGAAGAAGATTGCGGAACGGCGCAAGGCGTCGTCATGAAAGCGTTGGTTGAAGGCGGCGAAGTCGTCGAGGCTTTGCGCGAACGTGTGTTGGGCCGCGTCACCGCGGTTGACATGCCGCACCCGCAAAGCGGGGAGACGCTTTGTCCGGCGGGCACCTTGCTCGACGAAAACATGGTCGAGGCGATCGAGTACATGGGGATCGATGAAGTCAAGGTGCGGACGCCATTGACTTGCGAAACGCGCTACGGCCTATGCGCGCAATGTTATGGGCGCGATCTCGGACGCGGGCAACTTGTCAACGTCGGCGAAGCGATCGGCGTCATCGCCGCGCAATCCATCGGCGAACCGGGAACGCAATTGACGATGCGGACTTTTCATATCGGCGGCGCCGCTTCGCGCACCGCGGTGGTTTCCCAGGTCGAGAGCAAGTCGAACGGCATCGCGCGCTATTCGCAAGCGATGCGCTACGTCACCAACGCGCGTGGCGAGCCAATCGCCATTTCGCGCAGCGGCGAGCTCGTTGTCCAGGACGAAAATGGCCGCGAGCGCGAACGGCACAAAGTGCCGTACGGTGCGACGTTGGCGGTGCACGACGGCTCGCGCGTCAAGGCCGGGCAAGTATTGGCGGTGTGGGACCCGCATACGCGGCCGATCATTACCGAATACGCCGGCCGCGTGCGTTTTGAAAACGTCGAGGAAGGCGTCACCGTCGCCAAGCAGATTGACGAAGTGACTGGGCTCTCCACGCTCGTGGTCATCGATCCGAAACGCCGGGGCGTGGCGCAAGGCAAAGGGCTGCGCCCGCAGGTGAAACTGCTCGACGACGCCGGACATGAAGTCAAGCTCTCCGGTTCCGATGCGCCGGTCAACATCACTTTCCAGATCGGCTCGATCATTACGGTCAAGGACCGGCAGCAGGTCTCGGTCGGTGAGGTGCTTGCGCGCATTCCACAGGAGACGAGCAAGACTCGCGACATCACGGGAGGTCTGCCGCGAGTGGCTGAACTATTCGAAGCGCGCACTCCCAAGGACGCTGGATTGCTCGCCGAGGTTACCGGCGCGGTCTCGTTCGGCAAGGACACCAAAGGCAAGCAGAGACTGGTCATCACCGACTCGGACGGCGTTGCGCACGAGTATCTGATTCCAAAAGACAAGCATGTGATGGCGCACGACGGCCAGGTCGTGAACAAAGGCGAGTCCATCGTTGACGGCCCCGCCGATCCTCACGACATTCTGCGTTTGCTCGGCGTCGAAGCGTTGTCGCGTTATATCACCGATGAAGTGCAGGACGTATATCGTTTGCAGGGCGTCAAGATCAACGATAAGCACATCGAGGTGATCGTGCGGCAGATGCTAAGGCGCGCTCAGATCGCCGATGCGGGAGACTCGCGCTTCATTCAGGGCGAGCAGGTCGAACGCGCCGAGATCCTGGATGAGAACGAAAAGCTCGAAGAGCAAGGCAAGAAGCCTGCGACGTACGAACATGTGCTGCTGGGTATAACGAAGGCCTCCTTGTCCACCGACTCGTTCATTTCGGCGGCGTCATTCCAGGAGACGACTCGTGTGCTGACCGAAGCCGCGATCATGGGCAAGAAAGACGATTTACGCGGACTCAAGGAAAACGTGATCGTCGGCCGCTTGATTCCGGCGGGAACGGGTTTGGCGTATCACAACATCCGCCGCAATCAGGAGCTGGGGGCGGATCAGGCCGAAGGACGCGAACTCGTTGAGGAAACAACGCAAAACAACGAGGAAGTTGCTTGACAGGGCTACCTCCGCCTCAATAGAATCCACACTCTTTTTTTGATACGCTCTCGCCTTTTCTAGAGAGCGAATTACAAACGAAGGGACGGCGCTTCGCCGTCCTGAGTTTTTTCAGGGTCAGCAATGCCGACGATTAACCAGCTCGTTCGCAAGGGAAGAGTCGCCAAGCGGGCGAAAAGCAAAGTGCCAGCGCTTGGCCGTTCCCCGCAGAAGCGCGGCGTATGCACTCGCGTTTATACGACGACTCCAAAAAAGCCGAACTCGGCTTTGCGCAAAGTTGCGCGCGTGCGATTGACCAATGGCTTCGAAGTGACGAGCTACATCGGTGGCGAAGGTCACAATCTGCAGGAACACTCGGTCGTTTTAATCCGTGGCGGCCGTGTGAAGGACCTTCCCGGCGTGCGCTACCACACGGTCCGGGGCAGCCTCGACACCGCAGGGGTGAAAGACCGCAAGAAAGGCCGTTCGAAATATGGCGCCAAGCGGCCGAAGGCCACTTAGCGCAAAGCGCTGAACGAACCCGCCATGCCATTCGTAAAAATATGAAAGCAGTGTGCAACGGAGCGAGTCATCGGTATGGGCGCATGGCGGGTCGGCGTCCAAAGGCCGCATGATGTTTTTCCCTCAGTCCTCAGTCGTCAGTCCTCACTCCTGATATGCCGCGACGTAGAGAAGTCCCCAAGCGCGACGTTCTGCCCGATCCGAAATACGGCAGTCAGGACGTGGCGAAGTTCGTCAACGTGCTGATGACTCGCGGCAAGAAGTCGGTCGCCGAACGAATCATTTATGGCGCATTGGCGCAAATAGCCAAGAAGACCGGGAAAGAACCGCTCGAAGTTTTCAGCCAGGCTTTATCCAATGTCCGGCCGATCGTGGAAGTAAAAAGCCGCCGCGTTGGCGGCGCCAATTATCAGGTGCCGGTGGAAGTGCGCGCGGCGCGCAGAAACGCACTTGCCATGCGCTGGATTCGCGAGGCGGCGAGGCATCGGGGCGAGAAATCCATGGGCGCGCGGCTCGGTTCCGAAATCGCCGAAGCTTCGGAAGGCAAAGGCGGGGCGATGAAGAAACGCGAAGACGTGCACCGCATGGCGGAAGCGAACAAGGCGTTTTCGCACTATCGGTTTTAGAGGCTTAATCCAGGAGACAGTGAAACGTGAAATGTGAAACGTGAAGATGCAGCGCTCGCGCCCCTTCACCCTCACCCCTCCCGCTTCACAATTAAACAGTGGCACGCAAGACCCCAATCGAACGCTACCGCAACATCGGCATCATGGCGCACATTGACGCGGGTAAGACCACGGCGACCGAACGCATTCTGTTCTATACCGGGGTTTCGCACAAAATGGGCGAAGTGCACGATGGCGCCGCGATCATGGATTGGATGGAGCAGGAACAGGAACGCGGCATCACCATCACTTCCGCCGCCACGACCTGCTTCTGGAAAGGGATGGACAATTCGCATCCCGAACATCGCATCAACATCATTGACACGCCCGGCCACGTCGACTTCACGATCGAGGTGGAGCGGTCTTTGCGCGTGCTCGACGGCGCTTGCACGGTTTTTTGCGCGGTGGGCGCAGTGCAGCCGCAGACTGAAACGGTCTGGCGGCAGGCGAATAAATACCGCGTGCCCCGGCTCGCTTTCGTCAACAAGATGGACCGGTCGGGCGCGAATTTTCAGCGCGTGTACGAACAAATTCAGTCGCGCCTTAAAGCTCATCCCGTACCGGTGCAGTTGCCGATCGGCGCCGAAGACAAATTCGCCGGCATCATTGATCTGGTCAGAATGAAAGCGATTTATTGGGACGAGGCGACTTTGGGAATGAATTTCGAGGAGCGCGACCTTCCGGCCGGCATGGTGGAAGAGGCGAAGCAGTGGCGCGAAAAGATGGTCGAGACGGCGGCTGAAGCGAGCGAAGAATTGATGCACAAGTATCTCGACTCGGGCGATCTCAACCCCGCCGAAATCAAGCAGGGCCTGCGCATGCGCACCGTCGCCAACGAAATCATTCCGATGCTATGTGGCTCGGCTTTCAAGAATAAAGGCGTGCAGGCGATGCTCGATGCCGTCATCGATTATCTGCCTTCTCCCGCTGACGTTCCCCCCGTTCAAGGGCAGACCGAAAGCGGCGAAGCTGAGCTGCGCGAATCCAAGGACGAAGCTTCGTTTTCCTCTCTCGCTTTCAAAATCGCGACCGACCCTTATGTCGGGCAATTGATTTTCTTCCGCGTGTACTCGGGAGTGGTCAATTCGGGCGACACCGTTTACAACCCAGTCAAGCAGAAGAAAGAGCGCATCGGGCGGCTATTGCAGATGCACGCCAATCAAAGAGAGGAAATCAAGGAAGTTCGCGCGGGCGACATCGCCGCCGCGGTGGGACTCAGGGAAGCGACGACCGGCGACACCTTGTGCGATCCCAAAAACGTGATCACGCTAGAGCGGATGGAGTTTCCCGAGCCGGTGATTCACGTCGCGGTCGAGCCAAAGACCAAAGCCGATCAGGAAAAAATGGGCGTCGCGCTTAATCGTCTCGCGCAAGAAGATCCCTCGTTTCGGGTGCGCACCGACGAGGAATCAGGACAGACGATCATCTCCGGAATGGGCGAGCTGCACCTCGAAATCATCGTCGACCGCATGAAGCGGGAGTTCGGAGTCGAAGCCAATGTCGGTGCGCCGCAGGTCGCTTATCGCGAGGCGATCAAGAAACCGGTTGAAGCCGAAGGCAAGTTCGTCAAGCAGTCGGGCGGCCGCGGCCAGTACGGGCACGTCTGGATTAAAATGGAACCCGCTCCCGCCGGCCAAGGCTATGAGTTCGTTGACGCGATCAAGGGCGGCAGCGTTCCACGCGAGTACATTCCGGCGGTCCAAAAAGGTCTGGTGGATACTCTTCCCAACGGCGTGCTCGCGGGTTTTCCGGTCGTGGATGTCAAAGTGACTCTCTTCGACGGCTCGTATCATGAAGTCGATTCGAACGAAAACGCTTTCAAAATGGCGGCTTCGATCGCCTTCAAGGAAGGAATGAAAAAAGCGCAACCCGTGCTGCTGGAGCCGATGATGGCGGTCGAAGTTGAAACTCCGGGCGATTTCATGGGCAACGTCGTCGGCGATCTTTCTTCCCGCCGTGGAATGATCCAGGGGATGGAAGACTTGCCCGGATTGAAAGTCATTCGCGCCGAAGTTCCGCTCGCCGAGATGTTCGGCTACTCGACGACCTTGCGTTCGCTGACACAAGGCCGCGCGACTTACACAATGGAATTCAAGCACTACTCAGAAGCGCCAAAAAATATCGCCGAAGCGGTAATCAACAAGAAGTAGAGGAAACCCACCATGTCCAAATCCAAATTCGAACGCAAAAAGCCGCATGTCAACGTCGGCACGATCGGGCACGTGGACCACGGC
>JBOIGA010000053.1:0-14952 GCA_050741875.1 Burkholderiales bacterium
GCACGCGCGTATTCGATACCGATCTCGAATTGACCGCATTCAACGAGTACGAAACCGCTTTTGACGCGATCGATCGCCTGCTCGCGGTAAGCCGCGCGGCGCTCAACGCCAAACTGACGACGCTCAATCGGCTCGCCCCTCTGCTCTTGATCGTCCCGCTAACGCTCGCGATCGGTCTCTTGTGGCTTTCGCGGAATTTTTTGCGACGCTCGTTCGTCGCACCGCTCAACAAGCTTGTCGCCGCGACCAACGAAGTGAGCCGCGGCGAACTTTCGCAAAAAGTGCCAGAAGCCGGCGCGGCGGAATTGGCAACGCTCTCGCGGGCGTTCAATCACATGGCGGCGGAGCTAGCAGCGAGCCGCGATCTGCTCATTCGAGCCGAAAAGAATGCGACGCTCTCCGCGCTCGTTCCGGTCGTCGCGCACAACATTCGAAATCCGCTCTCGAGCATTCGCGCGACCGCACAGGTCCTCGACGATCCGGATTTGGACAACGAGCTCCGCGAAGGTCTGCGCGATATCGTCGCCACGGCCGATCGCCTGGAGGAATGGACGCGATCGCTGCTCTCTTATCTGCATCCGCTCGAGCCGCAGCTTGCGCGGACGACGATAGCAAAGATCGTAGACGGCGCGCTCAAGTTCCTGCAACCGAAGCTCGAGGCGAAAGAGATTGCCGTCGAACGCGAGAACTGGGAACACGCGCCCGAGCAATCGCTCGATGTGGATTTACTTGAGCAGGCGCTGCACGGCTTGCTCGGCAACGCGATCGATGCCTCGCCAAGAGGCGGCAAACTCAGGCTTGCCATCGCGACCGACGCCGCGCATGTTAAGCTCACAATGGGCGATCAAGGCAGCGGAATAGCGTTCATGCCGGAGCGAAAGTTGCCGTTGACGCCGGGCCCGACGACGAAACCCTTCGGCACCGGACTCGGAATACCTTTCGCGATGAAAGTCTGCGAAGTGCATGGCGGCGGAATCGCATTTGAGAAGAAGGAAGGCACACAAGTCACAATCACTTTACCGCGATGAAAGTTGAGTTCAGCAAACCAGCGGAGTCGAGTCGAGACAGCGTCTCTGAGAAGCCCATCCTCATTATCGAGGACGAGACGTTGTTCGCACGCGCCGTGGCGAAATCGCTGAAGAACGCCGGTCATGATGCCGTCATCGCAACCTCGCTCGCCGCTGGCCGTGAGAAAATCACCAGCATCAATCCGCACCTGGTTCTGCTCGATCTGCGGCTGCCCGACGGCAGCGGGCTGGAATTGCTTGGCGAATTGCGCGCGATCGCCAACGACGTTCCGGTCATCGTCGTCACCGCCTTCGGCGAAGTCGCTGACGCCGTGCGGGCGATGAAGCTCGGCGCCGCCGACTACTTGAAGAAGCCGGTCGATTTGAACGAGCTGCTGATCGCCGTCGGAAAGGTCATGCAGACCCAGGCGCTGAAAAACCAGCTCGACTACTCCCGCGAGCGTGACAGGATCGAACCGCCCCAGCTCATCGGAGAAAGCGGTGCAATCGTGCAAGTGAGAAACCAGATCACTCACCTCGCGAGTCTGGGCAACGGCGGCACGCAGCCGACCGTGCTTATTCTCGGGGAAACGGGCACCGGCAAGGATGTCGCGGCGCGGCTCTTGCATGTATCGGGCCCGCGGGCGCCGGCACCTTTCGTGCACGTGGATTGCGCGGCGCTGCCAAGAGAGCTCATCGAATCGGAACTGTTTGGACACGAGAGAGGCGCTTATACGGGCGCGCACGGAGCGCGCACCGGCCTCATCGAAGCCGCCGAAAACGGCACGCTCTACCTCGATGAAATCGGCGAGCTCCCGCTCGAGTTGCAGGCAAAGCTCCTGAACGTCATCGAGCGGCGCAAGACGCGGCGGTTGGGGTCCGTGCGCGAGCATCCCGTGAACGCAAGGTTCATCGCGAGCACTAATCGCGATCTTCCCAAAATGGCCGCGGCGGGAAGTTTTCGTCCCGATCTTTACTACCGCCTCAATGTCGTCGGCATCACCATGCCCACTTTACGCGGAAGAAGCACCGACGTTCTGCTGCTCGCAAAGCATTACGCGGCGCAGGTCTGCCGCCGCTACGGTTTGCCGCAAGCCGAGTTCGAAGGCGATGCGCTCGATGCGATGAAACGTTATTCGTGGCCGGGAAACGTGCGCGAGCTGAAGCATCTCGTCGAGCGTGCCGTTTTGCTTTCTCGCGGCAAACCGATTAATCAACACGATCTGGCGCTCGATGGAGAAGTCCTGGCCAGCGACGCATCCCCGCTCGCGGGCATGACGCTGGACGCGGCGGAGCGCTGGTTGATTGAGCGAGCCCTCAAATCGTGCGGCAACAACGTCTCCGAAGCCGCCAGACGCCTTGGCGTCTCGCGTATGACATTGCGCTACCGAATCGGCAAACACGGAATGAGCGAAAACTGACGGTTGGTTGAAGTTAACCATCTGGTCGTTGTCAGCCGATTCCGTTAGTTCTTCGCAACCCCTACTCCGCCTGTTTTTCCGTTCCCTCGAATGAGCACTAAACAACTCCGCCCTCCTCATTCAACGCCATTGGTATGCTCCGTGCTTTTGGTTTTTCTTCACGTTTCTAATAAGAGGAGGAGCAATGAAAAGCAAAATCGCTTTAGTGGCAATGCTCTTGTCGCTTTTGGGAAATATCGCCAGCGCGCAGGAAAATCCGGCCGCAAAACTGGAAGCGCCCAGCGTCGAAGTGGTTGGCACCACGCCGCTGCCTGGGCTCGGCACTCCGAAAGACCAGGTTCCCGCGAATATCCAATCGGCTACCGGCGAGGAAATCGAAGAGCAGCAATCGCTCAATCTCCCCGACTTCCTGAACGAAAATCTGGGCGGCGTCAATGTGAACGATACGCAAGGCAATCCCTATCAACCCGAAGTCAACTACCGTGGATTTACCGCCTCGCACCTGCTCGGCGTTCCCCAAGGCCTGTCGGTCTACCAGGACGGCGTGAGGATTAACGAACCTTTCGGCGACGTCGTCAACTTCGATTTGATTCCACAGGCCGCGATTTCGACGATCAACGTCATTCCGGGCTCGAATCCGTTGTTCGGCCTCAACACGCTCGGAGGCGCTCTCTCGATTCGCACCAAAAGCGGAAGAACTTACCCTGGGACCATCGCGGAGGTTTACGGCGGCTCTTTCTCTCGTCGCGCGGCGGAGT
Source organism: Burkholderiales bacterium (assembly GCA_050741875.1). Lineage (GTDB taxonomy): Bacteria > Pseudomonadota > Gammaproteobacteria > Burkholderiales > JBOIGA01 > JBOIGA01. The sequence goes on from JBOIGA010000053.1 coordinate 3,187, forward strand.
TTGAGCATGGCGGATTCAGCGGACCGCTCGATTACTTTGTAAGTGGAACGTCATTCAAGGAGGACGGCTGGCGCGATTTTTCACCGAGCGATGTAAGACAGTTGTTCGCCAAGGGCGGTTTCGAAACCGAAAACACCGACTTCGACTTAAGCATAACTCACGTCAGCACCGATATTACCGGCAACGAACTGGTCCCCTTGAGCTTCTTCCGCCGCGACGACGAATCGGTGTTCACGCTGCCCGACATCACCGAGAACAGGCTGACCATGATCAATTTGACCGGCAGCCGTTTTCTCAGCGACACCTTGCTGCTCGCCGGCAACGTCTATCATCGCGACAGCCGTCGCGAAGGATCGAACGGCGACACTAACGACGATTTCGAAGACAGCCCCAACGATGGAGCAACCGGGGCGAACGGGGGGCTGGGTTTCAATGTGGAAACTGGCGTCTCCAATAACACCGTCACCGATCAAAAGGGAGAAGGATTGACGTTGCAGTTGAGCGATCAGCGTGAATCGAATCAGTTGACGGTCGGTACGACCTACGACTATAGCCGAAGCACGTTCGAGCAATTCGAGACCCCCGGAATGTTCAGTGGCAGGCGCAGCGTGATCGAGACCGGCGATGAAGAGCTCGAAAACAATCTCATTGGACGTACTCGCACCTGGAGTTTGTTCGTTACCGACACCTACGCGCTGACTCCGCGAACGCATCTGACCGCTTCCGGCCGATACAACCGCACGCGCATCGATAATAACGATCGGCTGAACCCGGTGCCGCCCAATCTCGATGGCGAGTTCACTTTCACCAAGTTCAATCCCGCGATAGGGATGACGCACGCGTTCGCTCCGGCGTTGACGATTTACGGCGGATACAGCCAAGGGAACCGGGCGCCGTCTCCGATCGAACTCGGCTGCGCCGATCCGGCCAATCCCTGCACGCTACCGAATGCCCTCGCCTCCGACCCGCCGCTCGATCAAGTTGTCGCCCGCACTTTGGAGGCCGGCGTGCGCGGCGCATTCGCGCAGGACATCAACTGGAACCTCGGCGCCTTTCGCACGGACAACCGCGACGACATCATTTTCATCAGCACCAGCGCCGCCGCGGGATTTTTCACCAATTTCGGCAAGACGCGCCGTCAAGGTATTGAAGCCGGCTTGAGCAGGAACACGGGCCGTTTCAGCTGGGCAGCCAATTACAGTTACATCGATGCGACCTTTAGAGATTCCGCGTGTTTACTCTCCGAAAACAACAGTTCGCGCGGAACCTCGACCGCTTGTGCGAGCGACGACGAAATTCGCGTCAGGGATGGCGATCGCCTTCCCGGGATACCGCGCCACAGCTTTAAACTTGGAGCCGACTATGACGTTACGGGCGCGTGGACGATCGGCGCCAACATCATTGTTTTTTCCGACCAATTCGTGCGCGGCAACGAAAACAACGAGCATCAGGCTGGCACCTTCACTGACAGTTTCGGAGAAACCAGGACTTTTTTACATTCCGGTGACGCCTCCGGTTATGCGATTGTCAATTTGAACGCGCGCTATCGTTTGACGCGCAATTGGGAACTGTTCGCGAGAATCGATAATTTGTTCGACAAGGAATACTTCAATGGCGGAGCGCTCGGTGAAAATACGTTCAGCAATGCGGGTGCTTTTCTGACCAACTCGGAAGACTGGACTCGTGAGACGTTTTTCGCTCCCGGCGCACCGCTCGCGGGTTGGATCGGCATAAAGTATCTGCTCGGTGAGCGGGCAAAGGCGAAAGATTTCGGGGAAACGCTCGACATCGAGAGATAAAGGTTTCCTTCGAATCACCAACGCGTCGAAGGTGAACCGCGAAACTTCGTTTTCGCGGACTGACAAAAAAAAGGCTGCCGGGGCAGCCTTTTTCTTTTAGGAGGAAGTTTTCTTAGCGATTGAAAATGTACATCGTGACTTCAAAACCAAAACGCATATCGGTGAATTCGGGTTTGCTCCAGCTCATGATCGTCTCCTGTATGTGGTTTTTCATAAACTACGACCTCATGATGCACCTGCCAGAACCCGGCAACACCCGAAAATCTTGTAAAGAAGCGTAATGATTTCCATGAACCCGGCGGGTGGGCAGGCAATAGCTGGCTTGCGATGGCCCTTTCGCCTTGACTGTTATAATCCGCTGTCCCGCCGAATCCCCATGCCGAACTTCGACCGTCAGCGATGGCGCCAGTATCTCGGAATCCTTTTTCTGATCGTGCTGGTGCTAGCCGGAGAACCGCTTCGCGGGCTCTTCTACGCCGGCGCGGCGCTCGTACTGCTCGGAATCGCGACACGGCTATGGGCATCAGGCCATGTGAAAAAGAACAAGGCGCTCGCGACGAGCGGGCCGTACGCTTACGTGCGCCACCCGCTCTACGTCGGTAACCATCTCATTGCCTTCGGTTATTGTCTTGCATCGTCGCTATGGTGGAGCGTGCCCGCGTGGGTCGGCATTGCCTTCGTGTTCTACCCGCAGGCGATACGCGACGAAGATCAGCGCCTCGCGCAGCGTTTTCCCGATGAGTGGAGCGCCTGGAGCGAAAAAACCTGGGCGCTGATTCCGCGACTCTCGCCCTACCTCCCCGGTGATCGAAGCGCGTGGTCGTTCTCTCAAAGTCTCCGGCAAAACGGCGAGCCCTTGATCGCGGCGCTGCTCGTTGCCGGCCTTGTCATTCTTCATCAGAAGCTCGTTTAGAAGTCCCATGCCGTTACTGAACGGCGAGACGCGAAAAAAGCTCGTCGGCTGGATCGAATCAAAGCAGGCGCAGCCGCACGCGCGAGGCTATCAGGGCGAAGTCTTCCTCTATCGGGAAAATGGCGAACGCTATATCGTAAAAGCCGCTTCGGGGCGAGGTATCGCGCGAGCGCTTCGGGCTCGCATGTTGGAGAACGAATTCGCGGCCTACCAGAAACTTGAAGATTTCGCCGCGAGCCCGCGTTGCTATGGTTTCCTCGACGGGAAATATCTGGTGCTTGAATACATCGAGGGAATCTCGGTCAGACGAGGAGAGATCAACGACCCCGTCCGCTTCTTCGAAGAACTATTCGCGGCCATCGTCGAACTGCACCGGCGCGGGATCGCCCACGCCGATTTGAAGCGCAAGGACAACCTCCTCGTCGTCGAGGGCAATCGCCCCTGCGTCCTTGACTTCGGCACGGCGATCATCCGCAAGGACTCGTTCGCGCCGCTCAATCGTCTACTGTTCAAATTCGCCTGCCAGACCGATCTCAACGCTTGGATCAAGCTCAAGTACCGCAAGCGCATGGCGGAAATCTCCCCCGATGATCGCTTGCACTATCACCGCACGTTCGTCGAAAGCGCCCTGCGCGAGGGAAAGCGCTTCTATAAGTGGATCAAACGGAAACTTCTTTAGCAGAGGTATTTGCCTCCGCGGAAGCGCATGCGGCGTTCCTCGTCTTGAGCATTTTGATCGCGATGGAAGGCTCCGCGGTCGCGCGTTTATCTACACCTTGTTCTAGCGCTTTCTCCGCTCACTGCCGCTTCGGCCTGTTCGCGGGAGCGGGATGACTCTCCAACAAATCACGCGTTGCTGCATCCACGGGGCGCGCCCCGTGGTAGTGCTTTGCGAGAGACAAAAGTTTCTCGATTTTAAAACTAACCAATGGAGAATTATCATGAAAAGAATGCTGATTGTTTTAGGGCGTGTTAACACTAATGATCACGTTTGTGAGATACTGCGCAGATGGAAATCACCGAAGCGCAGTATCGCCAAATCGAGCATTGTCTGCCGACGCAACGCGGCAACGTGAGCCTCGCCAATTTGCGCGTGTTGAACGCCATCTTGTACGTGGCCGAGCACGGCTGCAAATGGCGCGGTCTGCCGAAACGGTTTGGCAACTGGCACACCATCTATACCCGCATGAATCGCTGGTCGAAGAACGGGGTGTTGGATCGGGTATTCGAGCAGCTGCAGCATGCTCAGATCGTTCGCATCAAGATCGAGACAGTGGCGTTGGACAGCACCATGGTCAAGGTGCATCCGGACGGCACAGGGGCGCTAAAAAAAACGGCCCCCAAGCCCTTGGCAAGTCCCGCGGGGGATGGACCACCAAGATTCATATGGTTGCCGCGGATGCTCGAACGGCCATAACGTTCGCCCTGTCCCCGGGCCAGGCACACGACGCTCCGGAAGGGCGCAAGCTACTGCGCCGCCTGGGCAAGGCAGCGCAACCGCTCCACCTGCTGATGGATCGGGCATACGAGGGCGACGAGACGCGGCAACTGGCGCTCGATCTCGGCTTTATCCCTGTGGTGCCCCCCAAGCAGAATCGGCTCACCGCGTGGCAATATGACCGCGCGATGTACAAGCGACGCAATGAGATCGAACGGCTATTCCGCCGGCTCAAAGGATTTCGACGCATCTTCTCCCGATTCGAAAAACTCGACGTCATGTTCGTGGCTTTTATCTACTTCGCGCTCATCGTCGACGGGCTGCGTTTAGTGTGAACACGCCCTAATCGGAATGGCGCTTTCCGGCAGCGCTTTCGCCGGAGGGTTGAAGGTTGGCCCCGCCAAGATCGGCGGCACGCGAGTCGAGGGCGTGAAAGTCCCAACAGTCAAGGTGCCTTCTCTGCGAGTCGGTCCTGGGTCAACCCCGCAGATCAAGACACCGCGGGTCGAGACCGGCGCGATCAGGGCGCCGGCCATCAGTACCCCTTCGGTCAACGTCAAGTAATGTCTGAGTCAAGCGGCGGCATACGAGAATGTCGCCGTCACCACATTCGGAGAAGGGACGGGCAATCTGGACGGGAATCGTTTAGAGTTGGCATTGGTTCCAGACGTTACGATAAGTCAAATAAAAACTCTGATGGCGCCCTCAGTGCAATCCAATGAATTCGATTACGAAAGCGCGCTGATGGCTTGCGCACGTGGAGACCAGCGCGAGCTGCAGAAAATCTATGAGCGAGAGGCAAGCCGTCTGCTCGGCGTGGCGTATCGAATTTTGCGCCGGCGCGATCTGGCCGATGAAGCGGTGCACGATGCTTTCCTGCAGATCTGGCAGAAGGCGGCGACTTTCGATCCCGCGCGCGGCAGCGGGCGCGGCTGGATCTATACCGTGGTGCGGCATCGCGCGCTCAATATGCTGCGCGACTTGTCGAGAGAAACCTTGAGTGACGGCGAACACTTCGATGATGTAGCCGATGCCGAATCCGATCCTCTCGACTACCTGTCGCGCATGAGCGATGCCACTTCACTGACGCATTGTCTCGAAAGGCTCGATGAGCCCAAGCGCACGAGCATTCTGCTCGCTTTCGTCGACGGTTATACGCACCAGGAGATCGCGGCTCGCCTGAACGCTCCACTCGGCACGGTCAAGGCCTGGATTCGCCGTGGCCTGCTTTCGCTCAAGGAGTGCCTGGCATGAACCTGCGCAGTCCGGAAGAGCTGCAAGCCGTCGCCGGCGAATACGTGTTGGGCCTGCTCTCGAACGAAGAAGCGCGCGAAGTCGAAAGACTCATGCGGGAGAATCCGGCGCTCAATTTGGCGATAGCGCAGTGGCAGGACAGACTGCTGCCGATGGCGTCGGTAGCGAAGCCCATCGCGCCGCCGCCCGAGCTATGGCGGCGCATTGCGCGCGATCTCGCCTCGCAAGCTCCGGCAGCGCGCGTCGAAAAACCCGTTCAAACTCGCGTTGAAAAACAATCGAGTTTCTGGGACAGCGTCAATTTCTGGCGTTTTGCTTCGGCGGCTGGTTTCGCCGCGGCGATCGTACTCGCGTTCATCGCGTTCGTGCGGCCCACGCCCGAAACGATTCCGATTTATACCGCCGTCCTGCAATCGCCCGCGGACAAGAGTCCCGGCTGGCTCGTCGAAGGCTCGCGCGAAGGCTCGGTCACCCTGATTCCGCTCGTTAATACAAGCGTGCAGCCGGACAAGTCCTTGCAGTTCTGGACCAAGCCCGAAGGGGCGGCGGGACCGACTTCGCTGGGATTGGTCAGGCCCAACGAGCGCGTGGAAGTCCCCGCGGACAAGCTTCCCGGACTTTCGCCGAACCAGCTGTTTGAAATCACGCTCGAGCCGGAATACGGTTCCCCGATCGGCAAGCCCACGGGTCCGATCCTGTACGTCGGCACAGCCGTGAAGGTCATGTAGGTCCCTCCGCGAGTTGAAGGTCATAGATGGGGCGGCGCATCTTGAACTCGACAACCCTTACGCGGTTCAAAGCACTCGTGAACAGCACCTACCATTCAGCCCTCATGGAAACGCCCTATAAAGGCGTCCGGCCATACTGCGAGGCGGACGCAGCGTATTTTTTTGGCCGCGAGGCCGAGATCGAACTCGTCTGCGAGGTCTTTCGCGCGGCGCGTTTGAGCGTCATTTTCGGCCCGCGCGGAATCGGCAAGACCTCTCTTCTACAGGCGGGAGTCGCGCCGCATTTGCGGCATACGGCCGCGCAGCGCGAAAACGTCATCGTTTTCGATTGCACAGGCGAGGATCCGATCGCCCGATTTGGCGCCGCCCTGCGCAACGCCAGCCGCGAGCGCGTTCCTAATTTTCTTTCGCTCGATACCATCATCAAGACGATTTCACAAGGCGAAAAGCTCCTCATCATTCTCGACCAGTTCGAGGAGTGCGTGACAAAGCACAAAGCCTTCACCGCCGAGCTTATCCGGCTCATGGGCGAGCCCGATCTTTCCATGCATTTCCTGCTCGCGGCGCGCGACGAAGCCGAGTTCGCGCTACAGCCGCTCCTCGCTCGTCTGCCGAACGTATTCGATGGCATGCTGAGGTTGCGCCCGCTTTCGGACCAAGCGGCTCGCGCCGCGATCGTCGGTCCGATTGAAGTTTTCAACTCGAGAAATCCCGGACTGGAAACGCATATCGAGCCGGAAGCGATCGAGGCGATACTGACGGCGGCCAAAGACGATGTGGCGAACCAGATCGATACGGTGAGGCTGCAGCGCATCCTCGCGGCGCTCTGGGACTACGAATTTTCCTCGGGCGTGGATACCTTGCGGCAGGCGTCGGTCAATTCGCTCGTCGCGCGCGATGAGGGCCCCCCGCCGAAAGAAGCCGAAATTTTCGATGACGCATGGCCCTCAACATTGTTGCTAACTCCCGAGGCACCACTACCGGCAGCGATTCCGCCGCAACCTGAACGGGCGGCCGAAGCCCGCGCGCGGAAAGAGGTCTTTGCCTACGCCGCGCTGGCGGCGTTTGCCTTGGCAGCGGCAATAGTTGCGTTCTTCGCACTGAAGGATGATCCCGAGCCTCAAATCGCCTTCCGAGAGCCCGCGACTCCCGCTCCCATGACTGCTGCTGAGCCTCGCGTCCCGCCGCCGAGCATCTCGGCGCCGCAAGCAGGAGCGCGCTCGACCGTACAGGGAGAGAATTCGCTCGCAGCTTCGACCCGGGAGCCTGAAAAACCCTTCGCGCCCCCGATCCAGGACTCTAAGCAACCCATCGCGCCTCCGATTCAAGAGTCTGAAAAACCCATCGCACCTCCGATGCCGGAGTCCAAAAAATCAGCTTCGATACCGGATTCCGGGAAACCCATAGCGTCTTTCAACCAGCGGGCTGAGAAGCCAGTTGCTTCTCCGATCTCCGAACCTGAGAAATCGAATTCACCTGTGGCTCAGCCGCCTGCAATCGCGTCTGCCCCAGCACCCGCGCCGGCAGTCCCCGCTCGCGAATCGCGCATGGCGCCGGGGGACTCCAGTCCGCCAGCGGCCGTGATTTCATCTCGCGAACGGCCCTCACCTTCGGTCGTAAAATCGCCGGCTGACGAAGCAGTCGCCGCGCAAGTCAATATCCCGCGGCTGTTCATTCACGTTCGCGAAAAGTCATCCGCGACGTCGGAATTGATAAAGGCGCTCGAAAACAACGGAATCGCCGTCTCCGGAATAAAAGAGGTCGATCGCGGTCCGCGTATTGTTGATCTTCGCTACTTTCATCCGCGCGAAAAAAAGGAAGCGAACGAGATCGCGCGCAAGCTCAAGAAATTCGACATCAAAATCGCGCAGGTGAAATACATCAGCGGCTACGAGGAAGCCGCGCCCGATCGGCAATACGAGCTGTGGTTCCCACCAAAAGCCCCGCAGTGACTCCCTGTAGGCGCCATCAACTGATTTTCAGTCCCCGGCTTACCGCTTGCCGGGGCAGGCCTCTGTCCTCCGTTCTCTGATCGGGGTAAGCTCGTGACATGCAGATTCCTGAGCTCGTCGCCGAATTCTTGCAGTTTCTTCCGCGCGCATCGGTCCTGTCCGAAACCGAAGAACTCAAGCCCTATGAGTGCGATGGACTGACGGCTTACCGGCGCTTGCCGTCGGCGGTCTTGCTGCCGGAAAGCGAAAGCGATGTACGCCGCATCTTGCGCGTGTGTCACCGCGCGCGAATTCCGGTCGTCGCGCGTGGCGCGGGAACAGGATTGTCCGGAGGCGCTTTGCCGATCGAGAACGGAATCGTGCTCTCGCTCGCCAAGTTCAAGAACATCCTCGCCATTGACCCGCTTGCGCGCACGGCGGTCGTCCAGCCCGGCGTTCGCAATCTGGCGATTTCGGATGCAGCCGCCCGCTACGGTTTGTATTACGCTCCTGATCCTTCCAGCCAGATCGCTTGTACGATCGGCGGCAACGTCGCCGAAAATTCCGGCGGCGTGCATTGTTTGAAATACGGTCTCACCGTGCACAACGTGCTCAAGCTCAAAGTCATCACCATCGATGGGGAACTCCTTGAAATCGGATCGGAAGGGCTCGATAGCGCCGGTTACGATCTCCTCGCGCTCATGCACGGCTCGGAAGGCATGCTCGGCGTCATCAGCGAAATCACCGTCAAGCTCTTGCCCGAACCCGAGCACGCGCAAGTGATCATGGCGGCGTTCGCTTCCGTGGAAGATGCGGGCAACGCGGTTGCCGAAATCATCGCCGCGGGAATCATTCCCGCGGGTCTGGAGATGATGGACAAAAAAGCGACGCATGCTGTCGAACAGTTTGTCCGCGCGGGATACCCGCTCGATGCTGAAGCGATATTGCTGGCCGAATCCGACGGAACGCTGGCGGAAGTCGCGGCGGAAACCGAAAAAATGCGCGGCATCATGGAAAAGTGGCGCGCGAGCAGCACGTGCGTGTCGCACGATGAAGCCGAACGTCTCAAACTTTGGTCTGGCCGCAAGGCCGCGTTTCCGGCGGTGGGCCGGATTCTTCCGGATTATTACTGCATGGATGGAACGATTCCGCGAAAGAATTTGGCCTCGGTGCTGTCGCGAATCTACGCCTTGTCGGAAGAGTTCGGGCTTATGTGCGCCAACGTTTTCCATGCCGGCGATGGCAATTTGCACCCCCTCATTCTTTTCGACGCGAATGTTCCCGGACAAACCGAGCGCGTCGAAGAATTCGGCGCGAAAATCCTCGAGGCCTGCATCGCGGCCGGAGGGACGATTACCGGTGAGCACGGCGTCGGCGTCGAGAAAATCAATCAGATGTGCGTGCAGTTCAAACCCGCCGAGATCGCAGCTTTTCACGCCGTCAAGAACGCGTTCGACAAGCATGCGCTGCTCAATCCGGGGAAGGGCATCCCCAGTCTTCGCCGCTGCGCCGAATTTGGCGCGATGCATGTCTCGCGCGGTCAGGACAAGTTTCCCGACCTTCCGAGGTTCTAGAAACGTGAAGAGTGAAGGGTGACGCCCCCTCCCTGCTCTCCCCCGGCCGGGGGAGGATGCAAGGTCTGCCTTTCGCCCCTACCCTTCAGCCTTCTCCCTTCCCCCTTCACTCGTGAAAGCTTTGATCGAAGACTTCGCGGCTTCCATCAGAAAAGCGGCGGAGACGCGTGCTCCCATCCGCGTTCGTGGCGGCGGCTCGAAGGACTTCTACGGTGGATTGCTCGCAGGAAGCATCCTCGATGCGAGCGCGTATTCGGGAATCGTTGACTACGAACCCAGCGAGCTTGTGTTAACTGCGCGCTGCGGCACGAGACTTTCGGAAATCGAAAATATCCTGCGCGAGCACGAACAGATGCTCGCATTCGAACCTCCCCACTTCTCACCGGACGCGACGCTTGGCGGCTGTATCGCTGCCGGACTTTCGGGTCCGCGGCGCGCGCAAAGCGGCGCAGTGCGCGACTTCATCCTCGGCGTCCGGGTGCTGAATGGACAAGGCGAGGATCTTCGCTTCGGTGGCCGCGTCATAAAGAACGTCGCGGGCTACGACGTGTCGCGGCTGATGGCGGGAGCGCTGGGAACCCTCGGCGTCCTCACCGAAATTTCACTGAAGGTGTTACCGCGGCCCGCGGAAGAGATTTCACTGCGCCTCGAAATGGGAGTGGCGCAAGCGCTCGAAACGATGAATCGCTGGGCGGGAAAACCGTATCCGATTTCCGCGACCTGTCACATGGACGGGGCGTTGTACGCGCGAATGTCGGGCGCGAAGGTATCTGGCGCGAAACTCGGAGGTGAAATCCTGGATAACGCCGAAGCGTTCTGGTATGACTTGCGCGAACACAAGTTGCCTTTTTTTGCCCGCGACAAACCACTGTGGCGGCTTTCGGTCAAGCCCACTTCGCCTTCGCTCGATCTTGCGCAAGCGCAGCTCATCGAGTGGAATGGCGCTTTGCGCTGGAGCTCTCACGACCTCGATCATCGCGAAGCGCGCGAGATGGCTGCGAATGCCGGCGGACATGCGACCCTGTTTCGCGGTGGCGACAAAGCGCGCGGAGTTTTTCACCCGCTGCCAGCGCCGATGCTGGCTTTGCACCAGCGATTGAAAAAAGCGTTCGATCCAGCGGGAATTCTTAATCCCGGAAGACTGTATGCAGAGCTTTAATTCGGGAAACCGACTCTTTTTGCGAACCAATCTGCGCTGCCGACCGGAGGCCATAAAACGCGGAAAAGTAGGCGAGCCTTTGTCCGTCACCCCGGCGCCTGCCCCGTACCCCGATACGGGGAAAGCCGGGGCCCAGCAGGCGATTGCACTGGATACCGGCGTTCGCCGGTATGACGCGCACGGCGATCTCGAACCAAAGAATGCAGACTAATCTCGCCTCTTTCATCCGCGATACTCCTGAAGGCAAGGAAGCCGATTCAATCCTGCGCGCCTGTATCCACTGCGGATTCTGCACCGCGACTTGTCCTACTTATCAATTGCTGGGAGACGAGCTCGACGGCCCGCGAGGCCGTATCTACTTGATGAAGGAAATGCTCGAAGGAGCGAAGCCAGGTGAAACGACCCGATTGCACCTCGACCGCTGTTTGACTTGCCGCGCGTGCGAAACGATCTGTCCTTCCGGCGTACGCTATGGCCGTCTGCTCGACATCGGCCGCAGCGTGCTCGATCAGGAAGCACCGCGGCCGCTTGGCGAACGGCTGACTCGCGCTGCTTTGCGCTTCGGCCTGACGCGACGGCGGCTTTTCACTCCGCTGCTTCGAACGGGACAAGCCGCTCGAAAGCTGCTGCCGGGCGCGCTTGCCCGCAAAATTCCCGCACGGCATAAAGCGAGCCGCTGGCCGTCGCCTCGACACGCGCGAAAAATGCTCGTTCTCAACGGCTGCGTCCAGCCCGCGTTCGCGCCCAATATCAACGCTGCCGCGGCGCGCGTTCTCGATCGGCTGGGTATTTCGCTCGTCCGCGCGAAGCGGGCAGGCTGCTGCGGCGCGATTTCGTATCATTTGGCCGCGCGCGACGAAGCACGCGATTTCGCCAAACGTAACGTGCGCGCGTGGCAGTCGTACGTTTCGCAAGGAGCTGAAGCGATCGTCAGCACCGCGAGCGGCTGCGGCGTCATGCTCAAGGAATA
>JBOIGA010000054.1:0-14602 GCA_050741875.1 Burkholderiales bacterium
GCTCGAAGCCGAGATCGCGCGCGAATGGGAGGAATATCAGAAAAGGCCCCGCCGCACGTTTCTTGGCTCCAGAGTGCAGGAGTACATGTTCGCGCGCTATGTCGACGACTGGCGCAGCAAGGTCGAGCGCGTCGGCAACTTGAATTACCCGTCAGCCGCGCGCGAACAGAAGGTCTACGGCAGCCTCGTCCTCACGGTCGCGATCAAGTCCGACGGCCGCGTCGAGAAAGTCGAGATCAACCGGACTTCGGGACACAAAATCCTCGACGCCGCGGCGGTCAGGATCGTCGAACTCGCCTCGCCCTTCGCCGCGTTTTCGGAAGATATCCGCAAGAAAGCCGATATTCTCGAAATCACGCGCACATGGACTTTCACCCGCGCTGACGCGTTGATCAGCTCTGCGGGCGGGAATTAAGCGACTGCTTTGCCGGTTTAGATTACCGCTGGGAGCTTTGATCGCGGCGGGGATTGCGGTCGCGGCGCGAAGAATCCGAACGCGCCTGGTCGCCGCTCTTTTGCGCGGCCGTAGAGAGTTTCTGGTAGTAGCCAAGCCCGACGACGATCGCAACGGCGGCGAGCAAAAGCAGCGTGGGATAGATCAAGGTGGTGACATCAGTTTTGCTCGCTACGAAGACGATGACCAGCGCCTCCAGACTCACCGCGATCGCGATGATGGTCATGAACTTGGTCAACTGCTTTTTCGATTCTTCCGGAGTCCTCACTTCCTTCTGCCGCAGCACCTGCTCTTCCATCAAAAACTTGGCGACGTCGAACACCGCCACGGCGACGACGAGCAAGCCGACCGAGTCGAGAATGACAAAAATCAGATCAGCGCCTTTGTCGAGCGAATTCCAGACATCCCAGATCGCGTAGACAAACATCGCGATCGAAAAGAGCGTGAAAACAAGACTGGCGAGGACGTAGAAAACACTGGAGACGAGCTCGTGAATCTTCATGGCCGCTGGGTCATCGCGATCAGATCGAGCAGCTTGGTCTTAGCCTTTCCGTTCGCGATGACTTCACGCGCGCGCTCGATTCCACTTGCGAGGCTATCCGCGCATCCCGCCACGTAAATCGCCGCACCGGAGTTCAAACACACGATGTCGCGCGCGGGTCCCGCCTCGTTGGCGAGCACTTTCAGCATGAGTTCTTTCGCTTCGCTTGCGTCCCGCACGCAGATGGCCGCGAGCGAAGACGCCTTGAATCCGTAATCACCCGGCCGGATTTCGTATTCGCGTATCGCGCCGTCCTTCAATTCCGCGACTCTGGTTTCGCGCGCGATCGAAATCTCATCTACGCCATCCGCCCCATGCACGATCATGACGTGACGGCTGCCTAAAGATTGCAGCACTGCGGCGAACTTCGGCGCGAGTTCAAGGTGGAAAACGCCCACGACCTGGTTCGGCGCATTCGCCGGATTGGTGAGCGGCCCCAGCAAATTGAACAGCGTCCGAACTTTGAGCTCTTTCCTCACCGGTGCGGCAAATTTCATCGCGCGATGATGATTGGGCGCAAACATGAAACCGAGTTCGATCTCGTTCACGCATTCGGAAACCTGGGCCGCATTCAGATTCACGTTGACGCCGAGCGCTTCCAGGACATCGGCGCTTCCGCACGCGCTCGACACCGAGCGATTGCCGTGCTTGGCCACTTTCGCGCCAGCCGCCGAGGCGACGAATGCCGAGGCCGTGGAGACATTGAATGTGCAAGAACCATCGCCGCCGGTGCCGCACGTGTCGACCAAATGCGCTCGCTCGCTGACTTCAACTCGCTCGGACAATTCGCGCATCACTTCCGCGGCCGCGGCGATTTCCGCGACGCTTTCGCCTTTGCACCGTAGCGCGACCAAAAATCCGGCGATCTCAACCGGTGTGGCTTCGCCGCTCATGATCTCGCGCATCGCCGCGCGCATCTCATTGGCAGACAAATCGCGCGGTTCGAGGAGGGCTTGCAGAGCCGCTTGAGTTTTCATGCCGCGCGTCTGGCGTCGCTCGCGCGCAAGAAGTTCGCCAGCAGGCGATGCCCGTGCTCGGTCAGAATCGATTCGGGATGGAACTGAACGCCTTCGACAGCCAAATCCCTGTGTCTGACACCCATGATTTCGCCGTCGTCGGTCCATGCCGTGATTTCGAGACAATCGGGTACGCTTTCACGCTCTATTACAAGCGAGTGATAGCGCGTCGCCTGAAAAGGATCGGGGAGATTTTGGAACGCGCCGGTGCGAGAGTGGTGAATCATGGAGGTCTTGCCATGCATCAGCGTCTTCGCATGTACGATCTTTCCACCAAAAGCCTGCCCGATGCTCTGGTGTCCGAGACATACGCCCAGAATCGGAATCTCGCCGGAGAAGCGTTTGATGAGCGGCACCGACACTCCGGCTTCGTTGGGCGTGCATGGCCCCGGCGAAATGACAATGTGCCGTGGTTTGAGCGCCGCGATTTTCTCGAGCGTGATCTCGTCGTTGCGAAACACCACGACCTCGCACTTCAACTCGCCGAAATACTGGACGAGGTTGTAAGTGAACGAATCGTAGTTGTCGATCATGAGCAGCATAACGGGGCGCAAAAGAACGAGATGCGGCAATTATTCAGCCAAAGCGATACTCGGGCAAGGGAAGCGCCAGACTGCAACTGGCAAACTTTGTAAGGGATGTCCGCCAACGAGGGAGCGCTATCCCTACACAAAAATGAGTCTTAAGCCTATACCCTCGAAAGATTCTCCATCCTAGGATGTCATCGTCCTAGAGTACGTTTCGACAAGGAGATGTGATGGGTAAGTATTTGGTGGCATGGCTGCTCGGCGTCCCCGCGTTCGTGTTGGTGCTTGTCTATTTATTTTTCTAACAGCAATCTGCGCAATCGTCCGTGAAGGCCAAGGTGGTTTCAATCGAATCGACTGTCCGACGCGGTGAGTTATACGACAAACTCACCCGCGCGATCGACGCCATGACCGAGGAGCAGATCGTGGACGTTTTCGACAATTACGACTTCGTTGATTGGCGCGGATGCCCTTTGGCGCAGAGTCCCGCGTTTCGGGCGCTGGTGAGAATGGCGAAGAGCAAAAGCAAGTACGTCGTGACGGCGCCGTGATGCCGCGCTGGCTTCGCACCCCCTTAGTCATTTAATCGAGTCCCGTGTGCCCATTTCCGCGACGGTCTACAGAACGCCCACCCTGCTTTTGTTCCAGCGCTGAAGAAGATGGTCGAGGGAGAATGCGCCTGGGCCGGCGACCGCGAGCCAAAGGAAGATTGCCAGATACGCGAACTCTGAGAATCCGAGGAGGGTTTCGAGCGAGTCCACTTCTGCCCATAGTGCTGAGCGGATGGCGACGATCATGACGATGGCGAGCGGCGCGGCGGCTAACCGGGTGAACAGTCCGATCAATAACAGCAGGCCGCAGACAAACTCGACCGCCGAGACGAACGGCGCCATGAACTCGGAGTAGGGGATTCCCCAACCGACAAAGTTCTCGATGACCAAGGGCAGATTGTTGAGTTTGCCCCACCCGCTCCAGAGGAAAACCCAACCGACGCAGATTCGAGCGACGAGCGGAGCGAGCCAGGTGAAATGACTCGCGACGCGAGCCGGCCAATCAATGAGCCATGCGATGATGAACCTCATTCCTCTCCTATTACTTCGCTTACAAACGACGCGGCGATCCTAGCTGATTTTGCCGCCGAGTCCCGCCTGCGCCATTTCTGCGGCGCGAAGAACCGCGCGGGCTTTGTTCTGCGTCTCCTGCCACTCGCTCATCGGCACGGAATCGGCGACGACACCTCCGCCTGATTGCACGTAGAGCTTGCCGGCCTTGATGACCGCGGTGCGGATCGCGATCGCCAAATCCATGTCGCCGCTGAAGCTCAGGTAACCGACCGCGCCCGAGTAGATCCCGCGCTTGGAAGGTTCGAGCTCGTCAATTATTTCCATGGCGCGCACTTTCGGTGCGCCGGTGACCGTGCCGGCCGGAAAAGTCGCTTTGAAAACCGACAGGGCGTCGTGCCCTGGCTTCAATTTGCCCTCGACGTTGGAGACAATGTGCATGACGTGCGAATAGCGCTCGATCGCCATGTGCTCGGTGACTTTGACTGATCCCGTGCGGGCGACGCGCCCCACGTCGTTCCTGCCCAGGTCCATCAGCATGACGTGCTCGGCGCGCTCCTTGGGATCGGCCAGAAGTTCCTTTGCGAGCTTCTCGTCCTCGTCGACGGTCTTGCCGCGCGATCTTGTTCCCGCGATCGGGCGCAGCGTGACCGTATCGCCTTCGAGGCGCACGAGAATTTCGGGAGAGGCGCCGACAACGTGAAACTCGTCGAAGTTCAAGTAATACATGTAGGGCGACGGATTGAGGCTGCGTAGCGCGCGGTAAAGCGAGAGCGGCGACGCCGTGAACGGCACGCTCATGCGTTGACTTGGCACGACTTGCATGATGTCGCCGTCGCGAATGTAACGCTTGGCGCGCTCGACGACTTCGCCATAAGCATCGGCGCTGAATTCCGACTGCGCCTGCGGAAGACTGCCGGGGATTTCATCCGGAATCTGCACGGGCTTCTTGAGCGCCTGCAGGAGGCTGTCTAGTTTTTTCAAACCTTCGGCGTACGCTCGCGGTTCGCGCGGATCGGCGTAAACGATCAAGGTCAACTTTCCCGAGACGTTGTCAACGACCGCGAGCCGATCGGACAACAAGAGCAGGATGTCCGGCGTATTGAGCTCATCGGGCTTCTGACTCGCCCCCAGTCTGGTTTCGATGGTGCGAACAACTTCGTAGCCAAAATAGCCGACAAGGCCGCCGCAAAAACGCGGCAGTCCCGGAAGTGGCGCCACCGCGAAACGCCGCTGAACCTGTTTGATGAACTCGAGGGGGTCGGTAAGCTCGCGCGCTTGCAAAAGAAGTTTTCGCTGGTACTCGCTGCACTTCCTGCCGCGGATTTCGATGCGATCCTCGCAGGGCAAGCCGATGAAAGAATAGCGGCCGAAGCGCTCACCGCCCTGCACTGATTCGAGGAGATAAGAAAAAGGCTCGTTGGCGAGTTTCAGATAAACCGAAAGCGGGGTGTCGAGGTCGGCGAATGTTTGCGCCACCAGCGGCACGCGGTTATAACCCTTCTGCCCGAGCGCTTTGAATTCGTCTTCAGTCATGAGGCAACGGATTCTACCAGCCGCTCGTCGCCGATGAACGGCTCTTGTCACCGAAAAAGAAATCGTGTGCAATTGCTCCATGGCGGACTACGACATCACAGTCAGCGCGCAATCGCAATTCGTCCCCGACCAGTCGGACGCCGAAGCGGGGCGCTACGTTTTCGCTTACACGATCAAAATTACCAACACGGGCGCCGTACCCGCGCAGCTCATCAGCCGCCATTGGGTCATCACCGATTCCGACAACCGGGTGCAGGAAGTTCGCGGCTTGGGAGTAGTGGGCGAGCAGCCGCTTTTGCATCCGAATCAGAGCTTCGAATACACTTCGGGTACCGCAATTGCCACGCCGGTCGGCACCATGAGGGGAAGTTATCAGATGGTGGCCGAAGACGGCGTGCGCTTCGACGCCGCGATTCCCGAATTCACATTGAGCATCCCGCGCATTTTGCATTGAACTTTCCGGCTCGCGACGAGTCGGCAGAAGAATAAAAAACTGTCAGCACCCACCGGGTGACTGGCGCGCTTTCCTCGGGGACAGGGTCGATGCGTTCAGCATATTCGCTGACTGACGTTTCGGCAGATCAATTTTGTCGCCAAGGAGAGAAGACACCGTGGAACAAGCGTGGGCTGGACAAAAAATAATGGTTACCGGCGCGAGCGGATTTCTCGGATCTGCCTTGCGTCGCCGTTTAGTGGAAGCTGGCGCGGAAGTTCACGGAGTTTCCCGCTTTCCCCGAACTAGCCGCACCGGCCATGTGCAGTGGTGGAATGGCGATCTCACTGACATCGCGTTCGCGCGTCGTCTCGTCAGCGAGGCCAGACCTCATGTGGTTTTTCACCTGTCGGGCATGGCGAGCGCAACGCCGGAGGTAAGCGCCGTGCTGCCGACCTTTCATAGTCTTGTTACGAGCATGGTCAACATGCTGGTGGCGGCGTATGAAACGGGATGCACGCGTTTTGTCTCGGCGGGTTCGTTCACCGAGCCGACTCCCGAGAAGGTGATTCCGAGCTCTCCTTACGCCGCGGCCAAAAGCGCAAGCAGCACATACGGCCGCATGTTTCAAAAGCTGTATGGATTACCGGTCGTCACACTTCGGATATTCATGACCTACGGCCCCGGTCAGAATAACAACAAACTCATCCCCTACATCGTGCGGTCGTTGCTGCAAGACCAGGCGCCAAAGCTTGAGAGCGGAAACCAGCAGATTGACTGGGTGCATGTAGATGACGTCACCGAGGGCCTTTTGGCGGCGGCAAAGGTTCCGGGCATCGAAGGCAAGACAATTGATCTCGGTTCCGGCACGCTAACCCCCGTCAAGAACGTAGTGGAGCAGGCCGCCAGTTTTATCGGCTCGCGCGCCGAGCCCGTGTTCGGAGCGCTGCCGGATCGGCCGCTCGAAATCGTTCGCAAAGCGAACGTGGAGCGCTCCGAGGAACTGCTGGGTTGGCGACCCGCGATTTCGTTGGAGGAAGGATTACGCCGCACGGTGGCGTGGCACAGGGAACAGTTCAAGCAATCGTCAAGATTCGAGGCAGTCCAGCATTAGCGAGCGTCCCGCGCTGCTTCCGTTTTCGCCAAGACAATCTTCCGGATCCACCCTCCGAGCAGAACGCCCTCGTCGGAAACCAGATTGAGTTCCGGCGTACGCGCGAACACGTCTTCAAAAACCACATCGAGCCGGCTGACCAGCCGCGACGCAGCCGGATTCAGCGCACGCCGAAATCGAGCGCTCTCGCCGCGGTGCAGGAACTTGTCGAGAATGAGCACGCTTCCGCCCGGTTTCAGTACTCGCGAAGCTTCCTGCAGACAGCGGACTGAGTCGGGGACGATCGCCAGGATGAGGTGCAACACAGCGTGATCGAAAGCTTCATCCTTGAACGGCAGCCGCAGCGAATTTGCCTGCACGAAATTGACGTTCAGCTGGTCGCGGCGTTTTATCGCACGGTCCAGCATTGCTCGGGTCAGATCGAGCCCGATGTAGCGATGCTGCGCGGGAAGATGCGGTAAATCGAGACCGGTGCCAATCCCATCGACCAGGACATCGAGCGGGCCTGTCCGCGGAAGCGCGCTTAAACTGCGCGCGCGAAGATCGGAAAACAGCCTCTCGATGACGAAGTCGTAGAACGGCGCGAGGAAGGTGTAGCTGGCTCTTAACGACAATTCGCTTCGAGGGCGTCAATCATCGTCGCCGCCGTGGAAAAACCGGTCTGCTGCTCGATTTCCTGCATGCAAGTGGGACTGGTCACGTTGATTTCGGTCAAATAGTCGCCGATCACGTCGAGGCCGACCAGTATCAGGCCCTCGGCTTTGAGTTGCGGTCCGAGCGCTTCGGCGATTTCGCGGTCACGGTCGCTCAAGGCTTGCGCGACTCCGGTCCCCCCCGCCGCGAGGTTGCCGCGAGTCTCTCCCGCTTTTGGAATTCGCGCGAGCGTGTAAGGGACAGCTTTGCCGTCGATCAACAGAATTCGCTTGTCCCCTTTCAAAATTTCCGGGATGTATCTTTGCGCCATGATCGGTCTTTCGCCGCATGCAGTCATCGTTTCCAGAACGACGCCGATGTTGTAGTCGCGAGCGTGGAGGCGAAAGATGGAAGCGCCGCCCATGGAATCGAGCGGTTTGACGATGATGTCTCCATTCTCTTCGAGAAATTGCCGAATGTCAGCCTCGCTGCATGACACGAGCGTCTCCGGAATGAACTCGGGAAAGCGCAGGATGGAAAGCTTCTCGTTGTAGTCGCGCAGCGCCTTTGGGCGATTGATGATCCGCGCGCCTTGCGCTTCGGCCATTTCGAGAAGATAAGTCGTGTACAGATAGTGCAGGTTGAACGGCGGGTCCTTGCGCATGAGCACGGCGTCGAATTGTTCGAGCGGTGTGTCCCGCGGCTCGGCCAGGCTGTACCACGCCGTCGCTCCGGTCAAAGTCAACGCCTGGCACCGCGCAATCACCTTGCCGCGTTTCATCGCGAGATCTTCCTGCCGCGTAACGGTGAGCGAATGGCCACGCTGGGCAGCCACCTGCATCATCGCGTAAGTCGAATCCTTGTAGATTTTGAGGCTGGGCAGCGGGTCGAGAATGACCGCGATCTTCATGCTCAAGCGCGCGTTGAGCTAACCGCCTGGCTCCAGCTCGATGGCGCCGGCGAGGAGCGCGAGCCGGGCGATGACACCGTAAGCATAAAAGCGATTGGGAGAAGAGTTGTCCCCGGCTTCAAGGTCGGGAAGGCACGCGGTATCGAAAGCGAGCGGAACGAAATGCATTCCCGGCGCATTGAGATTGTCGTCAGGCCCGCGCTCGGTGTGCACGCGATAAAAACCGCCGATGACGAAGTGGTCCATCATGTACACCACCGGTTCGGCGGCGGCGTCGTGGACGCGTTCGAATGTGTAAACGCCTTCCTGCACCAGGACATCGCGTACACTCAAACCATCTTTTACGACCGCCATTTTGTTGCGTTGTTTGCGGTTCAAGTCGCGGATGTCGTCGGGCGATTTCACCGTCATGATTCCCATTCCGTAGGTTCCTGCGTCGGCTTTCACGATGCAAAAGGGTTCCTCCTCGATGCCGTACTCGCTGTACTTGGCGCGGATGTCATCGAGAATCTCGGTTATGTAGCCGGCGAGGCAGTCTTCGCCGCGGCGCTCCTGAAAATTGATCTCGCCGCACGAAGCGAAATACGGGTTGATCAGCCACGGATCAACGTTGAGCAACCGCGCGAACTCGCCCGCCAACTTGTCGTACGCCGTGAAGTGCCGCGACTTTCTTCGCGTCGACCAGCCCGCGTGCAGCGGAGGAAGGATTTGTTGCTCGAGACCTTTAAGGATGTCGGGAACCCCGGCCGATAAATCGTTGTTGAGCAGGACGACGCATGGATCGAAACCATCCACGCTGAGCCGGTTGCCGTTTCTTTGAATCGGTTCGAGAAGCAGGCTTCCGCCGTCCGGAAGTTTGAGCCGCGTGGGTTGCGTGATCTCCGGCAGCAAACTGCCGATGCGAACGTGCAGCCCAGCCTGCCGCAGAATGGTCGAGAGCGCGACGATGTTCTTCAGATAAAACATGTTGCGAGTGTGATTTTCCGGAACGAGCAGAACGCCGCGCGCCTCTGGACAGATTTTTTCCACGGCGGTGATCGCGGCTTGCACGCCCAAGGGCGAGAAGGCGGGATTCAGATTGTTGAAGCCGCCGGGAAAAAGATTGGTGTCCACCGGCGCAAGCTTGAAGCCGGCGTTGCGCAAGTCGACCGAAGCGTAGAAAGGCGCGGCGTGCGCTTTCCATTGCGCGCGAAACCAGTGCTCGATTTTTACCGTCGCGCCGCAGAAAGTGGTCTCAACTTGCAACTGCGGGCGCGAAAGCGAGGGAACGAGATCGGGAAGGGCCATATAAAGTCGCTAGAGGTTTGAGTCGCTAGTTCTCACTAGCCACTAGCGACTCATCAGCATTGTAGCGCATGCCATGTTGCCTGGTCTGTTCGCGCGGCGCCAGCGCCAGCGAAAAGAAGGGGCGCTTTCAGCGCCCCTTCTTGCCCGTTAACGAGTCAACGACTCGCTCTCCATGCCGGGCAACTTGGCTTAAGCGAAATCGCTACATGTGATACGCCGTCTCGCCGTGCGAATTGATGTCCAGACCTTCGCGTTCTTCTTCTTCGCTGACGCGCAGTCCAACCAACATGTCCGCGATCTTGTAGGCTACATAGGCGACAACGCCCGACCATACCAGTGTTGTTACGACGGCTTTGAGCTGGATCCACAACTGCGCGCCGATTCCGGGATAGCCCGTCTTGCCCGTGACCCAATCGGTCACGAGTCCCGGACCGCCAAGGTCGGGGGAATTGAAGACGCCGGTCAGGAGCGCGCCCAAAATACCGCCGACCGCGTGGATGCCGAAAACGTCGAGCGAATCGTCCGCGCCGAGCATTTTCTTCAGCCCGTTGACACCCCATAGGCAAATGAATCCTGCGGCGATGCCGATCACAAACGCTCCGGGAATTCCGACGTTGCCGGCGGCGGGAGTAATCGCGACCAGCCCCGCGACCGCGCCTGACGCCGCGCCCAACATCGAGGGCCGGCCCTTGAACAGCCACTCGCCGACCGTCCAGGCGAGCACCGCGCACGCTGTCGCGAGGAAGGTGTTGATGAACGCGAGCGCGGCGAAGCTGTTCGCTTCGAGCGCGGAGCCCGCGTTAAACCCGAACCACCCCACCCACAGGAGCGACGCGCCAATCATGGTCATGGTCAGGTTATGCGGAGTCAGCTGCTCCTTGCCAAAACCGATTCGCTTGCCAATGACGTAAGCGCCGACCAGCCCGGCAATACCGGCGTTGATATGCACTACCGTGCCGCCCGCGAAATCGAGCGCTCCCCATTGCCAGATGAGGCCGGCAGTGGCGTTGGCGGCATCAACCACATCGGCGCCCGTGTATGCGTCGGGGCCCGCCCAAAACCACACCATGTGCGCGATCGGCGCGTAGGAGAAAGTGAACCAGATCACCATGAAGATCAGCACTGCGGAAAACTTGATGCGTTCGGCTAAGGCGCCCAAGATCAGGCAGCAAGTGATTGCGGCGAAAGTCGCCTGAAACGCGACGAACACCAACTCAGGAATGGGAGTGCCCTTGCTGAAAGTGGCGGCCATCGAGAAAGCGCCCGTCGCCGAATCGAAAGTTCCGCCCAAAAACAGACGATCAAATCCTCCGAAAAAAGCATTGCCCGCTGTGAACGCGAGACTGTAACCGTAGATGCACCACAAAACAGTCACGAGCGAGAATGTCACAAAGACCTGCATCAGCACTGAGAGCATGTTTTTGGCGCGCACCATACCACCGTAGAAAAGCGCGAGCGCAGGTACGCTCATCATCAGCACAAGGGCGGTTGAAGTCAGCATCCACGCCACATCTCCCTTGTTCGGAACTGGGGCAGGAGCGGCTTCCGCTGCTGGAGCTTCAGCGGCGGCCGCTTCTACGGCGGGGGCCGCCGCATCAGAAGGTTTGCCTGGCTCCTCGGCGGCGTAGCTCGCGCCAAAAGCGAAAATGCAAGCGAGCATCACTAATAATTTTTTCATTGTGCTTCTCCTTAGAGCGCTTCCGCGCCGGTCTCGCCAGTGCGAATGCGGATGACTTGTTCCAAATCGAAAACGAAAATCTTTCCGTCGCCGATTTTCCCGGTGTTGGCGGATTTTTCGATCGCTTCCATTGCCTGATCGAGCAGCTCGGTTTTGACCGCCGCCTCGACTTTGATTTTGGGCAAAAAGTCCACGACGTACTCCGCGCCGCGGTAAAGCTCGGTGTGCCCTTTCTGCCGGCCGAATCCCTTGACTTCGGTGACGGTGATTCCCTGCACACCGATCGCGGACAAGGCTTCTCGCACTTCGTCTAGCTTGAACGGCTTGATGATTGCGCTGATGAGTTTCATATTGAGTCTCCTAATTCGCGAGGGTCAGAACTTGAAAAGCGCCTGCAGCCCGTATGATTGTTGCGTGTCATCAGCAGAGGTGCCGCCTGGATTGATAAACACGTCTTCGTTTGATTTGTCGCCACGGACCTCCGCGCGCAATTCAAAATTCTTGTGCGGAAGCCAGGAAAGAGTAAGCGTTGCCTCCTTCCACTCCTGGATGATTCCGGTTCGGTATCCGTCTTCATCGTCAAAGTATTCGCCCCTCAAGGACAACCGCCACTGCTCAGTGATGAGGTAGTTAATGTAGCCGGCTATGCCGTTCCACTTTGCTTTGATGTTGGAACCGTTGACTAGAGAGGTAAAGTTCTCCTGCGAGCCATAGTCGTAGTTGACGACGAACTGCAATTGGTCAGTGAGATTCCATGTGGCGAGCAAGTCAATGAGGTTTCTATTTCCGTTAGGCCCTATGTTGACCAAACCCCCCACCCGCTCTTCACCCGTATACCCTGCGACACTAAAAGCCAGGCTTTTTGTGGGCGTGAAAAAAGCGCCTAGCTCAAACGTTTTCTGGTTGTTGGTATCCTTGACCGCATCCCAGCCGTTGTTGATGCCTGCGGAGAACGTCGCTACTTCTCCCGCGACATACTTGGCGCGTACTCCGGTATGCGTGAACGGGATTGCGTAGCCAAAAAGGATCGAGCGCGAAAGATTGACGTCGAGCGGCGTCCAGATAACTTCCGCCCCGGCTAATGTGACAAATTTCCCACCTGCCAGTGTAAAGGGTCCTTTGGCATACTGGACGAAAGCCTGCGTCACGTCGAAATAATCCTTGTCGCCGTTGGTAAACAAGCCATCGGTGTCAAACGCAGCGATCACGTCCGCATCCTTGCCGAGCGTGATGTTTGCAAAGGCGCCAAAACCTTCTTCGGGCTGATAGGCGGCGCTGGCGGCAACCTGCTGGAGGTTGAATGAATCTCGCTCGAAATCGAAGACCCGGTTGAAGCCCCCCGGAGTGACGCCAGGTCCCGAGGGAGTCAGATTGAACCGGCCGTTCCCCGATAAGTGCGAGTAGGTGGTATCAATGTAGCCGGTTAAGGTTATTCCCGTTGAACCCAGGACTTCTCCGAGTGAAGGCACAGCTGCCTTTTCATCTGCCTTTTCGCCCTTCGCGCCTTCCACAGGTTTCTTTTCCAACTTCTCTTCCAACTCAGCTAGGCGGGCTTTGAGCGAATCCATCTCCTCCTTCATCTTTTCGGAGGTGTCCTGGGCTAGAACGAAATTTGGGAAACAAAAGAGCGCAGCGAGCACCAGTGCAATAACTTTGTTTTTGCGCATGGAGATTCCCCTCGATTAGTTTTTGGCAGCAAACGCTGCAAGCGGCCTGTTAGCATGGGACATGCCATCGCCAAGTTGCTTTGAATTCAGTCGCTTGGCTATTCCGCAGCGATCTTATTGGCGGGCGGATGCACTAATTAGGAGCATCCGAGCAAGGGCTGCACTAAACCTGTGCAGGTTACGTTTTGCTACACTCTGAAAGAGAAATCCATGGAGAAGAAAATGTTCAGCCAAAAAACCTGGGAAGACTTGAACCAAAGGATCAAGGAAGTCATCGAGAAAAGCCCCGCGAAAGATCTCGAAAAAAATATGCGCGCGATGATGGAAAGCGTTTTCACCCGGCTCAATCTCGTCACGCGCGAAGAGTTCGACGTGCAGGCGCAAGTGCTGGCCCACACGCGCGAGAAGTTGACGGAGCTGGAAACGAAGATCGCGGAATTGGAAAAGCTGCACGCGGGCGAGAGGAGTGGGGCGTGAGGCGGAAAAGCGAGATTGATTGCAGCGCTGGAAAAGACAAGGATGAAGGATGAGGGATGAAGAATGAAAAAAGGTAAGCCGCGCGAAAGATCTCTTAGACTTCATCCTTCACCCTTCCGCTCTCATCCTGTGTAATGTCTCTCGCTGTTCTACGCAGCCGCGCGCTCGTTGGAATGGATGCGCCGGAAGTCGCGGTCGAGGTGCATCTTGCCAACGGGCTGCCAAACTTTACGATCGTCGGTCTGCCGGAAGCTGAGGTGAAGGAAAGCCGGGAACGGGTTCGCGCCGCTTTGCAAAATGCTCGCTTCGACTTTCCTTCGCGGCGCATAACGGTCAACCTCGCTCCCGCGGATCTGCCCAAGGAATCCGGCCGCTTCGATCTTGCCATCGCGCTCGGGATTCTCGCCGCTTCGAAACAGATTCCTGACAAGGAGCTTTCCCGTTATGAGTTTGCCGGAGAGCTCGCTCTGACCGGCGAGCTTCGCCGTATCCGCGGTGCGCTCGCGATGACTTATCACGCGGCGCAGAGCGACCGCGCCTTCATACTGCCTCTCGCCAATGCCATGGAGGCGGCTCTCGTCGAAGACGCGAAAATTTATCCCGCCGAATCGCTTCTACAGGTCTGTGCGCATTTCGCCGGGCAGAAAGAGATTGGACGTTTTACCAGCAAGCCTCGGCACGCGCAGCCGAGTTACGCCGACATGAGCGAAGTCAAAGGTCAGCACGCCGCCAAACGCGCGCTCGAAATCGCCGCGGCGGGGAGCCATAGCCTGCTCATGACTGGCCCTCCTGGAACGGGCAAGTCCATGCTCGCTTCCCGCTTTCCGGGAATCCTGCCGGCGATGCGCGAGGACGAAGCGCTCGCGACCGCCGCCATCCAATCGCTCGGCGTCAACGGCTTCAAGACCGAAGACTGGAAAAAACGGCCGTTTCGTTCGCCGCACCACACGGCCTCGGCGATCGCGCTCGTCGGCGGCGGTTCGGACCCGCGTCCCGGCGAAATTTCGATGGCGTTAAACGGTGTGCTTTTTCTCGACGAATTTCCCGAATTCGATCGCAAGGTCCTCGAAGTCTTGCGCGAGCCTTTGGAATCGGGACAGATCACCGTCTCGCGCGCGGCGCGCTCGGCCGATTTCCCCGCGCGCTTCCAGTTGGTTGCGGCGATGAACCCATGTCCTTGCGGGTTCCTGGGCCACGTGAGCGGAAGATGCCGATGTACCCCCGATCGAGTCGCGCGCTACCGAGGAAAACTTTCGGGGCCGCTCCTC
>JBOIGA010000055.1:0-14342 GCA_050741875.1 Burkholderiales bacterium
GTTCGCGTGCCAATAGCGCGGCCGCTCAAGCCGCCATTTCCGAGCCGAAATCCGCAGCGGGGAGAAATCGAGGAGCAGCGCCCCATCGTGATCGGTGCGCAACAGTTCCGCTCCGATCGCGCGGTAGCGCTCCACGACTTCCGGCCGGGGATGGCCAAAACGATTGCGATAGCCCGCGGAAAAAATCACCGTTTTCGGATTAACCTGGCGCACAAATTTTTCGTTCGACGAAGACTTGCTGCCGTGATGCGGTGCGATCAACACGTCCGCGCGCAGAACTTCGGGATCGCGCGCGAGCAACTCATGCTCTTCGCGCTGTTCGATGTCCGCCGTCAGCAGCGCCGACCCGTGTTGCGAGCTGATCTTCAAAACGCAGCCGCGCGCGTTGTCCTTGAGCTTGAAATCGGCGTAGCTCTCGAGCTTCGGATGCAGCATTTCAAACCGTACGCCGTCCCATTCCCAGGATTGTCCCGAGTGGCATGGCGCTTTGTTCTCCATGCGTGCGGCGATTGCGTGCGAGTTGTAAAGCGAAGACGAAAGCGCATCGACCGGGAGCGCCTGCAGCACCGAATCGGCGCCGCCGGAATGATCGGTGTCGTCGTGGGAAACAATGAGGCGGTCCAGGCGCGCGATTCCGGCGCCGCGCAAGTAAGGCACGACCACTCTTTCTCCCGCATCGCGATCGGAACTGTATTCGGGACCGGCGTCGTACAGGAGCGCGTGTTTGTGCGTGCGCGCGACCACCGCGAGTCCCTGCCCCACATCGAGCACGGCGAGCGAAAAATCGCCATTAGCGGGACCGGGCGGAAAGGCGAGAAACAGCGGAAGAAACCCGGCGGCGCCGGCATAGCGAGCAGGTGTCCCGCGCGGCGCCAGCAGCCACAACGCGCCGAGCGCCGCAACAATGAGTGCCCACCACGGAGGCGCGTGCTGTTGCCAGACAGCGCTCGGCATCGCGCTCAAAAATTCGAGCACCGCCATGCAAAGCCCCATCACCGCGTGAGCGGGAACGAGCAGAAAATCGAGCGCAGGAAAAGTCGCGAGCAAAGTCAGTGGCACGACGACGAGACTCACCAGCGGAATCGCAATCGCGTTGGCGATAGGAGACACGATCGAAGTCTGCTGAAACAAAACGAGCATGAGCGGAACGAGCCCAAGGGTGATCGCCCATTGCATTCGAGTCCACGCCGTGAACCATCGAGGAGCACGCAACCGTGCAACGCTCACGTAAACGATCAGCGCCACGGCGCCGAACGAAAGCCAGAATCCCGCCGACAACACCGCCCAGGGGTCGAGCACGACGACAAGGAAAAGCGCCGCCGCCAAAGCGGCTGCGGGCATGCTCGTCCTGCCCATGAAAAGCGCGGCGGCGACAGCGAGCAGCATGTACACCGTGCGCTGCGCGGGCACGGCGAACCCCGCCAAGGCCGCGTAGCCGATCGCGGCGAGCGCTCCCGCGATCGCCGCGACCTTGATCGCGGGAAACACAAGTCGAGGCAAGCGCACCCATAACCAATACGCGCACGCGAAGACGAGTCCCGACACCATGGTGACGTGCAGTCCCGAAATGCTCATCAGATGGTTAACGCCGGTGCGAGTGAAAACCTGCCACTGATCTTTCAAGATCGCGCGCTGATCGCCGATCGCAAGCGCGATCAAAATTCCGGCGTAAGGGCGTTCACCGATATCCGCGGAGAAATTTTCGCGAATGCGCTCGCGTACGTTTTCCACCCAATAGCGCGGCTTCGGGACGAAGTCTTCGATCAGCTCGATAGCGCCCTCCTCGCGAACATAGCCGGTCGCCCGCAGGTTGCGTTCGAGCGCCCACGCTTCGAAGTCGAATCCGTGCGGGTTGACCGTTCCATGCGGACGTTTGAGCCGCACCGTCAGCCGCCAATGTTGACCGGGGTGAATGTCCGGTGGAGGCTCGTTCGCGCGATCCGCGCGATACCAGCTCAAGCTTATGCGCTCGGGAACTTCGTGCGGCGAGCGCTCGACGTCGAACTCAAAGCGCGTCCCCTGTTCGAGATTGTGCGGCAGCGAGGCAACAACCCCGGTGACGTTCAGGTCGACTCCTTCGAGCGTCGCCGGAAGCGTCTCCGCAAGCCTAGCCGCGGCCAGGAACGCCGCCCAGCAGAAACCGGCGGCAAAAAACGCCCCTCCTATCGCAAACCATTTCGCCCAGCGATAATTTTTCAGAACAACCGCGATCGCGGCGAGCGGAATGAGCGCGAACGCGCCCGCAAGATGCGGAAGCTCGGATTGCACTTGCAGCAGGGAAACCCCCGCGACAAAGGCGAGAACGTTCAACAGCATTGCAGTTCGCTTACTGTAGAATCCAGCGTGAGCCTTGCCCTCCAATCCTCAATCCTGAATTTAAGTGCCGCGCAAGCTGTTCAAAAAATACCTCCCCAGCCACGACTCGATCAAGGAAAATCGTTTCATCGGGATGTTCGGCAAGGCGCTGCAGCATCACAACCTGTGGCACTTGCACAGACGCGGCGTAGCGGGAGGTGTCGCGGTAGGACTGTTCGCCGGATTGATCCCGGGGCCGCTTCAAATTCTTACCGCCGCTATCCTCTCGGTCGTCTTCAAAGTCAATCTTCCGGTCGCAACCTTTGTCACGTTCTACAGCAATCCGCTCACGATAGTCCCGATCTACCTTCTCGCCTATCGCCTCGGCGCGATTTTCACCGGCAACAACAACGATGGCGGCCTGAAAGCCACGCTCGATCTCGACGAGAAGGGAATCACCGAATGGATCCCGGCGCTCGTTGACTGGATGTCCACGCTGGGCAAACCGCTCGCGGTCGGGCTTCCGCTGCTCGCGATCATTCTTGCCGTGTCCGGCTATTTCGCGGTGCTCGGCGGCTGGCGGCTTTATGTGATTCACTCGTGGAAGAAGCGCCGGCACGCGCGCCAGGCTTGACGCCGCCATACTGGAGCCAGGCGATCGTGGAGTTGTCCGCGCGTGATCGAGTGCTTGCAAAACTCATCGCCGCTCATGCGGGAATCGCTCTGCAATCGCGCGGCGACGCTTTTCAAACGCTGGCGCGCTCGATTGTCGGGCAACAGATTTCGGTGAAAGCCGCCGATTCGGTGTGGAAAAAATTCGCGGCGATCTTCCCCGAGCTCAACGCGCGAAACGTAGCCCTTTGCACAGTATCGCGCCTGCGCGAATGCGGGCTTTCAATCCAGAAAGCCGCGTATCTTAACGACCTCGCGCAGCAGTTCGCCTCGGGGCGTTTGGCGAAGCGCTGCTACACGAGCTCGAAGACGAGGCGCTGATCACCGAACTTACAAAGTCAAAGGTATCGGGCGCTGGACCGCCGAAATGTTGTTTTGTCTGACGCGGCCGAACATTTTTCCGCTCGACGACCTTGGGCTGCAGCGCGCGATGAGCTTGCAATACAACAGGGGTAAACCGATGCCAAGGGTCAAGATGCACGCAATTGCGAAACGCTGGCTTCCCTGGCGTTCAGTCGCAACGTGGTATCTGTGGCGTTCGCTCGAGCCGATTCCGGTTGAATACTAGTGGCCTGTAATAGCCAATTCAGAAGTACCTGTCATCGCGAGGCCCGCAAGGGCCGTGGCGATCTCGCCTGTGAGAGAGAAAATGCGAGATTGCTTCGTCGCAACGCGCCTCGCAATGACCCTAATTTCGCTACTGTTTCTCATGTTACATTCCACTAGGTAGGCGATAAGCGGAAGGGAGCTTGAAAAACCAAACACCACGTTCCCCAACTGGCTACCCGCTTTGACTCACCGACTGTAAGACATACAGCAAAAAGCGTGTAATTTTTACATCCCCGCCTCCCTTCTATCGCCTTCCGCCTCCCGGCTCTTCGCTGGCATGTCACTTGCTCGACTCCAGTGCGCTTCTTGGAGAGAGCATGAACTTTCGCGTCATCGCAATCGCATTCTTCCTTTCGCTACCGTGTTTCGCGTTCGGTCAGGAAAACGGCGGCGAGGCCGAACGGACTTTGGGCGAGATCATCGATGACGCGACGATCACGACGAAGATCAAGGGCGCTTTAATCGCCGACGAAGAAATCAAGGCGTTGCGCATCAATGTGGACACACTCAACGGAAACGTCAAATTGACGGGCGCCGCCGAAACCACCGAGCAGATCTCGCGCGCCGGTGAAATCGCCGAAGAAGTCAAGGGAGTGCAATCGGTGGACAATCGCATCACGTTGGGGAAGGAAGATTCACCTCCCGCTGTGACTGTGCGAACGCATATCGAGAACGGAAAAGAACCAAAAGCTGCAGCGGCGACAGGGCGTACGACGGGAGACGTCATTGATGACGCCTGGATCAACGCCAAAGTCAAAGCCGCGCTCATGCAAGATAAGCAAATTCCCGGCTTGGCAATCGACGTAGACACGACTAACAACGTCGTGACGTTGAGCGGTCAACTCGACAGCCACCGGCGGGCGGAAAAAGCGGTGGAGCTCGCCAAGCAGGTCAAGGGAGTCAAAGCAGTCAACGATCAGTTGCAGGTCGCAGGAGAAGGCGCTTCCGGCCGCGTCGGAACGGCCGGCAAAGCGCCTTCCACCGGCGATGTATCCAAGAAGTGAAGGGTGAAGGGGTGAAGGCTGAGTTACTAACATAAACTCTCAATCCTCAGTCCTTCCTTCTCATCCCTCATCCCTCATTTTTCCTCATCGCTCGCCTAATAATGCAGTCAGCCTGAAGGCAGTGAAGGTGTTGAATAAAGCAGATTCTTCGGACCTTCGTCCTCAGAATGACGACGGTCATCCTTATCCCTCATCCTTGATCTTTCAGCACCCCGTCCTCCAGCCTGAGGACGCGTTGCGCGCGAGCGGCGATGTGTTCATCGTGGGACACGATCAGCAAACTCGTACCGAGCGCGGAATTGAGCTCGAGCATCAAATCAAAAACTTTTTCGGCGGTGTGACGATCGAGGTTCCCCGTCGGCTCGTCGGCGAGAACGCACAAGGGCTTCGTCACTAGCGCCCGTGCGACGGCCGCGCGTTGGCGCTCGCCGCCTGACAATTCTCCGGGGGTGTGAGTAAGGCGATGGCCCAATCCGACTTTCGTGAGAATATCGCGAGCACGCTCATTGGCGTCGACGACTTTCATCCGCCGCACAAGCAGCGGCATCGCCACGTTTTCGAGCGCGCTGAATTCCGGCAACAGATGATGAAACTGGTAGACGAAGCCGAGCGCGCGGTTGCGGATCTCCCCGCGTTCGCTTTCGCTCACCCGCGCCAGCTTGCGTCCCGCGACGATAACTTCTCCCCCGGTCGCCGCGTCCAATCCGCCGAGCACGTGGAGCAAGGTGCTCTTGCCCGAGCCCGACGCACCGACGATCGCGATGTGCTCGCGCGCGCGCACTTGTAAATCCACCCCCAGCAGCACCGGGACTTCAAGCCCGCCCTGCCGGTAGACCTTGCGCAAATCCCGGCACGACACGACGGGCTCACTCATACCGCAGCGCCTCGGCGGGATTGATGCGCGAAGCGCGGAAGCTCGGATACAAAGTCGCGAGCAAACTGATCAACAGCGACATCGCGCCGATGACGATCACATCCTCGCTTTGCAGATCGGAGGGCAGCTCGCTGATGTAATAGATACTCTTCTCCAGAAACTGCACGTTGAAAGCGCGCTCGAGGGCCGGCACGACGACGTCAATGTTGAGTGCGAGGGCAACACCTCCGGCGACGCCGATCGCCGTCCCCAGCACTCCGATCAGCGCCCCCTGCACGATGAAAATTTGCATGATCGACAAAGGCTTCGCTCCCAACGTGCGCAGGATGGCGATGTCGGATTGCTTGTCGGTGACGACCATGACGAGCGTCGAGACGATATTGAACGCCGCGACTGCGACGATCAGAGTCAGGATAATGAACATCACGTTCTTTTCGATCTGCACTGCCCGAAACCAGTTGGCGTGGCTGCGCGTCCAGTCGGAAACGAAAACATCGCTCGTGATCTGGCGCGCAAGATCGCGCGCGACCCACGGCGCCTCATCGAGATCGGCGAGCTTCACCCGCACGCCGGAGACCTGGTCTTGCATGCGATAGAGCGTCTGCGCATCTTGCAGATGAATGAGCGCGAGGCCCGAATCGTATTCGAACATTCCGACTTCGAAGACCCCGACGACCTCGAACTGTTTCAAGCGCGGCAAGAGACCGGCCGGAGTGACCTGACCCTGCGGAGCGATCAGCACGACCTGCTCGCCCACATCCACCTGCAGTGCGCGCGCAAGTTCGGAACCGAGCACGATATTGAATTCGCCGGCCTGCAAGTCGCTCAAACTTCCCGCCTTCATATTTCGGCCGATTTCGGCGACCGCGTTTTCCGCTTCCGGAAGAATGCCGCGAATAACGCTGCCCCGAACCGAATCGGAAAACGACAACAACCCCTGCGCGGCAACGAACGGCGCCGCGGCGACAACGTCGGGATGCTTTTTCACCTCGCGCGCGACTTTTTCCCAGTCGGAAAGAACGTTGCCGGCTCCGCTCACTTGCACGTGCGACACGACACCGAGAATTCGGCCTTGCAACTCTTTCTGAAACCCGTTCATCACCGAGAGAACGACAATCAGGGCGGCGACGCCGAGCCCGATGCCGAGCATCGAAATCAGCGAAATGAACGAGATGAAATGATTGCGCCGCTTGGCGCGGGTGTAGCGCAGACCGACGAAAAGCTCAAACGGCTGCACGGGTCATGGCAGAGTCGAAGATAGATTGAGCTAGCATCGGGGGAGTGTGACATATCTCGCGAACAGGAAATAGTTAACGGGCCCAAGCAAAAGAAAACATTCTATTTGGGCTTCGCTCCTCGCGGACATTTCAGAAAGAAGATTGCGAAAGATACGTGCCGCCTGATCCCTCGCTTGCGTCAAGTGTTCGAGGGATACGACACTCATGACGCCAACTGGGATCAAGAAGCGCGCGATCGGCTTTGTGAGAGAGGAGAAATAAATCAGCGCCGATGCGTCAAGGCTTGGCTCTTCGTTCTTCGGACAATAATTCTTGCGGCGTCTCCCGGCTTGGGGTGATCGGGAAGCTTGGGCTTGTCGTGAGTTGTAGATCTGCTTAGCATGCGGCTTGGTCAACGTTAAACGACCGTGGAGTCGAAGCAGAGATGTTTGACCGGATTCGACACCTCCGATGGTGCAGATAATTGCACCTTTTAGGGGTCTATTTTAAGTTGGGCCGACAGCAAAAAGTCGATGATCGCTGAGTTTCTGCAGAACCACCTGAACGCGCCGTTCCCGCCAGGGGCTCGCGAACTCCAGATTCCAGATGCGGACCTCGAGCTGCTCAACGCCCAGGTGCTCAGGGTAGCTCAGTCGTACGTCGAGCGTAGAACGCTCGCGCCCGAACAGCGAAACCTTCTGGAAGGCTGCGTTGCGCAGCTACAGCGGATCTTCCCCGAGCTGCCGGACGAGCTGCGAGACTACTTTGCCCGCCTGCACGCCCTCGGGGTCGCGGTGCTGAACGAGCTCCCGGTGCACGGCCCTTCGACTTAACCCGCGCTTGCAGCCGACGAGCTTCCAGGAGTTTAAGCTCCGTGCGGGCGCAGGCCTCCGATGAGGCGCTAAGGAACATCAGATTGTGCGAGCGCGGGCCCGGATCGCTCGCAGCTGAAGTGCATTTCGTTGCGGCTGACATGGCATTGCCCGAGAACCTGTCGTCTTTACACAAGCATGAGGAGGAAATTCGTGCCGACAGCCTCACGCTCGTCGACAAAAACCTCGATCTCCGTGAACACCTGTCGATGATTCACGGCGCTATGGCAATCATCTACGCACTGGCGCACGATCATGCCAACGCGAGCGATGACGAACTCACCGTTCAGTACTTGGGCTTGCGACTGTTCAACTCATCGGCATCATCGCTAAACCTAAGCCTTTCTGGCTACTACCAGTCCGCGTTCGCAATCGTCAGAGATGTGTTTGAAACGGTGGCATTGCTGGATTACATGCAGAGCCATCCAGAGCAGATTGCTGCCTGGAAGGCAAGCGACAGGAAACAGCGCATAGCCAAGTTTGGGCCGGGCGCCATTCGAAACGCCTGGAACGAACGGGACCAGTTCCCGGGTAACAAGCGCAAGGAAATCTACGAGCGCCTTTCTGAGTACGCTGCGCATGCCACCGCGCCGGGCTTTCAGCTG
The DNA here is from genome assembly GCA_050741875.1 of Burkholderiales bacterium. GTDB lineage: Bacteria > Pseudomonadota > Gammaproteobacteria > Burkholderiales > JBOIGA01 > JBOIGA01. Next base: position 8,149 of record JBOIGA010000055.1, read on the forward strand.
TTGGCACCTGAAGGGCTCGGCAAAATTGGCCCATTTCTCAGCGAAAAGTATTTGAAGGCGTGGATAGAGGAAGCCGTCAAATTCCTCGTGCACGGTGCAACCATATTTATGGCGCACTACGACAAGGTCGAACTTCCACTCTTATTTGACGGCTCGTGACTATTTGATGGCTCGTGACTATTTCGCAGAGATCGATGCGTTAATGCAAGGCTTGACCCTTCGTTTTTCAAGCAATGATTCTTGCGGCGTATCCTGGGTTGGATTTTGATCGAGAAGCTTGAGCTTGTCGCGAGTTATAGATGGGGACTAATCAAGGCCTTAAGATGAGCGCCATAGCAAAGGAGGACGCCATGACCACTCAGGACAAAGAACATACGCGGGCCGCATGGGACAAGATCGCGACAGGGTATGACCGGACGAACACTCCCACGCAGATGTGGTTGGCGAACGAAGGCCTCCGCCGTGCCGACGTCCGTTCGGGCACGCGGTTTCTGGACGTGGCGGCCGGCAGCGGTGCCCTCAGTATCCCCGCGGCGCGCCTCGGCGCGCAGGTAGTCGCGACGGACATGTCTCCGGTCATGCTCGAGCACCTCAACGCGCGCGCGCACAAGGAGGGGCTCAGCATCGAGACCCGTGTCATGGACGGCCATGCCCTCGAGCTGAAGGACAACACGTTCGATGTCGCCGGATCGCAGTTCGGCGTCATGCTCTTTCCGGACATGCCGCGCGGCATCAGTGAGATGGCGCGCGTCGCCAAGCCTGGGGGGCGTGTGCTGATGAATGTGTACGGCGACCCGCACAAGATTGAATTCTTCGGCTTCTTCGTGGGTGCCATCCAGTCTGTCGTCCCGTCGTTCGAAGGCCCCCCGATGGATCCTCTTCCGCTGCCCTTCCAGCTGCAGGACCCTGAGAGACTGCGTCAGGAGCTCGCGAAGGCCGGACTGAAGAGCATCAATGTGGAGACGATCACCGAGAAAACGGGGTTCCAGTCCGGAGAGCATTTGTGGGACTGGTTGGTGCACAGCAACCCGATCGTCGGAATGGTTCTCGGCGAGCTGAACCTGACGGAGGAGCAGACAGCTGTGGTCCAGCAGGCGCTGGACCGGATGCTCCGCGAGCGCTCCCGGGGGAGCGGCCCCGCCATCCTGACCAACCCGATCAACATCGGCATCGGGACGAAGTGAAGGCACCGCTCCCATCGGTGCTATGCACGTGCGGGTGGAGGGCGTGAGCCTGCCAGGGAGGCAAAAAATGGGGCAGCTCAGACTCGATTTTCCCCGCAGGCGATCGCGGTCAATGATCATGCGCACGTTCGTGCCGCTACGAGAATTACTCGCCTCACACAAGCAATTGGGCGAAGCGGCCCAATGAATGAAAACGAAGCCTGACGCGCGCTTAGTGTTCGAAGCGATCCGGCAAGCCATGACGCCAACTGAGATGAAGAAGCGCGCGATCGGGTTTGTGAGAGAGGAGAAATAAAAATCAGCGCCTATGTGTTAATGCAAAACTTGACCCTTCGTTTTTCAAGCGACGTATCTTGGCTTGGATTTGATCGAGAAGATTGGGCTTGTTGGGAGTCGTAGATGTCATTAGCATGCGGCTTGGTCAGCGTTAAACGACCGTGGAGTCGAATCAGATGCTTGACTGGATTACACGCCTATATTGGTATAGATAATCGCACCTGTTAGGTGGTCCACTCTAAGTTAGAACTCAAAATGAGCATTCGCCTGTGCATCGATACTGACGACCGAAAGCTCGCTTTCGATCTCATGGGAAACACCAAACAAGTTGGTTCGGGTAGCAGTGTGTCCTTGCCAGGGGATGCCAAGTTGACGCTCCAAACTTGGTCCTTCCGCAAGGCCTTTGGAGCTCCGGAAACGCTAGAGCTTGTTCTCAGTTTTGGAAGCGGAGTGGCAAGCGGACTGGGCGAACTGGCTCTACGCCAAACTGAAGGGCCGAAGTGCCAAACTTCGCATCGAAGAACAGGAAGTACAGCTCGAAGAGGGTGAAATCAAAAATGTGATCTCTCGCGTAATCGAGAAGCGCGGATGATCGTCCCGTTCTCGCTCCCTCCTCTCGTTTCGCACACATGACTCAGCTTGGCACCATGATGCCGCACAAAGAGCGGGGGGAGTCCATCCCATCGTGAAACGGACCTGCAAACAGCGGCGCTGCGCTTGCCCTTTAAGCGCCGGTTAGCGGCAACATTAGCAAGATGACAAGTCCAGCCGGCGTGACGAGCCTCAGCGACTACCTCCGCTATCTTGAGGGAAGGAGCGGCGATTCCTCTTTCACCCTTTATCGTGGCCAACGGGAAGATTGTCCGCTCTTGCCCAAAATCGCCAGATACAAGTTGGTTGGTGCGGTAACCGCAGAGGCGGAAGCAAAGATCTTTTCTGCGTTCCGAAGGGAAGCACTAACGTTCCTTACTACCCCGCCAGACAACCTTTGGGACTGGATAGCTGTTGCGCAGCATCATGGTCTTCCAACGCGACTACTCGATTGGACAAAGAATCCCCTCGCTGCGCTATGGTTCGCCGTTCGCGAACCCGCCAAAGACACAGCGCGCTCTGGCGTGGTATGGGTTTTTGAGCCGGAAGATGCAGACATTGTTCGAGACGTGAGCAGCCGCCCTTCTCGCTTTGATAGGAGCCCAAGCTCGCGCTCTCCACTGGAAGTCACAAAGACAATGGTCTTTGAGCCACGGCATGTTACTGCGAGGATCAGAGCCCAAGCGGGAGTGTTTACAGTCCACGAGCGCGTCGACGCGGAAGCAAAATTCGTTGCTCTCGAGATGAACCAGACTTACGGTGATCGCGTCAGCAAGCTCCTCGTGTCCGCTGATCACTTCACGAGATTACGGTCACAACTGCTTGAATGTGGAATCCATGACAGCTCCCTGTTTCCCGATCTAGACGGGCTCACGTCCCGAATACAAATGGAATACCTCAAGACCAGTGATCGCCCAATTGTCTAGCGGGAAGGCCGTGTGCCACTGGCATGAGGACATTCGACCAAAACGACGCATCACGTGTTGCAAACCGCGCTTCCACATGGAGTCGCCTCAAGCAAGCTTGCCGCTCACCGGTCAAGCTTTTCATTAGCGGTTAAACCGCACCCCTGCTTCGCTGCCCTAGCTGTAAAGCCGGTCTTCTTGTAGCGCGCCGCGCAATCTGAGCAAGTTCTAAGCGCGGCGCATGAATTGTTGATCAGACATGCGCCGCGTGTTCAAGCTCACCGATAAGCGCGCATACGCTGCCAGTGCGAGCCTTGCCAGTAGATGTGGTCACATTGCCTGCACGTCCAGAACCGGTCGTATTCGCCGGGTACACGTCCGTTCAACGATTCACGATTCGCTTCCTCAAGTTCTTCATTGCAGCGCAGGCAACGGCTAAACGGTTTGAACGAGCGGTATAAATCCAGCCGCGCGAGAATTTCGTTTAGTTGCTCCCGCGGTTTTGTCGCGTGCACGTAGCAGCCGTGAGTAATCAATTTGTGCATCAAAAGAGCACGGTCGCGAGTCAATACAATACGGTGTTCGCCGGTTGCGATGCGCACAATCTCCAGATCGCTGTAGTTGCCGTCATAGAGCGTATCGAAACCCAGAATACGCAGATACTTCGCCAGCCGGCCCAGATGAGCATCCGCAATGAAACGCGTTCGGCGCAGAGGCTTATCTCTCAGCTTCAATAGCGGAGTGATGTCGAGGGCTTCGAATTGCGGATAGACCGAGATGAAATCTCCATCTCGCACGAGGTAGGAATAGTCAACAGATACTCCATTCACCAGAATCAGTTCTACTTCAGTGTGCGGCACACCGAGAGCTTCCATTGCATTCTTCACTGTCGCTGCCTGCGCACAGGCATAGCCAAAAACCTGCTTACGCCTCTCTTCGGCGATAAAATCGTTCAATTCTTCGTAGAACCTGAAAATCGCGAAAGCCATGAATCAACCCCGCTTGTAACCGTAATACCAGCGATTGGTTGTCTTGCCGATATTCCTGACGGTATGGGACGCGCCGGCGGGAATCAGAATTTCTTCGCCGATTTCAGGACGGAGAACGGTTCCGAGAAAAGAAATTTCAATCTCACCTTGCGAAAGCATGACGAGTTCGTCGCTGTCGTGGACAAAGTCCGCCCAGACCTGCCCAGGAGGATCGGTCCAGATACCGCAACTGAATCCGCGCCTTTTCCAGTCGCTTTTAATTTTTGCGTTGTCCATGGTGTTCAAGCACCGCCGGATCAGTTCCGAATCGTTATTTTTCTTGCGCCGCCAACCCTTTTCAACTATTGATTGCCCTCTGCGCCGATCACCTGATCTATCACGACTTCCATTTCACTCGTCCCGGGTTTGACGCTTGCGAGCGCTCCCTGCAAATCACCGGCGACGATTCTCGCCTGACCTGATTTGGAAATGCGCGCCACCACGCGCACTTCGTCCGCGCTTGAAAGTTTGACCCCACCCGCCATGCCTTTGGAGTCGTCCAGAACGAATGAGAACGGCAGCTCTTTCGCGCGGGCGCGGATGATGGCAAGCGGCATTTTGGCATTGTCGGATTGCGCGTAAACGAAAAGGGTGTCGTCGGCGCCAACGCTATCTTGCAAATGTGGGCTCAGCTTGACGGTGCCGCGAATGGCTTCGGACGAAACCGCCGCCGCGCGCGAGCGCGCTTCCGCGATCCGCTGTTCCACGATCCGCGCTTCCTCCGATCCCGGAGTCAATTGCGCAAGCAACCGCTGCCAGTAGTCGCTCGCGGTTTTGTGATCGCCGGCGTCATAGGCCGCGGCGCCGAGCAACGCCAGTGCTTTGATGTTTTTTGGATCGATCTCCAGTGCCCGGGTCAGCAGCAAGGAAGGTCTACCCGCGAGGACGCCACCGCTTGCTCTTGCGAGAGCGTCGGCGTGATCGGCGAGAAGCTGAGCGTTATCGGGAGTCAGTGTGCTGGCTTTTTCGAACGCGGCGCTGGCATCCGAATAGCGCTCCATTGCTTGATACGCGCGCGCAAGCACACTCCAGCCCTCGGGATCGTTGGGATTTTGTTCGAGATGCCGCTCCAGCTGTTGCAAAAGATCGTTGGCTTGCATCGGCGCTTGCGGCGAGAGCATCCCCGGGCTGCCAACCAGCAAGTAGAAAGAAATCGCGAACAACGGAAGCACGAAACCCAACACCACGCCAAGCCTGCTCCGGCTCGTGCTCGGCGCCTTTCGTGGCTGCGCCACATCGTCGAGAAGGCTGCGCTCGAGCTCGGCCCGCGCTTCGCGGTAGTTCTCCGCGCTCAAACCGCCACTTTCCAAATCGCTTTCGAGCTCGGACAGTTCATCGCGATAAACGCCGATGTTGACCTGGTTTGAATCGAGCCCCGAGGATGGGTTCCGCCGAAATAACGGCAGCAGAACAAAGGCGAGGGCAGCCACTATCATCAGCGCCGCGAGGATCCAGAAAACCGTCATGAACGGTTCAAGATCTCAAGCGCTTTCTCATGCTCCTCACGCGACGGTTCGATTTTGCGCGTTGCGCGCTTTCTCACAGTGATCACCATCGCTATCGCGCCGATCGCGAGAAACAACAAGGGCCCGAACCAGAGCAGCGCCGTCTCCGCGCGCAAGCGCGGCTTGTACAAAACAAACTCGCCGTATCTTTGAACGAGAAAATCGAGAATCTGCTCATCGCTTTTTCCGGCTTCGATCTGGGCTCTGATATGTTTGCGCAGATCGATCGCGAGGTCGGCGTTGGAGTCTTCGAGCGTCTGGTTCTGACAGACGAGACAGCGCAATTGCTCGGACAGCCGCGACATGCGTTCTTCCATCGCGGCGTTCTGGGCGAAGACGCTCGTGCTCAGGAAGAACAAGAGGACAAACAACCTAAGCATCAAGTTTTTTCATCAGCGGAAGGATGGTCGCCTCCATCGCCTCGCGCGTGATCGGACCGACGTGCTTGTAGCGGATAACGCCGTTCTTATCGATCACGTAGGTTTCGGGAACGCCATACACGCCGTAATCGATTCCAGTCACGCCGTCGACATCAGCGACGGAAAGCGTGTACGGATCGCCGAAGCGTTGCAGCCACCGGATCGCGTCTTCGCGCTTGTCCTTGTAGTTGAGCCCAACGATCTTGGCGAGGTCGCGCTTTTCGAGATCGAGCAGCAGCGGATGTTCGTCTCGGCACGAGTCGCACCAGGACGCCCACACGTTGAG
>JBOIGA010000056.1:0-14310 GCA_050741875.1 Burkholderiales bacterium
CCTTCATCCTTCATCCTTCATCCTTCATCCTTCATCCTTCATCCTTCATCCCTCATCCCTCATCTTTCATCCTTATGATTTTCGAGATCCGCCACACGACGCGTTACACCTATGCATCCCCTGTTGGGCTGGCGAGCTACACTCTGCGGCTGCGTCCGCGCAGCGACGTGACGCAGAGCCTGCTGGCATTCGATTTGCAAGTTGACCCCGCGCCGCAAACCCTGGTCCCGTGCGTGGATCTCGATGGCAATTCCTCGCATGCGATGTGGTTCTCGGGGAACCATCGCGGCCTGACGCTCGACACTTTCTCGCGGGTGCAAACGCTGCGCGCCAATCCCCTGGACTTTGTTTTTCTCGATAGCGCGGACACGCAATTGCCTTTGCATTATTCGAGTGAGCTTGCGACGGCGCTTGCGCCTTATCTTTTGCGTGCTGAACTCTCTTCGCAGGTTGACCAGCTTGCACAGGCGCTGCATCGTGAAACCGGGGGAGACACGTTGAAGTTTTTGGTTGAACTGACGCGGCGAATTCACTCGCTGTGTGAAACCGAACATCGTGACGAGGGTCCGGCTCGAGCCCCGGAGGAAACGCTGGCGCTGAAGCGCGGCGCCTGCCGCGATCTCGCGGTGTTGATGTGCGATGCCTGCCGCGGTATCGGTATCGCTGCGCGCTTCGTGAGCGGTTATCACGCGGGCGCGGGCGACGATTCAGAATTGCATGCCTGGACTGAAGTCTTCCTTCCCGGAGGCGGGTGGCGCGGATTCGACCCGAGCATTGGCCTGGTTGTCGCCGATCGCCATGTTGCAGTGGCGGCAGGGACGAGTCCGCAACACGCTGCCCCGGGTTCCGGAACTTTTCACGGCGAGGCGAAAGCCACGACACTGCACACCGAAGTCGCGGTCCGGGAGGTCACCTAATCGCCTTCTGAACTTCTTTTGAATCTTTCGTTACCGGCAACCCATGCTGTTGGTCTACCTTCGCTGCAAACTGATAACGTTGCCCCGGCCTTTTGGCGTAAGCAGTTTGCCGACTGCGATCACCTGTGAGGCAACTTCGGCGAGCCGCATATTTTTGTTCATGGCCTCTTTGCGCAGCGCCTGGTATGCACTCTCCTCGCTCATTCCGGAACCATCCATGAGAATCCCTTTGGCCCGCTCGATAAGTTTGCGCTCGCTCAGCCTGTCTTGCATGTGAGTGAGCTCGCGCCATACCGCCATCTCTTCATTGAATCGCGCGACCGCGACATCGAGAATGGGTTTCACTCGCTCAGCGGAGAAGCCGTTGACCACGTAGGCGGAGACACCCGCACGCACCGCCTCGTGAATATGTTCTTCATCGAGGGTAAACATGACGATCGGCCGCAACTTGCCAACGTTGAGCTCGGCAAGATGGTTCAGCGTCGAGTCGTCCAGAAAATCAGTGCGGATAAGAATGAGATCGGGATTGGCTGCTTCGGTCGAGCGAAGCAAGCCGGTGAATGAGCTCAATTCGGCGACGACTTCATGGCCCGCGGCCAGTACTGCTGCGCGCACAGATTCAATCTCGGCGGGTGCGGCCACCAATAGAAGGATTTTCATCGGAGTCCTATTAAGCGCCAGCGTTGGCGATTCCGCGTGGCCAATTCATTCTCAAGTCGCCGCTGCATGTCCAGCGCCACTTGAGCAACCGGCATGCCAAACCAGTTGTGTTTGCAATCAACAGGATGAGATTGGACTTACACCGCGAAACGCGACCTAATTGTGCATTGCAGCGTCAATCGCCTTGAGTTGGTGCAGGGAAAAGCAGGGGTCAGGGGTCAGGAAGTAAATCAGATGTTCTGGCCCCCTAGTCCCTAACTTAAGAATTCAGCGAGCACGGCGCTCCATGCGCGGGCGAGATTGCGCCGATCATAGCCGCCCCCGCCGAAACCCATGATCCGGCCTTTCGCATATTCGTCGGCTAGTTTGCACAGACGCTTTGCTGCGTGCGCGTGGGCATTTTCGGAGTAGCGCAGATGCGCGAGCGGATCGCCTTCGAGGCTGTCCGCGCCACATTGCAGAATGAAAAATTCGGGTTTGAATTTCTTCAAGAAGGCTTCGGCCGTCTCCCATTCTTTGAAAAATTCGTCGTCTCCCGCTCCCGGAGGCATGGGAATGTTGAGTTTGGTGCCCGCGGCCGTACCTTCTCCGGTCTCATTCGCACCGCCGGTGCCTGGGTAGAGAAAGCGGCCGTCTTCATGCAGATCAACGAAGATCAAGTCGGGGTCCCGGTCGTACGAGTAAAACACGCCGTCGCCGTGATGCACGTCGATGTCAACGTAAGCGACGCGCTTGATCTTGTACTTCGCGCGTAAGGTTTCGATGACCACGCCCAGATCGTTGAACACGCAAAAACCCGCGGCGTGGTTACGGCGGGCGTGATGCAGCCCGCCGATTGGCTGAAAAGTACGCGCGCATTCGCCCCGCATGATCCCATTGAGGCCATCGAGCGCCGAACCGACGACGTGCGCGGTCACGTCAAACATTCCGGCGAACGCGGGAGTATCCCCCTGATCGAGATACCCCATTCCGGATTGCGACAATGCAACCACGCGATCCACGTATACCGAGGTATGAAAGCGTTCGATCTCTTCGCGTGTCGCCTTGACCGCCGGTTTGAGGGACACCCTTTCGATCAGCCCTTGCGCTTTCGCTTCATCCAGGAATCTCTGCTGGCGGTCGGTTCCGAATGGATGACCTTCGGGAAAGCCGTACTTGCCGAGCTCAGCGCTGGCGTAGAGGCAGACTGTCATGAGCGAACAGTAAACAGCGAACGGTAAACGGTAAAGTTTCTTATTAATCTGTTCACTGTTTACCGTTCACTGTTTACTCAAATAACGAGAGTTGCCCACTCGGTTTTCGGAACTGCGCTGTGTCGAGTTCGCCGCGATTCTGATTAAGCTTTAAACGAGTACACGCTTTCCTGAACCGCTGTGCCAGTAAGTCGGCGAACACTCCAGTGCCACGCTGGCGAACGCCGAATGTCGAATCGTATTCCTGTCCTTCGCGCATTCGGCGCACCAAGCTCATGACATGCTCCGCTTTCAGCGGAAAATGCTTCGTGAGCCAATCCTTGAACAAATCCTTGACCTCGTATGGCAGGCGAAGAAGAACGTATCCGGCCGAATCCGCGCCGGCTTCGGCTGCCGCTTCGAGAATCGGTTCGAGCTGGGAGTCGGTGAGAAAGGGAATGACCGGAGCAACCATCACTCCCACGGGAATTCCCTCGCCGTGGAGGGTGCGAAGAGTTTGCACGCGGCGTCTGGGCGCTGAAGTCCGGGGTTCGAGATAACGCGAAATTCCGTGGTCGAGGGTCGTGATCGAGACATGCACGCGGACAAGATTTTTCTTCGCCATCGCGGCGAGAATGTCGATGTCGCGCTCGATCAGCGACGACTTGGTGATGATGCCGACCGGATGATTGTGCTCGGCGAGAACTTCGAGCACCGAGCGCGTTATTTTCCATTGGCGCTCGATCGGCTGATACGGATCGGTGTTGGCGCCGACGACGATGGTCTCGCAGCGATAACTTTTCGCTGCCAGCTCTTGGCGCAAAAGCTCTGCCGCATTGGTCTTGGCGAAAAGCTTCGTTTCGAAATCGAGTCCCGCCGAGAGTCCGCGATAGCTGTGGCTTGGACGCGCGTAGCAATAGATGCAACCATGCTCGCAGCCCGCGTAGGGATTGATGGATTGGTTGAAACCGACGTCGGGAGAATCGTTGTGGGCGATGATCGAACGCGCGGGTTCCGCGATGACAGTCGTTTCTAGCGCCGGCGGTTGCTCGAGCTCCCCCCAGCCGTCGTCGAACGCCTCGCGTTTGAGGCCTTCGAAACGCCCATCGGGATTGAGCGTACCGCCGCGGCCTTTATAGGGTTTGACGAGACGTTGCGTCATTGGAAACGAATTGTCAGGAGCGGTTCTTCGTGACGCAGCAATCTGGGAACAAGAAAACCGAGATTGCTTCGCCTAGCGGCTCGCAAAGACCGCGGTCAGGTTAACGTTCCAGCAGGTGTTCCTTCTCTTTCACGTCCTTCCAGTCGTCGGCATCGGGAGGTGCGGGCTTTTTCTCGACGATCGGCTTCCAGATCTTGGCCAGCTCGGCGTTGAGCGAAGTGTAATGGCGCTGGTCTTCGGGCACATCATCTTCGGCGAAAATCGCGTCGACCGGGCATTCCGCGACGCAAAGCGTGCAATCAATGCATTCGTCGGGTTCGATGACGAGGAAATTGGGGCCTTCGCGAAAGCAGTCCACGGGACACACGTCCACGCAGTCGGTGTATTTGCACTTGATGCAGCTTTCGGTCACAACATAAGTCATAAGAAATCTCCAGCTCGAACGATTTTCATTTTATCACGCTCGCCCGAAGGTCTTGGCCAGGGAACCTCTGATCCAGTCCTTCACGGATCGCGTTTTCACGAGAATGGGTCGGCTGCACGCGGCGATAGGTAAAGGCCAGGCTCCGGCTGACTTTGGACGACCCATTCTCGGCGAAAAGCAAAGCCGCCGTCGCGACCGCGCGGGACTTGGCCGGAGATTCCCAGCTTCCCAGCGGGATTTTTTTTGGATAGCATAGCTCCAACATACCTCCCGGCCAGCCTGGCCGATGACAAGAAGAGAGATTCCCATGAGCGAGCATATTCACCACGTGAGCGATTCGACTTTCGAACCGGAAGTCTTGCAGTCGCCGCTTCCCGTGCTGGTGGACTACTGGGCCGAATGGTGCGGCCCGTGCAAGGTTATCGCGCCGATCCTCGACGAGGTTTCGCGCGAATACGCTGGACGCCTGAAAGTCGCCAAGCTCAACATCGACGAAAACCAGGGCACACCCCCCAAATACGGCATTCGCGGCATTCCCACACTGATGCTGTTCAAGAACGGCAATGTCGAAGCCACCAAAGTCGGAGCGCTTTCCAAATCCCAGCTTCTCGCGTTTATTGACAGCAATATTTGACATAGGCTAACCTTCGACGCGTTTCCTGCGGGCACCCAAGTCCGCCTTCCCAACCTCCCCACGATTCACCGTTTACTTAGCATCGCATGCATTTATCCGATCTGAAGAATCTCCATGTCACCGAACTCGTTGACATGGCCACCGTCAATGAGATTGACGGCGCCAACCGCCTGCGCAAACAGGACCTGATTTTCGCGCTGCTCAAAAACCAGGCGAAGCGCGGCGAAAGCATATTCGGCGAAGGCACGCTCGAAGTCCTTCCCGACGGCTTCGGTTTTTTGCGCTCGCCCGACACCTCTTATCTGGCCGGGCCCGACGACATCTACGTGAGTCCGTCGCAGATTCGCCGCTTCAATCTCCACACGGGCGATTCGATCGAAGGGGAGATCAGAACGCCGAAGGACGGCGAGCGCTACTTCGCGCTCGTCAAAGTCGACAAGGTCAATTCGGAGCCGCCGGAAAATTCGAAGCACAAGATTCTTTTCGAAAATCTGACGCCGCTGCATCCCGACGAGGCGATGCCGCTCGAGCGCGATATCAAGGCCGAGGAAAATATTACGGGCCGCGTAATTGACATCGTCGCGCCGATCGGCAAGGGCCAGCGCGGCTTGCTCGTCTCGCCGCCCAAAGCCGGCAAGACGGTGATGCTGCAGCACATCGCGCATTCGATCACGACCAATTACCCCGAAGTCATCGTCATCGTGCTTTTGATCGATGAGCGGCCCGAGGAAGTGACCGAGATGCAGCGGTCGGTGAAAGGCGAAACCGTGTCGTCGACTTTTGACGAGCCGGCGACGCGGCATGTGCAGGTCGCCGAGATGGTCATCGAAAAAGCCAAGCGCCTGGTCGAGCACAAGAAAGATGTCGTCATCCTGCTCGATTCGATCACGCGGCTTGCGCGCGCATACAACACCGTCGTTCCCGCTTCGGGCAAAGTGCTGACCGGCGGCGTTGACGCCAACGCGCTGCAAAGACCCAAACGCTTCTTCGGCGCCGCGCGCAATATCGAGGAAGGGGGTTCGCTCACGATCATCGCCACTGCGTTGATTGACACCGGCTCGCGCATGGACGATGTGATCTACGAAGAATTCAAAGGCACCGGCAACATGGAGATTCATCTCGATCGCCGGATGCACGAAAAGCGGATTTATCCCGCGATCAATGTTAATCGCTCAGGGACGCGGAAAGAGGAACTGCTCATAAAACCCGAGGTGCTTTCAAAAATTTGGGTATTGAGGAAACTTCTCTATCCGATGGACGATCTGGAAGCGATGGAATTTTTGCTCGACAAGATCAAAGCGACCAAGAACAACGCCGACTTTTTTGATTCGATGCGCCGCGGTTGAGCTTGCATTGAGCGATCGAAGCATCTATACAATAATTGTCTGCAAACAAATGATCTCCAGAGGAGGGTGATATGACCCGCAAGTACATAGACTGCCGTGAATATCCCAGCGAAATGAACTGCACTCTTGCACTCGCCGCGGAGAGCGATGACGAGCTTTTGGAGGCCGCTGTCCAACACGGAGTTCATGTCCATGGCCACGAGGACACTCCCGAGTTTCGCAAGCAGCTTCGGGGAATGTTCAAGGAAGGTTCGCCACCCGCATAAAGGATTATCCCGCCGCCAGCGGTCTATCATTGCGTCATCTTGGGTCGGCGTGGATAATTCGCGTTTTTTCAACAGGTCGCCTTGCGATGAAACCGAAAATCCACCCCGACTACAAAGAAGTAACTGTCACGTGCAGTTGCGGCAACACTTTCAAGACCCGCTCCACTTTGGGCAAGCCCACCTTGCACATCGAAGTGTGCTCGGCTTGCCACCCGTTTTACACCGGCAAGCAAAAGATCGTTGATACCGCCGGACGAGTCGAACGTTTTCGCACTCGGTATAAAAGCACCAGCGGCGCGAAATAAAAACCGCCAAGAGCAGAAACTCTTGCCGGCCGGTTTCATCACAATTGCGCAAGTCGTCATGCGGGTAAGTCAAGCCGATACCGCCAGCAGCTGACGTGGCTCTTTTGAGTTCCGGCAATTTCAATTGAGAAGAAAAAAAAGCCGCCATCTCTGGCGGCTTTTTTGCTGACGGGCCGAGTTTATTTCTTGCCGCGTGTCTCCTTCGGCTCTTCGCCGATTTCCCACTCCTCGGTATGGACTTCGATGATCTTGCCGGTCGCGGCGTCCACTTCGACTTTCGTTTCCTTGCCATCTTTTCCCATGATGTCGAACTCATAAGTCGAACCGCCGTCTGATTCGATTTCATATTCCACCTCGACCACCTCGCCAGGATGGGCTTTGTTGGCAATCGCCCTCGCCTCCTTCTCTTTCACCTTCATGTTCTTTGCAAATTTCGGATCGGACGGTTTGTCTACCTCGGTTTCATGCTCGTAGATTTTTCCATTGGTCGCGTCGCACATGAATTCGTGCTCGATTCCATCAGCATCGCGCAGCTCAAGCTCAAATGTCGGAACTCCCTTCGCACTCTTGCTCAAGTATTCCACTTTAACAAAATCGCCTTTTTGTTCTGCCAACGCCGCTCTAACGCAGTCGCCCAGGGCGCCGTCATCAGCCGTTGCTGTCGCGGCGCAGATCAAACCTGCCGCGGCGATTCCTAGTTTTTGCTTTTTCATTTTTGTCTCCATATAGAATTTGTAAACCAGACTGGGATTGTAAGCGTAAGTTCCCCGGGAGTTTTTCCCGATTTGTTAGAATGAAACGATGAAATTTTCGATTCTTATTCTTCTCGTCGCCGCGCTTGCGGGCTGCGCGCAAAATCCCGTCACCGGCGAAAGAGATCTGGCGCTAATCTCGGCAGAACAGGAAGTCAAAATCGGCGCCGAAGCCGATCCGCAGATCAAAAAACAATTCGGTGTTTATGACGATGCCGAGTTGCAGGCTTATGTTGACGCCATCGGAGAGAAACTCGCCAAAACCAGTCACCGCCCCGACCTCGACTGGCATTTCGCGGTTCTCGATACTCCCGACATCAACGCATTCGCGCTTCCTGGCGGCTATATCTACATCACGCGCGGCATCCTTGCGTATCTCAATTCCGAAGCCGAGCTCGCGGCGGTGCTTGGGCACGAGATTGGACACGTGACCGCGCGTCATTCTGTGCAGCAGCAAAGCAAGGCTCAGGTCGCGGGGATCGCCGCGATTCTCGGTTCGATTTTCGTGCCCCAGCTTCGTACGGGCGCGGGTCAACAGGCGCTGAACGCAATCGGCGGCGCGCTGCTCGCGGGCTACGGCCGCGAAGACGAGCTCGAGGCCGACCGGCTCGGCGCTGAATATCTCGCCCGCAACGGCTACGATCCGCAGGCAATGGTGCGAGTCGTGTCCGCGCTAAAAGATCAGGAATTGTTCGACGCCGAAATCGCCAAGCAGGAAGGGCGCGAGCCGCGTCGCTATCATGGACTCTTTGCAACGCACCCGGACAACGACACGCGCTTGAAGGAAGTGGTCGCCGAAGCCGGGAAAGTCGCGCCTACCCGCAAGACCGAAAATCGCGCGGAATTTTTCGAGCACATCGACGGACTGGTGTTTGACGACAGCGCCGCGCAGGGTGTCGTTCGCGACGGCGGCTTCTACCACGCCGAGCTGGGACTGGCGCTCAAGTTTCCGCCGGATTGGAGAATTCGCAACTCGCCCGCTGAAGTGCGCGCCCAAAACAACAAGGGTGACGCCATGATGCAACTGCTCGGCGTCCCCGCGCAGTCCACACCGGAGCAGACGCTGAGAAAAGCGATTCGCGCCGGCTTCGGCACCGAGATTCGCTCGATTTCGATCAACGGTTTACCCGCCGCGATCACCGCCACGGCGGCGAGCGGCAGACCGGCGCGAGTCGCGGCGATCCATCTCGGCGACAAGGCGTTTTTGTTCGGCGCGATCGCGGCGAACGGCGCGGCGATGAATCGCATTGCGTCGGAGGTCGATGAAAGCATTCGAAGCTTTCATGCGATCACCGCCGAGGAACGCAAGCTCGCCGAGCCTCGCACCTTGCAGACGATCACTGCGAAATCCGGGACGAGTTTCGCCGAGCTGGCGAAGCGCTCGGCGCTCGACAAGTACGCCGAAAGCCAGCTTCGACTCATCAACGCGCTTTACCCCGAAGGCGAGCCGGCCGCAGGACAGAAACTCAAAATCGTCCAGTGAACAGAGAACGGTAAACAGTGAACGGAAAAGATGTTAACTGTTCCCGGTTCACCGTTCACTCGAAAAGCGTTGAGCGGTAAGAACCCGGTGTCTCCCGTTCACCGTTCGCTGTTCATTTCAACTGAAGAACTCCCCGGGACGCGGACCCCGCGACTTCCGCTCTACCTCCTTCTTTGGCTGATCTGGATACTCCCCGGTCTCATCGGCCACGATCCATGGAAGCCCGACGAAGCCGAGAACATCGGCGTCGTATACCAGATGTTGCAGAGCGGGGAGTGGTTAGTGCCGGCGCTTGCCGGGGAACCGTATCTCGTCAATCCGCCGTTCGTGCACTGGGCCGCGGCGGGTTTGGCGGCGCTTTTTTCTCCGCCGCTCGAATTGCACGATGCGGCACGCCTCGCGGCGGGCTTATTCATGGCGGCGACGCTGCTTTTCACCGCCGCGGCGGCGCGCGAATTTTTTGGCCGCGGCTTCGGTTGGGTTGCGGCGATGGCGCTTGTCGGCTGTCTTGGGCTCCTCGTGCGCGGCCATTTGCTCGTCCCGGAACTCGCCACGCTCGCCGGCTTCGCGCTTACGCTTTTCGGCGTGGCGCTTGCGCCCAGCCGCGCTATTTGGGGAGGAATCGCGATCGGCTGCGGAATCGGCGTCGCTTTCATGGGAAGCGGGATCCTCATCCCCTTGAGCCTCATCATCGCCATTCTGCTCGCGCCGATGTTTCTCTACGAACTGCGCGATGTTCGCGTTGGCATCGCCATCTTCATTGCGCTTCTAGCCCTGATGCCGTGGCTGCTCGCGTGGCCCTACGCTCTATACGAGCGCTCGCCTCAACTTTTCAATGCGTGGTTTTGGGAAATCGAAATCGGCCAGTTTCTGCCGCGCCCGGGAGTTTCGATCGCAACCAGCCACTTTGTCGCGATTCTGCCGTGGTTTGCTTGGCCGGTCTGGCCGCTCGCCTTGTGGACTCTCTGGCGCGGCCATCCGTCGGTCTGGCAGCGCCCCGGTGTGTTGCTGCCGCTCATCGTCTTCGCGGTGCTCCTCGCGCTCTTGAGTTTGAGCCAAGGCGCCGGCGAGTCGGACGCTTTGCCGCTCCTGGTATCGCTCTCACTGATCGCCGCGGCTTCGATTGACACCCTCCGGCGGGGCGCGTTTTCCGCGCTCGACTGGTTTGGCATCATGACTTTTGGCCTGATCGCAGGGTTCCTCTGGCTCGGCTGGATCGCGCTTTTGACCGGCGAGCCCGCGCAAGTGGCCGACTGGCTGCGCGGTTTTGGCGCCGAACTCAAGGTCGTTATCGACTATCCCGCGCTGATTTTCTCTGTCGTCGTGACGCTCGCGTGGATCGCGCTCGTCTGGCGAATCGGACGCGGCAGCCGCCGCGCGCTCGTGAACTGGGCGGCCGGGATCACGCTGATCTGGCTCCTCGCGATGGCGCTGTGGCTGCCTTTTGTGGACAGCATGAAAAGCTATCGCTGGACCATCGCCTCGCTTAGGGAAAGTCTTCCGGAAGGCTGCGTCGCCACTAGCAACTTAGGCTCAAGCCAGCGCGCGATGCTGCATTACTTCGGCGGCATCGTTACCGAGCGCGAAGGCGAGCGGCTGAGCGAGTGCGATCTGTTGCTCGTGCAATCGAGGAACGGCGACCCGAGCACACCGAGCGGATGGAGCAAAATCTGGGAAGGCAGCCGACAAAACGATCGCGACGAGCGGTTCAGGCTGTATCAAAAGCAGGACTGAGGACTGAGGACTGAGCCAAGTTCAAAAGTAGGACTGAGGACAAGCATTTTTCATCCCTCATCTCTCAATCCTTCATCCTTCCACTTTCGCGTCAGCGAAAGTGATGCAAATCCTGCCCCAGCATCTCGGGCGTGATTAAAGTCACGCCTTTGTCGGTCACGTAGAAGCGCCTGCGGTCTTCGTCCGGATTGACGCCGACGCTGAAGCCTTCGGGAATCCTGCACAGCTTGTCCACGACCGCGCGGCGGATCGTGCAATGGCGGCCAATGTTGACGTTTGGCAGGATTACCGAGTCCTCGATCGTGCTCCAACTGTTGACCCGCACATTGGAGAACAACAGCGAGCGCCTGATCGCCGCGCCGCTGATGATGTCGCCGCCCGAGACGAGCGAATCCACCGCCATGCCGCGGCGAGAGTCGCCGTCGAAAACGAATTTGGCTGACGGCAACTGCTCCTGATAAGTCCAGATCGGCCACGACTGGTCGTACATGTCGAGATCGGGGACCACCTTGATCAGATCAAGGTTCGCTTCCCAGTATGCGTCCACTGTCCCGACGTCGCGCCAGTAAGGCATTCCTCCGGGCATGCACACGCAACTGTCGGCGAAGCGGTGGGCGTAGATGCGGTAGCGTGAAACCAGGTGCGGGATCATGTCTTTGCCGAAATCGTGCGAGGAATCGTGCGAATCGGCGTCGCGAATCAACTGCTCGTAGAGGAAGCGCGCGTTGAAAAGATAAATTCCCATGCTCGCCAACGCGTAACCTTCGCGGCCTGGAACCGAAGGCGGATCGGGCGGCTTTTCCAGAAACGCCGTCACGCGCCGGTCGGAATCGATGTGCATGACGCCGAAAGCTCGGGCGTCTGAGCACGGAACTTCGAAGCACGCGACCGACACGTCGGCGGCATTGGCGAGATGATCGGCGAGCATTTTTCCGTAGTCCATTTTGTAGACATGGTCGCCGGCGAGCACCAGCACGTAGTCGGCGGCGTATTCGCGCAGGATGTCGAGGTTCTGGTAAACGGCATCGGCGGTGCCCTGATACCAGTTGTGCTCGACGCGCTGCTGCGCGGGGAGAATGTCAACAAACTCCTTGAACTGCCCGTCGAGAAAACTCCAGCCGCGCTGAATGTGCTGAATCAAACTATGCGCCTTGTACTGCGTGGCGACGCCGATGCGGCGAATACCGGAATTGACGCAATTGGACAGCGGAAAATCAATGATGCGAAATTTGCCGCCGAACGGTACGGCGGGTTTGGCCCGCCATTCGGTGAGATTCATGAGCCGGCTGCCGCGACCTCCCGCCAGCACGATCGCGATCGTGCTCTTGGTAATGAGGTTGGTGAGGCGCCAGGAGTCGAATTGTTCCCTGCGCTCGGTGTCGTTCATGTTTTGGAGTTGCTAGTAACTGGTCGCTAGGGGCTAGAGTGAAAATCCTCATACTAGCGACTCGAACCACTCGCGACTAGCGACTTGAATTCATTGTAGCGCATGCGAGAGCGCGCTCAGAGCTTCGTGGTAAACTTTTTGGCCGAAAACAACTATCCGGAGACAGCCATGAGTGAGAAAAGAGAAGTTGTGATACTAAGCGGTGTTCGCACCGCGATCGGCGATTACGGCGGCAGCCTGAAAGACTTCGCGCCTTCCGACCTCGCCGCCAGAGTCGTCAAGGAAGCGGTGAAGCGCGCGAACGTTGACCCGCAAGAAGTCGGGCACTGCGTGTTCGGCAACGTCATCCATACCGAAGCGCGCGATATGTATATCTCACGTCTGGCGTGCGTCAACGGCGGCTTGCCGCACGATACGCCGGCGCTGACGGTCAACCGCCTTTGCGGGAGCGGCATGCAGGCGATCGTTTCCGCCGCGCAACATATTCTCCTCGGCGACACCGACTGCGCGGTCGCGGGCGGGGCCGAGAGCATGAGCCGCGGCGGTTATCTCCTGCCCAATCTGCGCTGGGGCGCGCGCATGAACAACGTGAGCGCGATCGACATGATGGTCGGTGCCTTGACCGATCCTTTCGACACCGTGCACATGGGAATCACCGCGGAGAACGTCGCCGCGCGCTGCTCATTAAAACGCGAGGAGCAGGATGCGTACGCGGTGGAAAGTCACCGCCGCGCCGGGCTCGCACAGTCGAAAGGCATTTTCAAGGATCAAATCCTGCCGATCGAACTGAAAAGCAAAAAAGGAGTGACGATGTTCGAAACCGATGAGCACGTCCGCGCCGACACTTCGGCGGAGAGCCTGGCGAAAATGAAAGCAGTGTTTCAGAAGGACAACGGCACGGTGACGGCGGGCAACGCGTCGGGGATCAATGATGCGGCGGCGGCGGTTGTGCTGATGGAAAAAAGTGCGGCCGAAAAGAAAGGATTGAAAGCGATGGCCCGAATGGTTGCTTATGCGCATTCCGGGATCGACCCCAAAGTGATGGGACTTGGGCCGGTGAACGCGGTCAAGAAAGTGATGGAGAAAGCGGGGCGCAAAATTTCCGACCTCGATTTAATCGAGTCAAACGAAGCATTCGCGGCGCAGGCGATGGGCGTCGCGAAAGAACTGGGCCTGGACAAGGACCGTGTCAATCCGAATGGCGGCGCCATCGCGCTCGGCCATCCGATCGGCGCGACCGGCTGTATTCTGACCATCAAGGCGCTGTACGAACTGCAAAGAACGGGCGGCCGGTACGCGCTCGTCACCATGTGCATCGGCGGCGGCCAGGGAATCGCCGCTGTGTTTGAGCGCACGTAATGTCTCGGTGAACGGTAATCAGCAAACGGTGAACGGTTTGGATCAGGCCGTTCACTGTTTACCGTTCGCTGTTCACTGATCCCTCACCTTCCGGATGTCATCTCTCACTAAATCGCCGTTCTGGCAGCAACTCAAAGCACATCAGGCGGCGATCGCGCAAAAAACGCTGCGGCAGATGTTCGCCGAGGATTCGCGGCGCTTCGAGCGATTTTCACTCGAAGCGTGCGGGCTGCTCCTCGACTATTCGAAGAATCTTGTCACCGAGGAGACGCTAAAGCTCCTGTTGGCGCTGGCTGAGCAACGCGAGCTGGTCAAGTGGCGCGAAAGGCTGTTTGCCGGGGAAAGAATCAACGTCACCGAAAACCGCGCCGTTCTGCATTGGGCTTTGCGCGCGTCGCGCAAGACCGAATTCGAGGGAAACGACATTAGCGTCGCCATCGAGAAGGTGCGCGAGCACATGCGGCGTTTTTCCGACGCGGTGCGCAGCGGCACTCGCACCGGCCACACGGGAAAACCTTTCAGGCACGTGGTCAGCATAGGGATCGGCGGATCGGACCTGGGACCTCTGATGGTGACCGAGGCGCTCAAACCTTACGCGAGTTCTGCGCTCGACTGCCGTTTTGTTTCTAACATAGACGGCGCCCACCTGCTTGCTACGCTTGAGGGCGCTGATGCCGAAACAACGCTTTTTATCGTCGTCTCCAAGACC
>JBOIGA010000057.1:0-510 GCA_050741875.1 Burkholderiales bacterium
TCCCATTCCAAAGCCAGATTCAGTCTGATTTTGGGCGACGGCATAAACCAGCTCGACGCTTCCGGCGAGGAGGTGGTACGGCATTTGTTCACGCGCCTCAAGGACAACGGCATCACGCTCGTATTCAGCAGCATCAAGCTTCAGGTGCGGGAGGTAATGGAAAGAACGGGTCTCTACGCATTGATCGGCGCGCAATATTCTTCCGCACTGAGAACCAGGCGCGGGAAGCGATGTACCAGTGGATCACCGACGAATCGTTTGATGCGAAGTATTGCCCATTGCCCTCTCCGCCACAACCCGACTTGAATGTCGCCGATACCGAATTGCACCAGCCTTTAGTCGCGGCAGCGTCGCCTGCAAGTGCCGCGAATGAGCCACGGGAACATGCCGCCTCCGCATCAGTCGCGGCCGCGTCCCTCTGTCCTTCGGACCGCTCGGCCGAACCCACCGAATCCTCCTCGCAGTCCAAGTCCGCCTGACTGGATAGCGGCGTCTTGCCAGAGCCCATGC
>JBOIGA010000057.1:520-1788 GCA_050741875.1 Burkholderiales bacterium
CCTTCGACAAAAAGCTGGAACTACTGCGCATCAGCTCCTTCCTGGGGACTGCGCCTCCCGAGATGTTGTCCGAGATCGCGTCTGTCGCTCATGAACAGTCCTTCGGAAAAGGCCAATTCATTTACGCGAAGAACGATCCCGCTCGCGAGTTCTATCTTCTCGTGGAAGGCAGAATAGGGCATCCGGAGGTGCAGAGAGGCGATAAAGATCGCTTCGCCTACCGGGCCGACACCCCTGGCCAGCTATTCGGCTTTGCTGCCGCTGTTCAAGGTCAGCCACTGCGGGTTATTTCCGCACGTTGCGAGCTGCCGACCACTGTACTAGCTGTCGATGGTCAATGGTTTCAGGAACTCTGCAGGCGGTACGGGAAAGAAGGTGAGGAACGGCTGCGGGAGCTGGTTCGGGCGCACGCCGGCTATGAACGCACGATACTCGGGCGGCCGGGATGGCTGTCCGTGCGAAACGCGCGAAGAAAATACGAGAGTGAAAGTTACCCGACGATAGCGTTGGACGATTGTTCAGTCGAAGTAAGGTCCAGTGAGTTTAGCGCTGTTCTGGGTCCCCGCGGATCAGGCAAATCCACTCTCGCGCGGGTGATCGCGGGGCTGGAGACGTTGGACGACGGAGTCATTTATCTCGACGGAGACGTCATTAACCGGCGGGGCGGCAAGCCGAAACCGCGCCGCATTCGTCTCCATCAGCAAAACAGTCTGCGTCCAGCGAAGACTCTTCTGCACAATCTGCAGCGCGCAACAGGCGGAGGCGATGGCGCTTCGGCTGGGCATGTGCGGAAGCTGATCAACCAATTCGGACTCAGCGAGTTCGCAGACTGCCGCACGCGCGCCCTTCCCCCTTCGATTTGCTGCTGTGCCGAAATCATTGCGACTTTCCTGTGTGATGCCGATGTCATCGTGCTTGACGCGCCCTTCGCTTCAGGACTCGAGCGCACACAGCTTCATCGGCTGCTGCTCGAACTCCATCGGTATGCGCGGAAGACGGTGCTGCTCATGACCGAAGATGTCGAAGAGTCCGTGCGGCTCGCAGATCGCGTGCAGATGATGGCAAACGGCCGCATCCAGCAAAGCATCCTCATCGATCTGCCGCTGCTGAGGCGCCCCGAGCTTTTCTTAACACCTGAATTTGTGCGACTCAGGCAGAAGGTGTTCGAGGCTCTTTATGCGCCGGTGAAGACCATGCCTCGAGAGATGCCAGAGCCTCCTCCTCGGCGCGCGCCTGACGATAAGGTGGCGGTCGAGTTTCTTCCTCCT
>JBOIGA010000057.1:1798-13918 GCA_050741875.1 Burkholderiales bacterium
CTCCTCGTGACCGCGCTCTTCCGCCCGCCAATGCAATCCGGGAAGCGCTTTCCAGTGAAAGATTTTTCTGGACTGTCGAGTTCATTCCTTCGGTGGACAAAATTCTGCGGGACGAGCTTCACAAGCTTGGCGGCATTGCTGAAGTGCTCGCGGATGATCCACTGCTGGCCGGCTTCGCGGTCACTGACCGCGTCGTTTCCGAGCGTGACCCAGACCCCATCGCAGCGGCGTCCCACCTTCTTCAGTACAGCAGTAAGCAGCCCCTTGTCCACTTCTCGGGAAAAGGGCGGGAATCGGATGAGCTCGATGGGTTTGTCGAGCGCATGCAGGAAGATGGTTTGGAAAACGCCCTCTTCCTGACAGGCGACCGACTCAAAAGGGAGCTCCCCGGCCAACGCGCGCGCTACCTCGAGTCGGTGCCGGCCATTGAGCGGGCTAAGCAGCTCAATCCCCGCCTTTGTGCTGCTGCGGCGGTGAATCCATTCAAATACCGCGAAGAGGACGCAATGGCTCAGTACCTGAAGCTTGGTAAGAAAGTGGGGGCGGGGGCGGATTTCGTAATTACCCAGATTGGCTTTGACATGCGCAAATACGAAGAGGCGCTCGCTTGGGTCGAGATGCGCAATTATCGGGTGCCGTTGGTGGCCAATGTCATGCCAATGCCGCCTGCGAGAGCGCGCTACATCCGCCACCACCAGCTCGCGGGAGTGACCGTGACTGATTCAGTCATGGCTCTACTCGAAGAAGAAGAGCGGGTATTTGCCGATAAAGGCGCCTCCCGGGTCATGCGCCGCCTTGCTTTGCAAATAGTTGGGCTCAAGCTTTTCGGTTATTCGGGAATACAGATCACCGGCCTGCATTCAATCGAAAAGTTGTCGGTATTGCAGCCGCAGGTTGCCGAATTGTCCGAACTTTGCGGCGAGCGGGACACGTGGAGCAAAGCCTGGGAGGAGTCGTTCACGTTGCCTGAGGGCGGCCACGCCGACCCTGCTCCGCAACACGCTTGGTATCTCGATCGTTGTCGCTCACGTCGCTCCAATCGTGGGAACTGGCGCGAATATCGCCTCCGCGCGATGAAGGGAATACACGATTTTCTATTCAGCGATGGGCTGGGCGCCAAGCTCTTGCGACCGGTATTAAAGCCAGTCACACGTCACAGCCAAGTTGATCGTCTGTTGACACTGATGGAACGCGCTATAAAAAGGCCGCTGTTCGGCTGCGAAACCTGCGGGATGTGTCGCTTGGCAGCGACCCAATACGTGTGCCCCGAAACCTGTCCAAAGGGACTCGCGAACGGACCATGCGGCGGTACCGCCGAAAACTTGTGCGAGTTCCGCGACCGCGAATGCATTCATAGTGTTAAATACCGTATCGCGAGGGATGCCGACGTGTTGCATGAGTTGGAGAGCTGTCTGATTCCCGGGGTCCCAAAGGACGTTCGCAACACTTGCTCGTTGCCTCCATACCTGCGCGGCGAAGAACCCGAGATCCGAGTTATCGAGTTTTCCCGTCCCCGGGGAAATCCAAGGTAGGTGACCTTCTGAGTGACTACGCTGCCCGGGTGATAAGCAAGCTTGGGAATCGCCCGGGGTCGTCTTCACTTGGAAACGCGGCAGGGCGTCGCACGCGAACTACGTGTGGTAAGTAGAGAGAGATCTTGACGAAGACCGTATGAAGAACCCAAGCCGAGACAGGGTACGTCTACTTCCCCCAACTGCACGGCTTGCTTCCGCTTACGCGGCTGAAACCGAGTCGTCCCATCCGTGACTTCGTACTCATCGCCTAGCTTGATTTTACTTGGTGCAGTCCCTCATGCATCGCACAGCTTGGGTATCAGGCCGGTCGTCAAGGATAAAACCGTTGCGGTTGGGCATTTGTACCTGAGGCAAGGTCTTCGCATCCATTACTGCGTCAGCCGGAATGAGCCCGTTCAGATGGAGCAAATAGGCGGACACCGCGTAAACCTCATCAGCGCTTAAGGACTGCGGCCGATCCATGGGCATTGCGCGTCGGATGTAATCGAACAGAATCGGCGCGTACGGATACATGCTGCCTGGAGTCAGAATTCGCTTATCGGTCGTGAACGAGCCGATGCCGCCGACCATCGTCCCGTATTGCGGCCCGCCCTTCGCGTCCATGCCGTGGCAGGCAGTGCATTTAGCCTCGTAGACCTGTTTGCCCTGGGCCACATTTCCACTACCCGAGGGAAGTCCTTTCCCGTCGGCAGTGCGAATGTCGATGTTCCAAAGGGCAATATCAGCTTCACTGATCGGCTTGCCGTAAGCGATCGGTGGCTTAGCTGCTGCTGGGGCTTTCGCCGACGATGACGTCGTCATCGATCCCATCGTCGAGCAGCCTAGGACCACTGCAGCAGCAGCCGCAGCGATACTAAGCGACCGCATTTTTCACCTCCCCGCTCGCGCCGATTGACCAAGGGAAGACCCCATTGTGGTGCTGAACGAACCCGGCGATCGCCCGCACTTTGCCGATCTCTTCAACGCTCGGCTGCACGTAGCCGGTCGAGTCGACAGCGCGGCTCGCGATCTTGCTCGGAGCGCCGTCCCAGTTCCAGCGGTAGCGAAAGCGGGTGAGCATTTTGTCGAGCACCGGCTCTTCCAGAACTGCTGGCTGCCAGGTCTTGCCGCCGTCTACAGTGACGTCGACCGCGCTCACCTTGCCGCGGCCTGACCAGGCGAAGCCCTGGATCTCATACAGCCCCGGCCCCTTCAACTTCATTCCGCCAGAAGGAGTCGTGATCACCGATTTCGCCTCCATCACGAAGCTGAATTGACGCCACTTGCCCTCGGGCATCGGGTCTGCATAGCGGGCGGTCTCGCTCCTGAAGTGCCAAGGCTGGTCCGCCACTTTGATCCGGCGCAGCCACTTCACTGAGACGTTTCCTTCCCAGCCGGGTATGAACGCGCGCAGCGGATAACCCTGTTCGGGGCGCAGCCTCTCGCCGTTTTGCGCGTATACGAGCAGCACGTCGTCGAGCACTTTTTCGATCGGGATCGAGCGCGTGTGCGTTGCACCATCGGCGCCTTCGAACAGCACCCACTTCGCTCCAGGATCGAGCCCGGCCTCATCCAGCAGCCAGGAGACCGGAATGCCGGTCCACTGCGCGCCGGAGAGCAGCCCATGACTCTGCTGCACTGTGCTGGAAGCTGCTTTGGTCCAGTCCGTGAGCGTGTTTCCCGAACATTCCAGGAAATAGAACTTGGAAACGGAGGGATAGCGCATGAGGTCGCTCATCGCGAACTGAAGCGGTTGTTTCACCATTCCATGGATCACCAGGCGGTGCGCCTCCGGATTGATATCCGGAGTCCCTGCATGGTGGCGCTCGAAGATCAGCCCGTTGGGAGTAACGACCCCGTGCTGGTGCTGGAGCGGCGTCATGCTCCAGTCGGAAAGGTTCTGCTTGTTGACGAGGACATCGCTGCGAGTTCGCACCACGTGGCTTTCGAACTTGGACGGTACTCCATAGGCTTTGGGCTCGATGATCCTGCCGGGAGCTTTCACGCTGTCCGGCACGGGAAGTGGCTCGGCGCGGGCGAGCGAGCTTCCCATAGCGCCAGAAGCAAGCGCGCCTCCGGCCATGGCGGCGCTCTTGCGCAAGAAGGTCCGCCTTGAAGTCGGGGAGTTTCGAGCGATGGGAGAATTGTTGGGGCGAACCGTTATGGAACTCTTGGACATCTGGTTTCCTCCTTGCAGGTTTCGCTTCAGCTATAGCACCAGCGCCCTTAGCATACAAGGAGAAAGAGGTCGCGCGCTCAGAGAGCTGGGCCGCGGGCGCCCTTGCTTCGTCATGCGCAAACACGGGCAATTCCTTTTCCCGATACCGCGCGGGTGACAGCAGAAAACTCCGTGTTTGGATAACTTCACGCCAGCATTATTGGCGCCGGGCAAATCAGCTGCAGGGCAATTTTGATGGTGTTCGCGACACTCAGGAACAGAAGACATTTGCTTTGCCCTACGACACACAGTGTAGCGTGCCTCAACACAAAAACATGCGATTCGCGAAATCAATGATTGCCTCAGGCCGCAAATAGGCAGCGAACGTAACGCAAAGCCCCACTACAGCGGCCACCAACACCAAGGTCAAAGTTGCGACTATTACTACCGGTCGCCTGGTCACGCAGTGCTCTCCTTCAGTTCCAGCCGTTTGATTTGCCGGTCGTCGATCGGCCAATTAAGCAGGGCCGCTATGACACCTAGCGCAATCGCAATAATCCAGATCAGTTGATACGATCCCGTCAGATCATAAAGGTAGCCGCCGATCCAAATTCCTAAAAAGCTTCCGATCTGATGAAACAGAAAGACGATCCCGAACAACGTAGAAAGATATCTCACGCCGAAGATCTGGGCTACCACTCCGTTGGTGAGCGGTACAGTTCCCAACCAGAGAAGTCCCATGACAGCAGCAAAAACATAAACTGACCATGGGCTCATGGGCAGCGTTATGAAGACGGCAATCAGAAGCGCGCGCAGCAGGTAAATTACCGACAGAAGATATTTCCTCGGATAGTGCCCGCCGAGGTAGCTGCAGAGGAAACTGCCGAACACATTGAAGAGGCCGATCAGCGCGAGCGCCATCATGCCGGTATGCGCCGACATTTCTCTGTCCAGCAAAAATGCCGGCAGATGCACGGAGATGAACAAGGTTTGAAAGCCGCACACGAGAAAGCCCCAGCATAGCAGCCAGAAGCCCCTGTGCTTCAAAGCTTCGGCGAGCGCTTGCGACATCGATTGTCCACTTTGCATAACGCGATGCTCGCGCGGAGTGGCAAGCGCGCTTGCGAGCGGCGCCATCAGCGCGGCGGAGGCCGCGAGCATGAGAAGCGATACGTACCAACCGAAATTCGAAATCAACGCGTAGCCATATGGGATCATCGCGAATTGGCCAAAGGAGCCGGCTGCGCTCGCAATGCCTAGCGCCACGCTGCGCTTCTCGGGGGCGAAGGTGCGCGCAATCACTCCGTACACCACGCCGAAGCTCGTGCCGGAAAGCGCAAGTCCGAGCAGCACACCCGCGCTTAACGCGAGCTCCACGCCGGTGCTGGACAGCGCCATTAGGGCCAGGCCCAAGGCGTACAGCGCGGCGCCCCCGGCCAGCACGCGCCCCGCGCCGAAGCGGTCCGCAATCATGCCCGAGAACGGCTGCGCCGCGCCCCAAACGAGATTCTGCAGCGCGATCGCGAACGCAAAGGTTTCGCGCCCCCAGCCAAATTCCGACGTCATTGGCTGCAGGAACAGCCCGAAGCCTTGACGGGTTCCCAACGAAAGGGTGAGGATCAATCCGCCGCAGATCACAATCAGCGTCGGCGTACGCCAAGACTTATTCATCCGAGTTCCCGAATATCATGGGGGCAGCTTACACGGGTTTTGTCGGCGACCGGCAGAACCGATGCGCGATGTCGCGAAGCGGAAACTTTCGTGGCATCTCTCTCCTGCACCTTCCGCAAAGAGTAAAATCTGGTCCTGCCCGGTCGAGAACGAAAAGCTTTTCCCTGATGTTGAGTGAGAGTTTTGGCAAGTCGCGTGGGCATAGTTTATCGACGCACATGCTAAGTTCTACACGCCAGTTGAGCCGCAGCCAAGACACGCTGCATGAGCTGCTTGTACAGCTCCCCTGGCCGGCGCTGCTCACCGATCATGCCGGAATCATTACGGCTATGAACCCGGCATGGTCAACCTGGGCCTCTTCGTCGAACGCTGGCGTGGGTCGTTCGCTGCAAGACGCTTTGCCGGAATATTGGGCGGCTCTCAACGGCAAAGCACCGTGGCTTAGGCCCCAAACGCTCGAAGTCGTGCGCGAAACTCCCGGTGGCAAGGCGCATGAGCGGGTGCTAGTGCATCCCTTGAAAACAGGGGCGTGCATCGTCGTGGTCGATGAGTCCAGGCTGCGGGAGCTCGAGCTCGCTCACAGGCAAATGGGTAGACTTGCTTCGATGGGGTTCATGCTGGCGAGTGTTTGCCATGAGGTTGCCAATCCTCTCGCGACTGTCCAATCGACGCTGCAGGTTCTGCAGTCGCAATCGCATATTCCCCCGGCGGGGCTGCAGAACGCGTTGGCTAACCTGGCGTCCAACGTGGGGCGCGTGCTCGCGATTACTCGAAGGCTCAACGCGTTCTCCCGGGTGGACGATGAGTCCCCTGTGCGTTTCAACGTGGACTTCGCGATCGACGAGTCGCTCGCGTTTTTCCGACAAGAGCGACGGGGAACCAACGTCGAAATTGAGCGGCGCCCCGACCCCGAGGGGATTGTCCTCGGTTATCCTGGGCGGCTACAACAGGTCTTTTTCAACATCTTTATGAACGCCGCTCAGGCGATGCAAGGCCGAGGCGCGATCATCGTGGTGACTCGACTGGTAGCTGGGCGTTCGGTCGAAGTGACGATCACCGACACCGGCCCCGGAATCGCGCCGGAAAATTTGCCGCGTGTCTTCGAGGCATTTTTTTCGACCAAGGCGGCAGGCGAGGGCACTGGGCTCGGTCTTGCCATCTGCTATGAAATTGTTCATGAGCACGGCGGTGAGATCCGGGTCGAAAACGCTCCTCCGCACGGCGCGCGCTTCATTATCTCGCTACCCTTCGGAGCGGGGTCTCTATGAACGAAGCACGCGCGGAGCCACGTCCCGGCCGGGTTCTCGTGATCGAAGATGATCGAATCCTGGCCGAAACAATTCAGTTACTCCTGGCAAACCGCGGCCATCAGGCCATGCTCGCTGAGAGTGCGGCACATGGGGTGCGCACGGCGCTTTCCGGTGATTTCGATCTTGTTCTTGCCGATCTCAGGCTGCCTGACGGAAACGGCATAGAGGTCATCCGCTCGCTCAAGAGCGCCGACAAGGACGCCGCGATGATTCTAATGACGAGCTACTCTTCAGTGGACAATGCGGTGCAAGCGCTGAGGGAAGGCGCGGTCGATTACATCATAAAGCCTTTCAACAACGACGACTTCCTTCATGTGATAGAGCGGGCGCTTGACGAGAAGCGAATGCGCAGGGAAAACGTTGCGCTCAAACGCAAACTGAAAAAGAGCTTTTCCATCGACAACATCATCGGGCAGAGCGACGAACTCAAGAAGATGCTCAGTTACATCCGTCGCGTTGCTCCGACCTCGGCGAGTGTTCTGATCGAAGGCGAGAGCGGGACGGGTAAAGAGTTGGTCGCGCAGGCGATTCATTACGCCAGTCCGCGTCTATCTGGACCTTTCGTTCCTCTAAACTGCGGTGCAATACCTGCGGACCTTCTCGAATCGGAGCTATTCGGTCACGAGCGGGGCGCCTTTACCGGAGCGACCGCTGCCAGCGAAGGTTTGATCCGCCAAGCCGATGGAGGCACTCTGTTTCTCGACGAGATCTCCGAGCTCGCCCCCAGTCTTCAGGTCAAGCTGCTGCGCGTGCTGCAAGAAAAACAAGTGCGTCCGGTAGGCGGCCACCAAGTGTTCGATGCAGACGTTCGCTTCGTAGCCGCGAGCAATCGGGATTTGAAGCGAGCTGTCGAGGCCGGCGCATTCCGCGAAGACCTATTTTATCGGCTGAACGTCGTCAACATTCACGTGCCGCCCCTGCGCAGCCGCGGAAATGATGTGCAGTTGCTGGCCCAGCATTTTGTCGAGCACTACAGCCGCAAGACGGGGAAGCGCGTTCGTGCGATCGGCAAGGATGTGGCGGCATTTCTCAGAACTTACCACTGGCCCGGAAATGTTCGCGAGCTCGAGAACTTGATCGAACGTGCGGTTATTTTTGCCGACTCGGAGGTTTTAACTTGTAACGATCTTCCCGACATGCTTCCACCGACCGTCAGGAAGCCTACCTCGCGCAGTGCGCCCGACAAACCGCTTTCCATTGAAGAATACATCAAGGACATTGTCATACAGTGTCAGGACAGCCACAGTGAAATCGAGCTCGCGAGCATGCTGGGCATCGGCCGCAAGGCGCTTTGGGTCAGGAGGCGCCGTTGGGGTCTATTCAGGAATAGTGCGCGTGACTAAAGCGTTCGAGTCGAACGGCGTTGCCAAGGTGTGTTTCAATGCGAAATCACGACGTGTTTCCTTGCGCAACAGTTTTTCCGCACCGCTTTTCAGCACAGCTTTTCTGCTTGAAAATCAAACGACTGAGGCATCGCGACCCAGGGCATACCAATTGCTATGATCCCGCTGATGCCCGGTCACGCCTCATGAGCCCGTTCTACCGCCACCCGCTAAGGACCAGACCATGACCGAACCAGCCACGCAGAAACGCAAGAAAGTGACGATCCCGATGCTCATCGAGAAGAAGAAGAAAAAGGAGCCGATCATTCAGCTCGCGGTGTACGACTATGAAAACGCCATTGTCGCCGACCGCGTCGGCGTCGAGATTCTGTGCGTCTCCGACACCGGGGGCATGGTGTTGTTCGGGCATGAAAGCACCATTTCGGTTTCGTTCGAGGAAGTGATGTTTATGGCGCAGGCAGTGCAGCGCGGATCGCAATACGGGTTGCGCATGGTAGACATGCCTTACATGAGCTTTCATATTTCCGAGCAGCAGGCGGTGGACAACGCCGCCAAGTTTGTCGCCAAGGCCGGCGCCGAGGTCATGAAGTGCGAAGGCAACCAGCATCATGCGCGCTACATCGAAGCCATTATCAAGGCGGGCATTCCCGTGCAGGGTCATATCGGCATCACGCCCATGCGGATGCCGCAACTGGGCGGTTTTGCCGCGCAGGGCAAGACTGCCGAGCGGGCGAAGGAATTGGTCGATGACGCGTTGGCCATGGTGGACGCGGGTTGCTTCTCCATCATGTGCGAGGTGACCACTTCAGAAGTGTGCGAGTACCTGGCCGAGACGTTGCCGGTGCCGGTCATCAGCTTAGGCGCGGGCAATCGCGCCGATGGCGTGCATATCATCGGCTCTGATCTCTTTCACCTTTATGAGAAGCACGTCCCCCGGCATTCCAAAATCTATCACGACCTCGTCCCTGTCCTCGAGCAGGTGTACAAGGACTACAGCCGCGATGTGAAAGAGCGCCTCTATCCGGGCAAGGAGCACACCGTCTTCATGAAGGAAGAAGAGCTCGCGCGGTTCAAGGACATGGTGGGGTGGAAAAAATAAGTGCGATGCAACTGATCGCTGCTGAACGAGACATTCTGGCTAGCTGTCGCTGATATTGGGCTATATTGAAATTACTTCCGTTTCGTTACTGCGTAGCAAGCGACTATGCAAGCTGAGCACCTGAAGAGCGAACCGCTTTCCGAGCGGTTTGACGATCAGGTCGTCAAGGCCACGACCTGTTACATGTGCGCCTGCCGCTGCGGGATCCGCGTGTATCTCCGGGGCGGAGAAGTGCGCTACATCGACGGCAACCCAGAGCACCCGCTAAACAAAGGCGTGATCTGCGCGAAAGGGGCGTCGGGGATTATGAAGCAGTATTCCCCGGCGAGGCTCACGAAGCCCCTGCTGCGCCGCCAAGGGGCTGAGCGCGGGTCTGCCAACTTCGTCGAGATCAGTTGGGACGAGGCATTCGCGATGCTGGAAAAGCGCCTCGCGCACCTCCGCGCGACCGATCCGAAGAAGTTCGCGCTGTTCACTGGTCGCGACCAGATGCAGGCTTTGACCGGGTTATTCGCGCGTCAATTTGGCACTCCGAACTATGCGGCGCACGGCGGATTCTGTTCGGTGAACATGGCTGCCGGAATGATCTACACGATCGGCGGCTCTTTCTGGGAATTCGGCGGTCCGGATTTGGACCGCGCCAGGCTTTTCGTGATGATCGGCACCGCCGAGGATCACCATTCCAATCCACTTAAGATCGCGATTTCAAAATTCAAGCGCGACGGAGGCAAGTTCATTTCCATCAATCCGGTGCGTACCGGCTATTCCGCGATTGCCGATGAATGGGTGCCGATCAAGCCCGGAACCGATGGCGCGCTGCTGCTAGCCTTGATTCACGAAATTATCGAACTGGGTCTGTACGATCGTGATTTTCTAGCTCGCTATACCAACGCCGGGCAGCTCGTCGACCAGAACCCGCAAAGCTCTCGCTTTGGGCTTTTTATTGAAGACCGTGAGACCCCTGTCCACAACCCTGAATATCCGCAGAACAAGCTATGGTGGGACCGGCTCACCGATAAGGCGGTCCCGACTCACACGGAAGGTACCGATCCCAGGCTGCGCGGCAGTTTCGTGCTGCCAGACGAGACTCCCGTCAAACCTGCTTTCCAATTGCTGGAAGAGCGGGTGGCGGAGTGCACCGCGGAATGGGCTTCTGATATTACGGGAATCCCGGCGGCGACCATACGCCGGCTCGCGCACGAGATGGGGATCACCGCTCGCGATCATACAATCGAGCTTCCGATTGCCTGGACGGATTCCTGGGGAAGAGAATACGAAACGGTTACCGGCAAGCCCGTTGCATTTCATGCGATGCGCGGCCTGGCAGCTCATTCCAATGGCTTTCATGCCATACGAGCACTGGCGATTCTGATGACGCTCTTGGGCACGATCGACCGCCCGGGCGGATTCCGGCACAAGGCGCCGTATCCACGAGGCATCCCGCCGTATCCCAGGACGCTCAACTCGCCCGAGAATGTCAAGGCGAACACGCCGCTTCCGGGGCCGCCGCTCGGATTTCCCGCGAGTCCCAAGGACCTCTTTATTGACGAGCAGGGAGAGCCGTTGCGCATCGACAAGGCGTTCTCGTGGGAATACCCGCTCGCGGCGCACGGGCTTATGCATTCGGTCATCACCAACGCCTGGCGCGGAGATCCTTACCGGATCGACACGCTGCTCATCTTTATGGCGAATATGGCGTGGAATTCCGCGATGAACACGGTCGAAATCCGCAGGATGCTGAACGACAAGGATGAACAAGGCGAGTACAAGATCCCATTTCTCGTCGTGTGCGACGCGTTCGAATCGGAAATGACGGCGTTCGCTGACCTGATTCTTCCGGACACCACTTACCTCGAGCGGCACGACGTGATGGGTCTCCTCGATCGGCCCATCTCGGAGTTCGACGGGCCCATGGACTCGGTGCGGGTGCCAGTAGTGCCGCCCAAAGGCGAATGCAAGCCATTTCAGGAAGTGCTGGTTGAGTTGGCTTCTCGGTTGAAATTTCCCGCTTTCGTGAATTCCGATGGCTCACGCAAGTTCCGCGACTATCCGGACTTCATCGTCAACTTCGAAACCGCGCCCGGTTCGGGTATTGGTTTTCTGGCAGGCTGGCGCGGAAAGAACGGTGACAAGGCTTTGGTCGGCGAACCTAATCCAAAGCAATGGGAGATGTACGCGAAGAACAACTGCGTCTTCCACTATGAGATGGCGCCGTCGCACCGCTACATGCGCAACTGCAACCAAGGGTATCTTAAATGGGCGGAGAGCGTGGGACTTAAAAAATTCCACGATCCAATTCTGATTCAGCTCTACTCGGAGACGCTGCAGAGATTCCGTCTTGCCGCGCAAGGTAAGAGCGCGGGCAGGCAGCCGCCGGAACGGCTGAAGAACCGGGTGGAAAAGTTCATGGATCCGCTGCCCTTCTACTACGAGCCGCTGGAAGCGCAGATGACCGACAAAGAAAAATATCCGCTCAACGCGATCACTCAGCGACCCATGGCGATGTACCACTCCTGGGATTCACAAAATGCGTGGTTGAGACAAATTCACTCTCACAACTATTTGTACGTGAACCCGCGCACCGCGCTGGCACAGGGTATTGAAGACGATGCCTGGATCTGGGTCGAATCGCAGTGGGGACGCGTGCGCTGCATGGCGCGCTACAGCGAAGCGGTGGAGCCGGGAACGGTATGGACCTGGAATGCGATCGGCAAGGCGAAGAGCGCTTGGAGTCTTGAGCCAGACGCCAATGAATCGCGCCAGGGGTTTTTACTGAACCATCTCATTTCCGAGGAGTTGCCGCGAGACGCCGATGGCAGTCTGTTGGCTAACGCCGATCCAGTGACGGGTCAGGCCGGCTGGTACGATGTAAGGGTACGCATCTACCGCGCGGACGAATCGGACCCCGAAGAAACTTGGCCACAGTTTGAGCCTCCGAAACCTGCGCCGGGGAAACCTGAGTTTTGGCGCGGCTGGCGCGCGTATTTCGCCGGAGGGAAAGGACGTACATGACTCAGCTCTGTTT
>JBOIGA010000058.1:0-13898 GCA_050741875.1 Burkholderiales bacterium
GCGAAATCGAGTTCTTCGGCAATACTCCGACAAGCTTATCCCCCGGGGATCACGCATCGAGTGCATTCGTTTCGCCTTCGAGCATCGGATCTGTCGTCATGTTCAAGCGAATTTCAACAGCCTGCTAGGTTTTCAGATGACGCCGACTGCTTCTCGATCCGCTATTGCGTCGCAGCCGTCCTCAAGTGATTCCGAATGGACAAAGATTTGCGACATTGACGACATTCCACGCTTGGGCGCGCGAGTGGTCAAAGCCGATCGCGGCGATATCGCTATTTTCCGCAACGCCGAAGACGAAGTGTTCGCGCTCGCCGATCGCTGTCCGCACAAAGGCGGACCGCTGTCGCAAGGGATCGTGTTCGGCCGAAAAGTCTCGTGCCCGCTGCATCAATGGATCGTCTGCCTGGATTCCGGACGCGCGCAGGAGCCCGACGAAGGCTGCACCAGAAGCTTTCGCGTCAAAGTCGAAAACAGCGAGGTGTTCCTGCAGATCTAGTTTCTGGCGGCGGCAATGGCGGCGCGCCACCGATTTCACAACTGCGGAGTCCAACGATGGACAGAAAGTCGTTTTTCGCATCCGGGCATACGCCCACGCTCATCGCGGCGTTTCTCTATTTCGATCTCTCCTTCATGGTGTGGGTGTTGCTCGGCCCATTGGGTGTGCAGATTGCCGCCGACCTCAATCTCAACGCCGCGCAGAAGGGTTTGATGGTGGCGACTCCCGTGCTTGCGGGAGCGCTCCTGCGATTGGTGATGGGGCTGCTGGTTGACCACTTCAAACCCAAGCGTGCGGGAGTAATCGGCCAGGTGATCGTGATCGCCGCGCTCTTTATCGCGTGGCGCTTCGGTATCCATTCGTACGAGCAAACGCTCGTGCTCGGTTTGTTTCTCGGAGTTGCCGGCGCGTCGTTTGCCGCGGCGCTGCCGCTGGCTTCGCGCTGGTATCCGTCTGAGCACCAGGGCAAGGCGATGGGAATCGCGGGGGCGGGCAATTCGGGCACTGCGCTGGGAGCGCTGTTCGCGCCGGGCTTGGCGCTCGCCTATGGCTGGAACAACGTGCTCGGACTTGCGCTGATTCCGCTCGTCATCACGCTGATCGCGTATCAGTGGATGGCGAAAGACAGTCCAGACTGCCCGCCGGCCAAACGCCTTGGCGACTACCTCAAGGTCCTGGGCGACCGCGACGCGTGGTGGTTCATGTTTTTCTACAGCGTCACTTTCGGCGGCTTTGTCGGACTGGCGGCGAGCCTGACTATCTACTTCAGCGATGCCTACGATTTGTCTCCGGTCACCGCCGGTTATTTCACTGCTGCGTGCGTGTTTGCGGGCTCGCTCATGCGTCCAGCCGGAGGTCTGCTTGCGGACCGGATCGGAGGGATCAAGTCGCTTTCGGTGGTGTACATTCTGGCGGCGATCCTGCTGTTCATTGTGAGCTTCGGCTTGCCCGGCGCGTGGCAGGCACTCCTCGTGTTTGCCGGAGCGATGCTCTGTCTCGGAATGGGCAACGGCGCGGTATTTCAGCTCGTGCCGCAGCGCTTTCGCAAAGAGATCGGGGTAATGACGGGTCTGGTTGGAATGGCGGGAGGGCTGGGTGGATTTTATCTTGCTTCCAGTCTGGGATATTCAAAGCAGCTCACTGGGGATTATCAGGCCGGATTGCTCGCTTTCGCTTCGCTTGCGATCATCGCGCTGATCGGATTGTCGTCGGTAAAAACGCGCTGGCGCACCACCTGGGGTGCGGCGCATATGACGACGGCGAGGATCTGAATGCAGGATTCAGGAGTCAGGATTCGGGATTCAGGATTCAACCTGCAGGATTCGAGCGTCGAAGGGAGGCCGTACTCAGCCCTCAGTCCTCGATCCTCAGTCCTGAAGGTTTCCTTCGGCCACGCGACCCATGCGGGTCAACGCGAACGCAACGAGGACTGCTTCGGGGTGGTCACTCCAGAGGGCGAAGAGCTCGCCACGAAAGGCATGGCGTTCGCCATTGCCGACGGAGTTTCCGGACACGGCGGCGGGCGCGAAGCCGCGGAATACACGGTGCGCGGAGTGCTCGCGGACTATTACGCGACTCCCGAAACCTGGGAAATTTCCTACGCGCTCGATCGTGTTTTGACCGCGCTCAATCGTTGGCTGCACGCCGAAGCACACACGCATCGCGAGTTCCAGGGCATGGCCTCGACCTTGAGCATGCTCATCCTGCGCGGCAATCGCTACTGGTTGACTCACGCCGGCGACACTCGCGTTTTCCGGCTCCGCGAAGGCGATCTCGAACAGCTCACCACCGATCACGTCTGGGACCGTGCCGATCTGCGTCACGTGCTGACGCGCGGGATCGGACTCGACCAACACCTCGTTCTCGATCATTCCGGCGGCGAATTGCGCATCGGCGATATTTTTCTTCTGGCTTCCGACGGAGTTTGGGAAACGCTCGATGGTCCGGCGCTTAAAAAATTGCTCGGCCAGGAACCGGGCAAGGCGGCGCAGGAACTCGTTAATTCGGCGATCGCGTGCGGGAGCCGCGACAACGCGACCGCGGTAGTCGTGCGAGTCGACGAA
Organism: Burkholderiales bacterium; assembly: GCA_050741875.1. GTDB lineage: Bacteria > Pseudomonadota > Gammaproteobacteria > Burkholderiales > JBOIGA01 > JBOIGA01. The sequence continues at coordinate 2,560 of JBOIGA010000058.1, forward strand.
TTACCTGCGCAAAAATTACGCGAGTCGCTTGCCGAAGGGCGGGCGCTCTCTCCGCTCGAGCGCTTGAAGCCGGGACATGAGATCGACGGCTTCAAGGTCGAAGAGCTTTTGCACGAATCGCGCGAAACACTGATCTACAAGGTGCGGCACATTGCGAGCAAACAAGCTTTGGTGCTGAAAACGCTGAACCCGCGAATGCAGGACGACACCGAGGCATGCGAAGCCCTGCTCGCCGAAGAGTGGCTGACCAAGCGCATCGTTTCGCCGTTCTTTCCGCAGGTGCCTCCGGTCGCGAATCGCACGAGGCTCTATTTCGTCATGACCTACCACCCCGGCGCGACCTTAGAGGCGCATCTGAAACATGGCAGCCATTTCTCGCCCGCGGATGCGAGCCGTATTGCGATGAGCATCGTCAAGGGCTTGTCGGCGCTGCATCGCCTGCACGTCGTGCATCGCGATATCAAACCGGCGAACGTGCTGCTCGGAGAAGACAAGAGCATACGAATTCTCGATCTCGGCGTCGCCGCCGCGGCGGGAAATCGGCGCGATTCCGGTAACCCGGGCACGCCGAGCTACATGGCGCCGGAATTGTTTTTGGGCGGAAGCGCTTGCGCGCAGACCGATCTCTATTCAGCCGGAGCGAGCCTCTATCGTTTGCTTACTCGCAAATACCCGTACGGCGAAATCGAGCCGTTTCAGCACCCGCGCTTCGGCGATCCGGTTCCGCCCTCACGCTACCGGCCAGACATCCCGCACTGGCTGGAGAGCATCCTTCTGAAAGCGGTGGCGCGCGATCCGAAACACCGCTTCGAAACCGCTGAAGAGATGCTGCTTGCGCTGGAGCGAGGAGAACATCAGCCCGTGAATGTCCCGCGCATGTCTCTCGCCGAGCGCGATCCAGAGAATTTTTGGCGCGGTATTGCGATCATCGCGATCGTCATCAATTTGTTGCTGCTTTACTACATCGCCGCGGCTTGAGGTCCGGGCCGTCATCGTTACAGCCAATACTCCCAGATCTGCGCTGCCCATTCCTTGACGCGCAAAGTAACGCCACGATCTTTCCACTCGTCGAGTTTGATCTGGCGCGATTGCGCGAGGTCGCGCGCGAACATCGCTTCCATTTCCTCACCGAACTCTTCGTCAAGCACGACCGCGTTGACTTCGTCGTTGTGCAGGAAGCTTCGCCAGTCGAGATTGCTCGAACCGACGGTTGACCAGACACCGTCAATCACAATCGTCTTCGAATGCAAAAGTGTGTCTTGACGCTCATAAATGACGACTCCGGACTCGAGCAACTCATCGTAGTTGGCGCGGCCGGCGTGAAACACCGCCCAGAAATCGCTGTAGGAAGGAAGAATGAGGGCGACTTCAACTCCTCGTTTCGCCGCGGCCTTGAGCGCATCCATCGTCTGACGATCCGGAACGAAATAACCCATCGTGATGTAAACCGTCTTCTGCGCGTGCGCGATCGCCGATAGCAGCGTGAGATAAATCGTCGGCAAAGGTTTGTCCGGACTGCTGCCGAGGACGCGCACAAGATCGTTGCCGGCGCCTTTCACATCGGGAAAGTAATTCCGCTCGACGAGCGGCGGGCCTTTTTCCTTCCGCCAAGTTGAAATAAACAGCTCTTGAAACTCGGCGGCAGCGGGCCCGGCGATTTCAATTTGCGTGTCCCTCCAGCCAGGCTTTTTCGCATCCTTGTTCGCCGATCCCACCGAAGATCCTTGCGAATAAACGCCGCTGATATTGATGCCTCCGGTGAATGCGAGCTTGCCGTCGACGACGACGATTTTGCGGTGATCGCGGTGATTGAGATCGAGACCTTCGGCCGGATTGACCGGATTGAATTCGAGGATGTTGATCCCCGCTTCCTTGAGTCGGGCGAAAAAAGCCTCTGAAGTCGCCGCCGAGCCGATGCCGTCGTAGATCAAATTAACCTGAACGTCCTCATTTTGTTTTTTAATCAGAAGATCGGCGAAGCGCTGTCCTATTTCATCGTCCTCGATGATGTAGAACTCGAGATTTATGTGGTCCTTCGCGTTCTCGATCGCTTTGAACATCGCTCGGTACGTCGCCGGACCGTCGTAAAGCAGCGTCGCTTCATTGCCCGCGGTGAGAGGATTTTTCGTGACTGCTTCGGCGACGGCGATGTGATTCGCAAGCAGCTCGCCTCCATCGGATTTGTTCGCGAGCAAAGTCCGGCTCTCCTTCTTGCCGAGCGTCGCGCCGGCCATCGTGGGAACTTGCGCGCCCGCGTCAAGCAGAAGAGGGTCCAATTCCGGGAGCTGGGCGCAAGCGCTGAAGGCCAGAAGGCCAAGAATCGCAGTGCGGGGATACGGCCGCGGAAGGATGTCGATACCCATTTCGCGGTATGACATAGGATTGGGATGAATGATTCCACCCGGCTTGTCGGCTCACAAGCGGCCAAGTCGGAATAAGGCGGGGAAGGAACTGTTTACTCCGGCAAACGCGCGATTTTCACGCGGCTCGCGGCAATACTATTCTCGCGCGAAATCGAATGGAGGAGAAAATATGGCGCAAAACGCGGCTGTCAGCCCTGGCGCACCACCGGTTAATCTGGCCGGGCGTCTTTTTCAGGTGGCCTGGCTAGCAGTGTTGTTGGGTCTCGCAATCCAGGGGCTCACCCTGTTGACCGCCCTCGGCTTCGGACAAAACCTCGAGATGAATCGCGCGGTCGCCGAAACGGTTGGCAAGGTCTCCTGGGCTGGGATCGTTTGCCTTGGTCTTGCGTTGGGCGCGGCGGTCGCCAGGGCAGGTCCGCGCAGCTTCGCACTCGCAGGATTGCTCGCCGCGCCGATCGCTTTCATTCTCGCGCGTTCATTGCACAAGAGCGTTGGTCAGGCGCTCGATGTGGCCGGAAGCGCGGCTTCCGAATCGGTATTCGTATTCGCGCTTCTGAAGGCGATTGAATACGGTTGTCTAGGCTATCTGCTCGCTATCGTAAGCTCGCGCGTTTCCCCGAGGATGATGCATATGCCGGCACCGGTCTCGCGGTCGGCCTGGTATTCGGCGCGATCGCGCTCTACCTCGTTTATCCGCAGCCGATGCCGGCGATGGTCGCGCGCGGAATCAACGAAAATCGTTTTTCCCATCGGCTGCTCGATCGTCATCTACGCTTCCGATATTTTTGGACGCAGGGTGACTTCCGAATAGCGTTGCACTTTGACGCGATTGGGAAAATAATGGCGCGGGCATTTTCAACCAAGGGAGACGCAATGAAAAACCCGCTCGATTCGTTGTGGGGTACGGTCATAACCGGCCTCGTGCTCACGTTTATTCTGTTTTACGTCGTCAAAGCCTTGCTGGGAGGATAAGCCATGGAATTTCTCGCACCGCTCGCGCGCTGGCTGCATCTTCTGGCCGGAGTCATGTGGATCGGACTCCTCTATTACTTCAACTTTGTGCAAGTCGCCGCGCTCAAAGCCGCGGCTGCGGACAACACCGGCGCCGGAATCACTAAACACGTCGCGCCGCGCGCGCTTTTGTATTTCCGCTGGGCCGCGGTGGTGACCTGGCTCGCCGGCGCCGCGCTGCTCGGAGAGAATTTCGTGGCGGCGTTCACGCTCCAGGATAACTTTGCGCCCATCGGAGTCGGCGCATGGCTCGGCACGATCATGCTTTTCAATGTCTGGGTTCTCATCTGGCCGAACCAGAAAAAAATCCTGGGGATGGTAACTGCTACCGATGAAGAGAAAAACAAAGCGCGGCGGACCGCCTTCCTCGCTTCCCGCACCAACGTCATGCTCTCGATTCCGATGCTGTTCTTCATGGCCGCACAGAGCCACTTTCCGCCCTAAGATCGAAACGTTTCAATCGGAAAACCCGCCGCAACCCGGCGGGTTTTTTTGTGGGAATTTTTTTGTACCGCGTCTTTCTCATGGGGTGAGGAGGTGCACATCATGGAGAACACAAAATGAAACACGAACTACCCCCGCTACCTTATGAAAAAGACGCGCTGCAGCCCTACATGTCGGCCGAAACGCTCGAATATCACCACGGCAAGCATCACAAGACTTACGTTGAAACGCTCAACAAACTCATCGAAGGCACCAAATATCAGGACATGGCGCTGGAAGATATTGTCCGGCAGTCCGATGGCAAGATTTTCAATAACGCCGCGCAAGTGTGGAACCATAACTTTTTCTGGAACTGCATGGGGCCGGGGTGCGGCGGCGAGCCGAGCGGCGAACTCGCGCAAGCGCTCGTGAAGTCATTCAAGCACTACGGCGAATTCAAGCGCCAGTTCAGCGAAGCCGCGATCAATCAGTTCGGAACCGGTTGGGCCTGGCTGGTGAAGAAGGCAGATGGCTCGCTCGCGGCAAAGGCAAGCGAGGACGCGGACAACCCGCTGATCACTGACGAAATCCCGCTGTTGACCCTGGATGTTTGGGAGCACGCTTATTACATCGACTATCGGAACGAGCGGCCGAAGTTCGTCGAAGCGTTCTGGAGTTTGGTCAACTGGGACTTCGTGAACAAAAACTTCAGCGGAAAACGCTAGAAGGAGTTGTTCTCTCCCTCGATGCCTGCCCTGAGCAGCGCCTAAGGGGGAGAGGGTAGGGGTGAGGGAGCAGAGTTCATTCGCGCCCGGTTTTCGACTCGAATTCGACGGTTTCAAGGCCCCGCACGCGCGCACCCGACTCGATGTTTCGACGCGCGAACCAGCCGGTGTTGGCCTCGAGCGCGAATGCCGTGTTTTCTGGCGATGGATAGATCGTCGTCTCCTCGGGAGACATGGTGACGATTTGCACGATGACGCCGTCGCGGTCGATGAAAGCGGCGTCGAGCGGAATTTTTGTATTCGCCATCCACAGGCTGTAGCGCCCAGGTTCGGAAAACACGAAAAGCATTCCCTTGCCGTCGGCAAGGGAATCGCGGTGCATGAGTCCTCTCTCGCGCTTCTTTGGCGTGTCGGCCAGCTCGGCCTCGATGGCATAATCGCCGATTCGCAGAACGACTTCGTCTGCTTCGGCGATCCAAGCCAAGCCCAGAAGAACGGTGAGCCAAAGCGCCCGCGACAAATTATGCACTTGTTAAGTATAGAGGCGCGGCGCGCCCAAGACCCCACTTCGCATCGCGTCGCGCGATGTGGAAGGGGCTATTCCCTGACGCTAATACAGTCGCGGATAGATGTAACGCGTCAACAACGCCGGGGCCGCGATGAATTCGTGGCGATCGAGGTCGCCGCTTCGGTCCGTGTCGGCATCGGCGAACGACTGCCAGTCGTACTTGACTCGGCCGAATTCGTCGGGACTCAAACGGTCGTCGCTGTTCGCATCGAAACGCTCGAACAGCGCCGCGCGGTAATCGTCGTCAGCCAAAGCGGTGCCCCCGAGCAGAAAAGCGATCAGGGCAAGACTATAAAAGATAGTTTTCATACGCGAACTTCAGCAACGCCCGTGCCATTTGTAAAAATTTTGCTGCTCAGTGACTTAGCTCGCGGACCGGACCATAAGAAAGGCGGCAGCGCGAAAAACTTACAAGCGGCTTGCAAAGTTTGCCGAAGCCGGCGTGGAGAGTTTGGTAAGATCGCGGCTCACAAAGCAAAGGAGAAAAATGCGCTATCCCCTTCCTGTTTCGTTAATGACTGATTGGTGGCAAAGCGCTTTCAAGACGTGGGAGATCGCGTTCGCCGCACCGCAAATCATCGCGCATCGAACTCAACGCCTGGCCGCTGCGGGTCATCTGCCCGATGCGCGTGATCAAAAAGAATTCTTGCGGATGGGGCAAGAGAAGCTCGAAGCGTTCGGCGAATCGTGGCTCGCCATGGCGGCCGAGATGGCGAAATTCAATCTGCGTTTCGCCGCAACCGTTATGCAGCAATCGTTTGGCGTCTGGTCGGCATTCCTTCCGTTTGTCACGGCCGGATCGACGCAGCGACTCCTGAACACTCAGGCGTCTCTACTCCGCAGCACTGTTTTGGCAGCGAACAACAAGGAGCTTTCGAACTCGCTTTCGCGCGTCGTCACGAAAGGCGTGCATCCGGTCCACAAACGGGCGACTGCGAACGTCAAGAGATTGCGGCGCAAGCGATAGAGCGGTGACGTTCTGAGCTGCGCTTAAGGTTGACTCGGGGTGCAACGTCGGTCAGGAAATCGGCCTACCCCACGCATCAGCTCCGAAAGCGCGGACCGCGGCGTAGGCCAGTGATCGGCGCCACCACCATACGCCTTCGATTCTCATCAGCTCGGAAAACAGGTCATCCGCTTCTTTTCGAGTGAAGGTGTGATCCGGTATCACCGAGTTTTCCGGGAGCCGTCCTGCGTAGCGATAGATGAAGTCGTGCGTGAGCGGCGCAACGAGCGAAAGGTCGAACGGCGCGATCACCGGCCATACCGCCCGGGGAATGCTGGCGAGATCGAAACGGAAACCTTGCGGAAGGTTGAACGTCAGTAGTTCGATACTAAAACGATAGGTCTCGACCAGTTCCCATTCGCGCTCCCCCGTGTGGTACGTCACCTTCACCGGCGGAAACGGTGAAGCCGCAATATCGGCGTAGTCGCGCTTTAGTTCTTCGGGTTCCATCCGCTCGTCAGTCCGCTGGTCTTATGGCGACGGCGAGCACGCTAACATGAAAGTGAATCGGACCAGAAGTGCCGCTTCGGAAGGCGCATAAACATGCTACCGGCGACTTTGGAAACAACGGAACTTTTTATGGATCAGTACCAATGCCGTGACTGCCGAAGGCTCTAGCGCTTCTAGCTCCATGATGCCGTGGCGCGGCCAAGAAAAAACCGCCCGAAGGCGGCTTACCGATCGAAGCGTTATTATTTGCTGCGTTGTTGACGTGCGCGGCTCAGTTGCTGGTCCGTTTCGTTCAACGCTTCCTCGCCCGACGATTGATTTATTCGTTGCGCTACTTCCGCGCGCAAGGATTCCTCGAACGCTACAGGTCTGAGTTGGCTTGTGTTGACACGAAGTTGAAAGATGTCGGGCCTCGAATAGTGCCCCACAACATCGAGGCTGCGGCGCGCGATACCGATTTTTTCAAGGTCAATGTTCGCATAGAGGATCCCAAGCTCGTTGCGCATGGGTCCGGCTAAAATTTTTCCGCCCGGCGCAACAACAACCGAATCGCCTGGATTTATCCATTCGTCCGGGTTCGGATACAGCTCCGCCTTGCCCGGGACAGCGTCCGGAATGTCGCGGGCCTGGAACGCGCAGCCACTTCCAATAACCCAGCACCCGCCTTCGCGTGCAATGTGTTGCATCGTGGCAATCCAGCGCTCACCGTTGTCATATGTCGGGGCGATGTAGATGTCGACCCCCTGCGCGTAAATCGCGCACCGTGCGAGCGGCATATAGTTCTCCCAACAGATCAGAGTTCCGATCCGTCCACATGGGGTGTCGATTACCCTAAGCCCAGACGCATCTCCGAAGCCCCAAACCATCCGCTCGGGATTGGTTGGCATGAGCTTTCGGTGACGGTTCAATAGGGTGCCATCAGGTCCGATGACAACGACGGCGTTGTAGATGGTGCTGCGGCTGAATTCGGCATCGCGCTCGTCAATACCGCAGACGATCGTGACCTTGTACTCTCTGGCAGCTTCGTGGAGGGGCGCCAGATCGTCGCTCTCAAGATTGACCGCGTTTGCGAGCAGTTGTGAATGAAGCGTCTCCGCGAGCGCCATGTCACCTGCGGGTCGGAGCCGCCAGATCCAGGCTGGATAGCCGGGAACGAACGCCTCGGGAAATACGATCAAATGTGCACCGCCTTCTGCCGCTTCGCGGATCGCGCTAACTGCGTTCCTGAGGGTCTGAGACCGGTTCAGGAAAACCGGCGGTTTCTGAATGATGGCTACGCGCTGCATCTGTCACCCCTAGCCGTGTTTGAATGGCTAATAGAAAAGTCGAAAAAATGCTTTTCCGCAGCGTCGCCCAAAACTCACGGTGCTGTCAAACATCGGCGGGAAAGAGGCGGTTAGGTTCTCCTTCTTGCCTGCCGATCCGCTTGGTCACCGCGCTTTCTCCGCCCATCGGCTACGAAGCGGTGACGCGCATCGCAGCGGAAGCGCATGCGAGCGGGCAGAGTGTTTACGACCTGGTGTTGCGCAAGAATTTGCTCAGCCAGCAAGACCTCGATCGCATCTTGTCGCCGGAGAATCCCATTCGTCCGAACAAGATTCCCCGTGACAGCCGATCCTAGAAATTACTGCTGTGTTGCAAGAGTTGACCCCGCAGTGCGGACGAAATTCTGCGCGCAAGTGGCACGACAAAGACCTCGACTTGTCGCGCTCGGAACGCGCGCGGACGGTGCTTGCCGCGAAACAGGATACGGCGTTTAATCCAGTCGGCGTACGCTTCCCCGGTGCGCGAAGTATAAGAAGAGCCTATGAAACTGTTCCAGGATTAGCAGCCCACTCGACTATTTTGCTGCCCAGAATTCGCGTGGCTACTTTAAGAACCGAGCGCTAATCTCGCAACTGGTATCGATTCGGTGATCAGCTCTTGAGTGTCCTCAAAGACATCCTTGAATGGTCGAAGGACCGCCCGGCTTGGCAGCGCGACGCGCTGCGCCGGCTTGTGCTGAGTGGCGAGTTGTCCGGCGATGATGTTTGTGATCTGAGCGAAATTTGTAAGAGCGCACACGGCCTAGCCGACCAGCAGGATGTTGTTCCGTTCGCCTCAGAGCACATCCCCGGCACGAGCGCACGATCTGGACAAGTCACGCTCCTTTCGATCTTCCATCACCGCGGCGTGAACGCACTAGCAGAGAGCCAAACGCTGAAATTTGGTCCGGCCCTGACCGTGGTCTACGGCGACAACGCGGCAGGTAAGACCGGCTACATTCGAATCCTCAAGAGCGCGTGCCGCGCGCGTGGAAAAGAAGAGATCCTCGGCAACGTCGTCTCCGGCGCAGCCCCGCACAAGCCGGTCGTAGCAATCAGGTACAAGGTCGGGACGAACGGAAACGAGCAGGAATGGGCGGGCGAAGGCGAAAATAACTCCATTTCCCGCGTCAGCGTTTTCGACACGCAATGCGCCGCCGTGTACCTCAGGGAGAAGACCGATGTTGCATTCCGGCCCTTCGGGCTGGATCTGTTCGACAAGCTCGTCAAGGCGTGCGAGTCGGTGCGGTCCTGGCTGGAAAGCGAACAGCGCGCCCTGAGCACGGGCGCGATGAGGATCTTCGAGGCGCCGGAAGGAACGGCCGTCGCAAAGTTGCTGGCCGGATTGTCCTCGCTGACAAAGCCCGAAGTCGTGCAGACCCTAGCGCGCCTGTCGCCGGAGGAGGAGTCGCGGCTTGCGCTGCTGGAGAGATCGCTCCTCGACTTGCAGGCCAACGATCCCGAGAAACTGGCCCGCCAACTGACGCTTCGCGCTGGGCGGGTCCGCACATTAGCCCAGCATCTTAAGGATAGAGAAACAGCGGTCTCAGCAGACGCCGTAGCCGCCGCCTTCGAAGCGCGGAAGGAAGCCGCGCGCAAGAGCGAGGAAGCGCAACGCCTGCGGGCCGCGACGTTCCCCGAAGGGTTGCTCGCAGGAACGGGAGCGGAGCACTGGTCGCACATGTGGGAATCGGCCCGCGGGTTCTCGGAGGAGCAGGCTTATCCCGGGCTATGCTTTCCTGTAGTAGAGAACGGCGCGCGCTGCGTGCTTTGCCAGCAGGATCTTGATCATGCGGCCAGCCACAGGCTCCGGCAGTTCGAGGCATTCGTTGTTTCGACAACGGAACGGGAACTCCGAGAGGCAAGAGACACATCTGCACGGCTGCAAAAAGCTTTCGCCGATCTTAAGACAACGGACGAGGCCGCCGAAGAGGCGATCAAGGAAATCCGCATCGAGCACGAGCCCCTGGCGGACAAGTTATCCGGTTTTCTTGTCGCGGTTGAAACCCGAAGACGTGCGGTCATCGAGGCACTGTCCTCCGGGCAGGAGCGTCCATCCGATCTTCCCGCATTGGCGCTCGTCTGGCAGGAGGCCGACGCGCTTGCCGGACAATTGGAGGAGCGTGTCAAGACGCTGCGGAGCAGTTCGAATGAAGAACAGAAAAAGTCCATGACCTGGGAGGTGCAGGAGTTGCGCGCCCGCACACTTCTCGCAAAGCATGAACAACAGGTGTTGGCCGAGGTGGAGCGAAAAAAGAAAGTGGCCGCCTATGGACTGTGCCTCAACGATACGAAGACCCAGGCGATCACGCAGAAGAGTACATCGGTCACGAAAACAGTCGTTACGACAAAACTCAAGAAAAGCCTTCAGGATGAACTGGGACGCCTCGCCTTCAGGCCCGTCGAAGTCGAGTTGAAGGACATCGGTGGCGAACGAGGAATCCTCTATCACAAGCTTGTCCTGACGCGCGCGCCGGGCGTTGAACTGCACAAGGTCGTCAGTGAAGGCGAGCAGCGCTGCCTGTCTATCGCCGCATTCTTTGCCGAACTCAGCACCGCGGATGATCCGTCCGGGATCGTGTTCGATGATCCAGTGTCATCGCTCGATTACAAATGGCGCGAGGGTGTTGCACGCCGGCTTGTCGAAGAGGCGGAGGCACGGCAGGTCATCGTCTTCACGCACGACATTGTTTTCCTGCTGCTCCTCAAAGATTTCTCCGAGGAGTTGGGTGTCGATCAGCTTGACCAGCATGTCAGGCAACTCTCCAACGGCGCGGGTGTCTGCGCGGAGGAACTGCCGTGGGTCGCGTTGCCGGTCAAGAAAAAGATTGGTCACTTGAAGAATGCGTGGCAGGCCGCCGACAAGCTATCTAGGGACGGGCACCAGGACGCCTACGAAAGGGAAGCAAGGTACATCTATGGTCTGCTGCGCGAAGCGTGGGAACGCGCCCTTGAGGAAATTTTGCTAGAAAGTGTTGTGGTACGGTTCCGCCCCGGCGTTCAAACAAAGCAGGTCGTTAAGCTCGCGGATATTTCAAAAGAAGATTGCGAGGCTCTTGAAGCCGCGATGACCAAATGCTCGAAATGGTTGCCTGGCCATGACCAGGCCGCCGCAGCAAGGGCTGAAATCCCGGAGCCCGCTGTTGTCAAGATCGATATCGAGGCTCTGGAACGCTGGGTGGCCGGTATCCACAAGCGCCGCAACTGAAGGCGCCGGGTATGTGAAGATGAGCAAAGTCGGACACGAGGCATGCGGCCGGAAGCAGCCGGGCAAATACGACGGCGCCGGGTTTACCGAGGGCAGCGCGGCATAACAACCGGTCCAGCGGACGGGCCACTGCGCAGCCCGCGCTGAACCGGGACGTTGAGGCTGTAGGAAAACCTCTTTTGGCGCACGGCGGCGCCTCGCCGCACGCGTCGCAGCGGCGTTTTTCCGTCAATCAAATCTGATCGAGCGGTCGAGGCCCTGCAAAGCGCGAGAATCGCCAC
>JBOIGA010000059.1:0-13785 GCA_050741875.1 Burkholderiales bacterium
CCGTCAGTCCAAAATGAGCACGGCGTTTGCAGCGCTGCCCGCAGTCGGTTTCGCGTTGCTTCCCAAGCTGACCTGCCCCGCGTGCTGGCCCGCGTACGCTGCGCTGTTGAGCGCGCTCGGCTTAGGTTTCGTTGATTACACGCCTTACCTGTTGCCATTGACCGGCGTGTTCCTTGCAGTGACGCTCGCCGCGTTGAGCTACGGTGCAAAAAGCCGCCGAGGATATCGCCCGCTCTTGCTCGGCACGTTCGCGAGCGCAATCGTCATCCTGGGGAAATTCTTTTTTGATTCCGATCCCGCGCTGTACACCGGTGTCGGTCTGTTGGTCGCGGCGGCGCTCTGGAATTCCTGGCCACTGCGTCGAAGTGGTTGCGGGGCTTGTGGGCCCATGAGTCAAGGAGACGTCGAGCCGGCGACACGCCGGTAAAAGGATATGAAATCGCTTGAAATCAAAATCGAAGGCATGCACTGCAACGGCTGCGCAAGCACCATCGAAGCGCTGCTTACGCGGGAACCGGGAGTGAAAGCGGCGAATATTTCGTACGCGGCGCGCAAGGGAGAGATTCTTTACGACCCGGGCACCACTAATCCCGAACGCATTACCGCCGCAATAGAGAAAGCGGGCTACAGAATCGGGCCGCGCGCCGCTTCGTGAGCGGCGCGGAGCTCACCGCCACTTTTCTGCTACCGGTCGGCCTCGGCCTGTTCGGATTCGTCGAGCCGTGCTCGATCGGCGCGACGTTGCTCTTTATTAAGCTGATGGAAGGCAGAGCCGCAGTGGCAAAGGTCACGCAGGTCGCGGCGTTTGCACTCGTCCGCGCAGTTTTCATCGGCTTGTTGGGCGCCGCTGCCGCGATCGTCGGGAGCACCTTCCTCGAATTCCAGAGGGCAGGCTGGCTCGCGCTTGGCGTCATCTACCTCGCGATCGGAATCTTCTATGTCTCAGGTCGCAGCGGCTGGCTCATGCGCTCGATTGGCCCGCGGCTCGCGCGGCTCGGTGATGTGCGTGCCTCCGCAGCGTTCGGCCTGCTTTTCGGCTTGAACATTCCCGCTTGCGCGGCACCACTCCTGCTTGCTCTGCTCGCTGCCTCGGCTTCGAGCGCGACGGCAGGCGGGGTTGTGGGCGGGTTCGTCTCTCTCGCCTTGTTCGGGCTCGCGCTCTCGCTGCCGCTTGTCGTCGCGGTGTTTTTCGAGCGGGCGCGACGCGCGCTCGACTGGCTCGCAAGTCTCTCAGCACGCATGCCACGTTGGGCGGGTCTCTTGATGATCGCGCTCGGCGTGTGGTCGGTGTGGTTCGGATTGTTCGTGACGCTCAAATAACCCTTGACTCTTTAGTTTGGTACGGATGTTAGGTTACCCGCAGCAAACGTTATAAAGAGGTCAGCCATGAGCACTGCCGCACTTCCTTTTTGGACTCAAGAGTCAGCGAGCCGTCCCGACCGCGTCCGAATCCGCGCGCGCATCGCGGGAATGCATTGCTCGCTTTGCACCGGCACCATTGAAAAAGCGCTCGGACGCCATGCGGGCGTGGACAAGGTCGCGGTAAGTCTTACCCACGAGCAGGCGCTGGTGGAGTACGACCCGCGCCGAGTGCAGCCCGAAGAGTTGTTGCAGACCTTGCACGACATGGGCTACACGATCTCCGACCCGCGCAAGCTAGAGCCGTTTGAGGAGCAGGAACGCCAGCTCGTGCGGGAGGGCCGGCGCTTTCTCGTCGCAACCGTTTTCAGCTTGGCCTCCCTTACGCTCATTTCCCGGCTAGGGGACTTCTGGTACGCGGTACTGGAATCCTTTGTCGCGCTGTCCCTGCTCGGCTTGGTGTTCCTCGTGCTGCGCCCATCGGGACTCGCAAAAGCCAGCGCGGGAACTGCGGGAAGTTTCGCACTCGTCCTCGTCTTGCTGTGGCTCAAGCAGACCGGCCGGCTCGCGGGACTCGATACGTGGCTCGCTGCGGCGCTCGCCGTCACCGTGGTGTTCTTCCTCGCCCGCCACATCCTCGCGATGGCTTGGCAGGCCGTGCGGCGCGGCATCATCAACCAGCACGTGCTGCTCGAAGCCGCGGCCTTCGCCGGGCTTGCCGGCGGCATATATGGCCTCGCCACGGGCAGACCGGATTTCCCGGCGGCGGCGTTTTTCTGCGTCGCCGTCATGGTGTGCAACTACCACATCTTTTCCGAATGGCTGTCGCTCATCGTGAAGACACGAAGCTCGCAGGCCGTGCGGCGCTTGCTTGCGCTCCAACCCGAGACCGCGCGCGTCATGCGCGAAGGGCGCGAGACGGAGCTTCGTATCGAGGACGTGATCGTCGACGACCTCGTGCGAGTGCGGCCCGGCGAACGTATCCCCGTGGATGGAGAGGTCATCGAGGGACGCTCCGCAGTGGATCAATCGGTCGTCACTGGTGAGCCGCTTCCGGTCGACCGCGGCGCGCGAGATCCCGTCATCGGCGGCTCGTTGAACGGCCTCGGCACACTGCTCGTGCGCGTGTCGGCGGTGGGCGAGGCGAGTTTCTTGCAACGTGTCGCGCGCGAGGTCGAGGACGCGCGCGCGCTCAAGCCCGGAATGCTGCACCTCGTGGATCGCGTGCTAAAAGTCTACGCACCGGCGGTACTTACGCTCTCGCTCCTCTCCGTTGTCGGCTGGCTGATCGTGCCAATGCTCGCCGGCGGCGCGCCCGACTGGGACCGTGCGGTGTTTGCAGGCCTCACTGTCCTTGTAATGGGCTACCCCTGCGCACTGGGAATCTCCGCGCCGCTTGCCATTGTGCGCGGCGCCGGTGAGGCGGCCGAGCGTGGAATCCTCATGCGCACGGGCGAGGCGTTCCAGGGGTTTCGACTTGTAACCCACGTGATATTCGACAAGACCGGCACCCTCACCGAGGGCGAGCCGCGCCTTCTCGAGCTCGACGCAGTGAACGGATCGGAGGGCGAGCTGCTGAGTGCCGCCGCAGCAGCAGAAGCCGCTTCCGAGCATCCGCTCGCCAAGGCGGTAATGGCCGCCGCGCTTAAGCGCGGAATAATGCCTCCCGAGCTCGAGAGCTTCGAGGCGGTGCTGGGGCGCGGCGTTCGTGCGAAGTTGGCGGGCGAAGAGATTCTCGTGGGGAGCCCGCGCTTCCTCGAGGAAAACGGTGTCGCGATCGCGGCGCTGCGCGAGCGCGCTCGAACGCTTCAGGAGGCAGGCCGCACGGTGATCGTGGTGGCGCGCGCGAAGCGTCTTCTCGGGCTACTCGCGTTCGGCGACGCGCTTCGCGCCGGTGCACAGGCGACGGTGTCGGCGCTGCAGCGTGCTGGCGTGCGTACGCTCCTGGTAAGCGGAGACAATGCCGCGGCCACTCGCCGCATTGCCGCCGAGGCAGGCGTTGATGAAGTGTACGCAGAGCGGCTGCCGCACGATAAGGCTGTGCTCGTGCGAGACATGCAGCGCGCGGGCAACGTCGCGATGGTCGGTGATGGGATCAACGACGCGCCGGCGCTGATGCAAGCGAACGTCGGAATCGCGATGGGCGGCGGCACCGACATCGCGATTGATTCCGCCGACATCATCATCATGAACAATCGGCTGGAGGCGGTGCTTGACGCCCGCGAAGTGAGCCTTTGGAGTTATCGCAAGATGGTGCAGAACGTTGGCCTAGCAGTCGCTTTCAACGGCATCGGCGTTCCGCTTGCCGCGACCGGCTTGGTCTATCCGATCTTGGCGCTCGCAGCGATGGCACTAAGCGTGACGGCGATCTTCTTGAACTCGCTGCGCGGGAAGCCGCGGATCTTCTTCGATGCAATCTTGAGCGTTGGGCGGGCGCCTACGAGCTGAGTTCATCGCTGCCGAGCACTGCCGCACTCGCCGATTGCTGCTCGGGACGCGGACCCGAGGAAGCTAGCCTGCGCGCGGCGGGATTGGGAAGGCCAATCTAATCTTTGTCAGAGAGGACTAGCTTACCGCGAGCGCTTCGCTTGCGTTTCAGCGATGGGGAAATCCTCGAAATCTCGCTTTGATCGCTGCGCCTCGCCAGACGGTAAAAGCATGCAGCACCGTGATCGCGCGGAAACCAAGTTCAGAGCTTCGCCCAACCTCGTTTCAGGAGATGCCAAGTCGCCATACCCAGCACAAACGCGAGACCGATGTTCCACATCGAACAGGCGGCGGTGATCAGACTGACAAAACGGTCGTTCTTGGTCTTGCCGAAGTCGCAAGAGCCCAGTGCGAGCTGGGCTCCAGTTAAAAACAGAATCACGCCCAGAATCGGCTGAGGAAAAATTCTGAATATCGTCTGCACCGAACCGCTGAAGAACAGCGCGACGACGATGAGAATGACTCCCAAAATGATCAGCGCGCCGCCGGTGCGTGCGCCAAAGCGCACGTGTCCCGCCATTCCGCCCGCGCCGTGGCACATTGGCACGCCGCCGATGATGGGGCCAAGCAAGTTCATAATTCCAGTTGATATCGACACTTTCTTCTCGGTCACGGGACGATCGGGAAACAGCCGGTTATTTTCTTCGGTCACCGCAATGATTGCGTTGCCCAAAGTGAGCGGCACCTGCGGCAAAGCGAGAAATATCGTTCCAATCACGAACTCGCGCCAGGTCATTTTCGCGAGAGCGAAAGGCGGCAGCCGGAAGTCCGGGCGCATACTCGCAAGCGCGCCGAGCAGTGTAGGGTCTTGAATCACGGCGATGAACGCCCCGACCAACAACAACAGAAACATGACCGGAACGGCACGATTTGTCAGCAACAGCATTGTGCCCGACAGGGCGAGCCCGCCGACTATCCAGCCCGTGGCCATCATCTTGATCCCTTCGAGCATGAAGCTTAGACCCAGTCCCATGATGATTCCTACCGCGACGGGACGGCTGATGAAGTCGGCGACTTTTTTGGTTGCGCCGGTGATTCCGAGCACGAACCAAACGATGCCGGTGACGATCCCAGCTCCATAAACCGCGTTGGGTGTGATGACGATCGTTTGCGCGGCTTGAGTCGTGGCGACAGCGCCGATCGCCTTCATGGGCTGAATCGGAAAGGGAGTTTTGTAGTGCAGGCCGGAAACGACTTTGGCAATTCCGAAGGCGAGCAGGATGCCGTATGGGTCCATCTTGAGCAGGCTGATATAGGCGACAGTGAATGGGATCAGGGTGCCAAGATCGCCGAACGCGCCAGCCCACTCCAGGCGATCAAAGCGGTTGGAATTCGTGAGTGAGCGAGCAGCTTTGAGTGAGTTGCCTTTCTCAGGCATTCTTGCTATCGGTGATCTGATCGAGTGGTAGGAACGATCATATCAACAAGCTCAATGAATCCGGCGCACTTGATCCTGCAGGCTGCTCGCGAAGTGCGCGGCTTCATTGCTAGTGAACTGTAGCAGCCAATTCAGAAGTACGCGTCATCGCGAGGCCCGCAAGGGCCGTGGCGATCTCGCCTATGAGAGAGAAAATACGAGATTGCTTCGTCGCATCGCTCCTCGCAATGACACTAATTTTGCTTTCGATTCCTGCGTTACAGTCCACTAGTCGCGACATAGGGCCGTTGCGCCCGCGTGCGCGGATTTTCCGTAATGCGGAGGAGGCAAGAGCATGAGCAAGCGCTCTCACAGCGGCCATTCACACGACCACGAAGACCAGGGCCATCCACACGGACATCCTCGCGATCACGTTGAGCGTGGCGGACAGGGCCACACTCATGGTGTTGTTGACCCTGCCATCACCACGTCCGAAAGGGGTATTTGGGCCATCAAGCGGTCGTTTGTCATTCTTCTCCTAACTGCCCTCATCCAGGCTGTGGTCGTCTGGTTTTCGGGTAGCGTTGCTTTGCTGGCCGACACGATTCACAACTTTGGCGATGCGGCAACCGCCGTTCCGTTGTGGGTGGCCTTTGCGCTGTCGCGGTGGAAGCCAAATAAACGGTTCACCTACGGCTATGGCCGGGCGGAAGATTTGGCCGGCGTTGCTATTGTTCTCATGATTACCCTCAGCGCCATCGTCGCCGGTTACGAAACTGTTCAGAGATTTTTGCACCCGCAGCCCATCGGCTATTTATGGGCAGTGGTCGGAGCGTCCATTATCGGCTTTATCGGAAACGAGGCCGCCGCGCTGCTTCGTATCAAGGTCGGCAAGCAGATTGAAAGCGCCGCTCTCGTTGCCGATGGCTATCATGCGCGCATTGATGGCTTGACGAGTTTAGCCGTGTTGTTCGGCGCAGTAGGTGTTTGGCTTGGATATCCGCTGGCTGACCCCATTGTCGGACTTCTCATCACTATCGTTATCGTTCAAATCGTGTGGCAGTCGAGCAAGGCCATCTTTGCCCGAATGCTGGATCGAGTCGAGCCGCACATCATTGACGAAATTCGAGAAGCGGCTTGCCATGTCGGGGGCGTCGAGAAGGTAACGGAAGTGCGGGCCAGATGGTCAGGTCACCGTTTGCACGCTGAGCTGAACGTTGCGGTTGCTTCTCACCTTTCCGTCGCGCAAGGACACGCCATCGCCAAGGAAGTCCGGCACGAACTGCTGCACCATCTCAGCTATCTCTCGTCGGTGATGGTTCACGTTGATCCCGCAGAGGAAGCGGGCGAGGAGTTTCACCGCATTTTGGAGCATAGCCACGATGGCCTGGCGATTCACTCGCACTAGGTAAGTTGTTCCGATCAAATCAAGAACAGCCCAACAACGCACTGCACCCGACCGTCCACGGCCTTCGCGACGCGACGGCTCGTGGAAGCGACGTGAGCTTGATCGCAGGCGCTGAACCGCGCGACTCATTCGTGAAGTGCGTCAAGCTGAGATTTCCGACAATTCTCCCGTGGAGCGCCTTATGTTTCTTACAAAGACCCTTGGGCTGTTTGTCTTGACGGCCGTCGCCGAAATTGTCGGCTGTTATCTGCCGTACTTGTGGCTTAAGAATGACGCTCCGGCATGGTTACTGTTGCCGGCGGCTGCCAGTCTCGCGTTGTTTGCGTGGCTGCTTACGTTGCATCCAACGGCGGCAGGACGAGTCTACGCCGCGTACGGCGGGGTTTATGTCGCGGTCGCATTGCTCTGGTTGTGGATGATTGACGGCGTCCGTCCCACCGCCTGGGATCTCGCCGGCGTCGCAGTCACGCTGACCGGCATGGGAATTATCATGCTTGGTGCCCAGCAGGCGGGGACATGAACTTGCAGCGGCTGTGCTAACCTAACCGCGTATGAGTCAGCGTCTGCATGAAGTCGTGGCACGCGTGATGTTGTTTGTGATACTCGCGACGTTTCTGTCGCCTACGCTCGGGTGGGAAATGATCG
Organism: Burkholderiales bacterium; assembly: GCA_050741875.1. GTDB lineage: Bacteria > Pseudomonadota > Gammaproteobacteria > Burkholderiales > JBOIGA01 > JBOIGA01. The sequence continues at coordinate 7,257 of JBOIGA010000059.1, forward strand.
CGAGTCATGATGACCTCGCGCATTCGGACAGGTCGATGAACGCGAGCGTCACTGATCACGATTATGACGGTAGTCCGAAAGACCACGAGCATGAAAACCCTCATGGCTTCATTGGGCATCTGCTTACCCATATGCCGCTAAGTTTTTCTTCGGCGCCTCAGATCGCCGCCCTTCCCCCCAATCGAGCTGACCTGCCCGATCCCCTCTATTCGGTCGGGCACAACTTTCCCGAACCTCCGTTCCGGCCTCCGTACCTCCTTCTTGCCTAGTTGTTTCGCATAACGCACGGCGCGTGACGCGCCGCTAATGGCTACAAGAAGGAGATCTCGATGTTTGGAGACAAGTTTCTTTTGAATCTGCTCGGGCGCCTGCTCGAATCGGTCACAGTTCGCCGCTCAGTATCTTTATTCGCCCTCATCGCCGTTGCGCCACAAGCGAGTGCGCAGCAGCCGGTCGCGCTGACGCTGCAAGACGCGATGAGTTTGACGCTGCAGGCCAACGCCGAACTCGCCGCTGCCGCCAAGGAAGTGCTCGCGGTCGAAGGCCGGCTCAGCCAAGCCGGTGTATTACCCAATCCGGCGTTGGGCGCCGCTCTCGAAGATTTCGGCAACTCGCGATTGCGGCAGCAGGGTGATCGCGAGATCGGATTCCAAGTCGGCCAATTGATCGAGCTGGGCGGCAAACGTGACGCGCGAATCAAGCAAGCACAATCGGACTTGGCTTTGGCCCAGTGGGATCTGCAGACGACACGACTCAATGTGATTGAGCAGGTGAGAACACGCTTCGCCGATGTGCTCGCCGCGCAAGAGCGCCAAACGCTCGCGGGAGAAACGCTCGAAGTCGCGCGTCAGTTCGCCGAGGCCGTCGGCAAACGCGTTCAGGCCGGAAAAGTCTCGCCGGTCGAAGAGACGAGGGCGCGTCTTGCGTTCTCCAGCGCGGAAGTCGAGTTGGAACAAGCGAAGCGCCAGTTGATCGCGGCGCGGCAGAACTTAAGTGCGCTCTGGAACGATCCCGCGCCGCGCTTCGATAAAGCAGTCGGCGAACTGGGCGAACTGGTGCCGCTGCCGCCTTACGAACAGATTCTTGAACGTGCACGGCGCAACCCCGATCTCGCGCGCTGGAGCGACGAGGCCGCCCGCCGGCACGCGGACTTGCAGGCGCAGCGTGCAAAGGCGGTGCCTGATGTGACGGTCTCCGCCGGAGTCGCGCGCTTCAGCGAATTCGACGATCACGCGTATACCGTCGGCATATCCGTACCGCTTCCCCTCTTCGATCAGAACCGCGGCGGCATTCTCGAAGCGAGCCGGCGGCTCGACCAGGCGGAAGACGAACGGCGCGCCGCGGAGGCGCGGCAGTTCGCCGAACTCTCGCAGGTCTATCAGCGTTTAAGCGCGATCCAAAACGAAATCGAAACGCTGCGCACCGTCTTGTTGCCTGGCTCGCAAAGCGCATTTGAGGCCGCGGGCAAGGGATACCAGCTCGGCAAGTTCGGCTTTCTGGATGTGCTCGACGCGCAGCGCACGCTGTTTCAGACGCGTTCGCAATATTTGAGAGCGCTCGCGGATTATCAGCGGGGTCTAAGCGAAATCGAACGCCTCGCGGGCGGCCCTCTTAGCAATCAGGAGTATCCATGAAAAGCAGGAGCAGATCACTATTCCTCACCGCTAGCATCGTCGCGATCGGCGCGGTGTTGGCATTCCTTATTCTGGGCGCCGAGACCCCCACCGCGATTGACGACAATGGACCTGGCAAGAAAGCTCACACGGAACAAAAGGGCGACAACACACACGAAGAGAGCGAACCGGGCAAAGGTCCGCACGGCGGAAGGTTGCTCAGCCAGAACGATTTCGCGCTCGAAGTGACGATCTTCGAGCAAGGCGTACCGCCGGAATTTCGCGTCTATGCCTATGACAGAGGCAAGCCTATCGCTCCCGCTGAAGTCAAACTAGAGATACGGCTCGACCGCCTGGGCGCGCCTCCGGAGACGATCAGCTTTACCCCGGAGCGCGAATACCTGCGCGGCGCCCGCGAAATCATCGAGCCGCATTCCTTCAAAGTGACAGTCGCCCCGGAGCACAAGGGCCAAGCCTACCAATGGACCTACGAACAGGCGGAAGGCCGGGTGCAGATGGATGAGGCCACTGCGACGAACGCAGGCATCGATGTGAAAACTGCCGGGGCGGCGAAGATCCGCTCCACGCTGCAACTGCAGGGCGAAATCCAGTTCAACCAAGACGCCGTCGCGCATGTGGTGCCGCGGCTCGCCGGCGTGGTGGTCAAGTCGGCGAAGAACCTCGGCGATCAAGTTAAGAAAGGCGAGCTACTCGCTGTGCTGGAAAGCCAGTCGCTCGCCGATCTCAAGAGCGAGCACCTCGCCACCCAGACGCGACTGGACCTGGCCCGCAGCACCTTTGAGCGGGAAAAGCGCCTGTGGGAGGAGAAGATCTCCGCCCAGCAGGACTACCTCGCCAGCCGCCAAGCGCTCGCCGAGGCGGAGATCGCCCATCGCAACGTCGAGCAAAAGCTGCTCGCGCTGGGACTCACCCATGCTGGAGTCATGCGCGGCGGCGCCGACGGGCTGACGCGTTATGAAATCCGCGCGCCCATTGACGGCATAGTGATCGAAAAACACTTGGCGAGCGGCGAAGCGGTGAAGGAGGACGCGAGCGTCTTCACCATCGCCGACCTCTCCACCGTGTGGGCCGAAATGACGATCTATCCGAAGGACTTGAGCAGCGTAAGGCTCGGTCAGAAGGTCACGGTGCGCGCGAGCGCTTTGAACACCGAGGCGGAAGGCCGTGTGTCCTACGTGGGCTCGCTGATAGGCGAGCAGACGCGCTCCGCCAAGGCGCGCGTGACCCTGCAGAACCCCGACCGCAGTTGGCGGCCCGGACTCTTCGTCACCGTGGAACTCGTGCAGGACGAAACCCAAGTGCCCGTCGCCGTGTCGGTGGACGCGGTGCAGACCTACCGCGACTGGAAAGTGGTATTCGGCCGCTTTGGCGAGTTCTTCGAAGTGCGGCCGGTGGAATTGGGCCGCAGCGACGGTAACTGGGTCGAGGTGGTGAATGGCCTCGCGCCGGGCACGCAATACGCGGCGGCGAACAGTTTCGTCCTCAAGGCCGACCTTGGCAAGGCCGGCGCCAGCCACGACCATTAAGGATGCCGCCATGAAACAGATCAACGCCGTCATACAGCCGCATATGCTCAGCAAGGTGGAGCACGCGCTGCATGCGCTGCCGCATTTCCCCGGCTTCACCCTGCTGGGCGCCAAGGGCCACGGGCGCGGGCGGGCGGCCGGACACGCCTACCACCCCACCGAATGGGAGCTGGATACCCACGACAAGGTGGCGCTCTTCATCCTGTGTTCCGATGAGCTCGCGCCGCAGGTTGTCGAGGCGATCCAGCGCAACGCCCGCACCGGTCTGCCGGGCGACGGCATCATCGCCGTGTGCGAGGCGATTGAAGTGGTGCGCATCCGCACCGGCGAGCGCGGCGAAAACGCCGTTTAAGAGGAACGAATATGCTCGAACGAATTCTGCGTTTTGCCATTCACCAGCGCTGGCTGGTGATGGTCGCCGTTCTCGGAATGGCCGCGCTCGGCTTCTACAACTATCAGCGGCTGCCGATTGACGCGGTCCCCGATATCACCAACGTGCAGGTGCAGATCAACTCCGAAGCGCCCGGCTATTCTCCGTTGGAGGCCGAACAGCGAATCACTTTTCCCATCGAGACAGCGATGGTGGGCTTACCCAACCTTGAGCAAACGCGCTCAATTTCACGCTACGGCCTCTCGCAAGTGACGGTGATTTTCGAAGACGGCACCGACATCTACTTCGCGCGCCAGCTCCTCAACGAGCGCATCCAGGAAGCGCGCGAGCAATTGCCGCCCGGGGTCGAGGCGGCGATGGGACCAATCGCGACGGGCCTGGGCGAAATCTATATGTGGACGGTCGAGCCGAAAGAGGGCGCGCGAAAGCCCGATGGCGGCGCATACACTCCCACCGATCTTCGCACCATCCAGGATTGGATCGTGCGCCCGCAGCTTCGCAACATCCCGGGAGTGACCGACATCAACACGATCGGCGGCTATGTCAAGCAGTTTCACGTGACCCCCGACCCGGCGAAGCTCATCGCCTACGGCCTCTCTCTCCACGACGTGCTGGAAGCGCTTGCGAGGAACAACGCCAACGTCGGCGCGGGTTACATCGAAAAAAGCGGCGAGCAGTATTTAATCCGCGCGCCGGGTCAGGTGGCGACGCTCGATGAAATCCGCGACATCGTCATCCGCAGCGCGGATGGCGTTCCCGTCCGCGTGAGAGATGTCGCCGACGTGTTGCTCGGTAAAGAGCTTCGCACCGGCGCCGCGACCGAGAACGGTCAGGAGGTCGTGCTCGGCACAGTGTTCATGCTCATCGGCGAGAACAGCCGTACGGTGTCGCAGCGCGTCGCGGCCAAGCTCGAAGAAGTCAATCGCACGCTGCCGGAAGGTGTGGTGGCGAAAACAGTGTACGAACGCACCGCATTGGTCGAGCGAACAATCAAAACCGTGGCGACCAACTTGTTTGAAGGCGCGGCGCTGGTGATTGCCGTGCTGCTGCTTTTTCTCGGCAACTGGCGCGCGGCGCTCTTGACCGCGGCGGTGATTCCGCTCTCGATGCTGTTCCTCATCACCGGCATGGTGGAAAACAAGGTCAGCGCGAATTTGATGAGTCTGGGCGCGCTCGACTTCGGCCTGATCGTGGATGGCGCGGTGATCATCGTCGAAAATTGCCTGCGAAGGCTTGCGATCGAGCAGCACCGCCTTAACCGCTTGCTCGAAAAAAGCGAGCGCTTCCAGGTCGTGTTCGAAGCGACTCGCGAAGTGTTCAGGCCAAGCCTGGTCAGTGTGATTGTTGTGGCGCTCGTCAACATTCCGATTTTCACGCTCACCGGGGTCGAAGGAAAAATGTTCCACCCGATGGCGTTCACCGTCGTTGTCGCTCTGCTCGGCGCATTGATTCTCTCGGTCACCTTTGTTCCCGCGGCGGTCGCACTGTTCGTCACTGGCCGCGTCAAGGAGAAGGAAAACCGGGCGATGCAATGGGCGCGCAGGGGCTACCGGCCCGCCCTCGATTGGGTGCTCAAGAATCCCGCACCGACTTTGACCGCGGCGATCGTCACCGTGGGCTTAAGCGCGCTGCTCGCTTTCCGCATGGGCGCCGAGTTCATTCCGAATTTGAACGAAGGCGACATTGCGCTGCACGCGCTGCGAATTCCCGGCACGAGCTTGACGCAGGCTATCGAAATGCAGCAGGCGCTGGAGAATCGGCTCAAGGAATTTCCCGAAGTCGACAAAGTATTCGCCAAGATCGGCACCGCCGAGATCGCCACCGACCCAATGCCGCCTTCAGTCTCCGACAACTTCGTCATGCTGAAGCCGCAATCCGAGTGGCCCGATCCCGATCGCAGCAAGGAGAGTCTCGTGCGCGAAATGCAGGAAGCAGCCGAGCGCATCCCCGGCAACAACTACGAATTCACGCAGCCGATCCAGATGCGCTTCAACGAATTGATTTCCGGAGTGAGGAGCGATGTCGCGGTCAAGGTGTTCGGTGACAATCTCGACGTGCTTTTGGAAAACGGCGAGCGGATCGCCGAAGTAACGGAGAAAATCCCTGGTGCCGCAGACGTGAAAGTCGAGCAGATCACCGGGCTGCCGGTGCTGACGGTGAAAATGGATCGGCAGAAAATCGCGCGGTACGGCTTGAACGTTTCCGAAGTGCAGGAGGTCATCGAAATCGCGGTCGGCGGCAAGGAGGCGGGTCGAGTCTTCGAAGGCGACCGGCGCTTCGATCTCCTTGTGCGACTCCCCGAAAGGCTGCGCGAAGACATGGAAGCGTTGAAACGCCTGCCGATCGCGCTTCCTGGAAAGAACGGCGCGGCGAACGAAGCGAAACAGAGCTATGTCACGCTGGGCGAAGTCGCGAGCTTCGATGTCGCGCCGGGCCCCAATCAAATCAGCCGCGAGAACGGCAAGCGACGCGCGGTGGTGACCGCCAACGTGCGCGGCCGCGATTTGGGGTCGTTCATCGCCGACGCGCAGAAGCGCATCGCCGCCGAAGTCAAGTTGCCGGAGGGCTACTGGCTGGAATACGGCGGCACATTCGAGCAGCTCGCTTCCGCCGCGCAACGGCTGCAAGTCGTGGTGCCCGTGTCGCTGCTGCTGATCTTCGGGCTGCTGTTCGTGACCTTCGGCTCGGCGAAAGACGCGCTGCTCGTTTTCAGCGGGGTGCCGCTGGCGTTGACCGGAGGAATTGCATCGCTGTGGCTGCGTGATATTCCGCTTTCGATCTCCGCCGGAATCGGCTTCATCACACTGTCTGGGGTAGCGGTCTTGACCGGGCTCGTGATTGTCTCGTCCATCCGCGACCTGCGCGCGCAGGGAATGAAGCTTGATGACGCAATCGTAGAAGGCACATTGATCCGGCTACGGCCGGTGGTGATGATCGCGCTCGTGGCGAGCTTAGGCTTTCTGCCGATGGCGCTCAAC
>JBOIGA010000060.1:0-13705 GCA_050741875.1 Burkholderiales bacterium
CGCGACCGTGCGGGACTTATGCAGAGGTTCCTTAGGAGGCGCTTCATCCTGGTTACCCGAGTCTACCGGCAGTCTCCCGCGGCCTTCATAGTGCTCGCGGTCGGCATCGCCTATTCCCTGTTTGGCTGGATCTACGCACGGGCGTACGTTGAGCGCGAAGCGCAGCGCGCTTTCGACGAGCAGGTAGTCGAAGCGCGCGGCAAGGTAAGCGATGCCGTGCAAGGCTACATCGACCTTCTTTACGGTTTGCAAGGCTTGTTCGGCTCGGTCAGGAATGTCGACCGCGCGGCGTTTCGCCGCTATGTCGAGGTGTCGGACATCGTCAACCGGCATCCAGGCACGCAGGCTTTTTCTTTCATTCGCGAAGTCCCCTTGCAAAAGAAGGAAGTGTACGAGGCGGCGGTGCGCGGCGATTTGAGCGTACGCCCCGAAGGTTATCCCGATTTCGCCATCCGGCCCGACGAAGTCAAGGCTGTGTACTGGGTGATCGAGTACATCTCTCCGACGGAGGAGACCCGCGCGCTGGGGCTCGACATTTCGAGTTTTCCGACGCTCTACGCGGCGGGAGTGAGGGCGCGCGATACCGGAGCCGCTGCCACCGCGGGAAGGCCGCACGTGGATGATTCGCCCGCGTCCAATCTGGTGATCTATCTTCCCGTGTACCGGGGAGATACTCCGCAGCGTACGGTCGAGCAGCGCAGGCGCGCTTTTTTCGGTCTCGTCGGCGTCGTTGCCCGTCCCGGGGATCTCATCCAAAGCGCGCTCGAGACCGCGCGTTTGCGGGATATCCGGGTCGCCGTGCACGATCTCGGCGTTACGCAATCAGTGGAAAATTCACTGCCGGCGCTGGTCTACGAAAGCTCGCCGGAAAACGGTCTAGGGCGGGAAAGGCGCGAGACCAGTATCGAAGTCGGCGGCCGGCTTTGGCGGCTCACTTTCACTTCACTAAAACCCTATTCGCAACTGCCCAATCACACCTTGCCGTGGGCGGTGCTCGCCAGCGGCATTATCGCCAGCGCTCTCTTGTTCGGGCTCTTGCGCGGCCTCGCCTTGTCGCGCGCCACCGCGCTGCGCTTGAGCGAGGAACTGCGCGCCAACATGCGCGCACGCGAAGCGCGTTTCCGCTCTCTTACCGAAAACGCGAGGGAAGTGATTTCGGTATTGAACGAGCGCGGTGTGGTGTTGTACTTGACGCCGTCGGCCGAAAAAGTTTTTGGGCTTAAGGCCCAGGACATGCTCGGCGGCAGCATCTTCGATCGCATCCATCCCGAAGACGCGGAGCAGGTGCGCGAAGCGGTGGCGCAGCTGATTGAGCGCCCCGAACAGATCACGATGCTCGAGTTTCGTTTGCGCGGCGCGGATGAAACGTGGCGCGACGTGGAAACGTCGTGGAACAACCGCCTCGAGGATCCGGCGGTCAAAGGTATCGTCGTCAACTGGCGCGACATCAGCGAGCGTCGCCGCGCCGAGCAGAACCTCAGGGAAAGCGAAGAGCGTTTCAAGATCGTCGCTTCCGCGACCAACGACGCGGTATGGGACTGGGATCTCGTGACCAACAAGGTCACGTGGAACGAAGGCATTCGCATTCTTTTCGGCTACACAGAACGCGAAGATCAACGCGCCTGGTGGATCGCGCGAATTCATCCCGAAGACCGCGAGCGCGCGCTGTCCGAGATCGATGCCTTGATCGCGAGCCGCGGGCGCTTTTGGTCGGGAGAATACCGCTTCCTGCGGGCCGACGGGTCTTACGCTTACGTCCTCGAACGCGGTTACGTCATCCGCGACGAATCCGGCACACCGGTGCGGATGATCGGCGCGATGCTGGATCTCTCGGAGCGCAATCGCGCCGAAGCCGCGGTGAAGGAAAGCGAGCAGCGTTACCGTTCGCTCGTCACCGCCACGGCCTCTGTCGTCTGGGTCGCCGACCGGGACGGCGAATTCACCGCTGCGCAGCCGTCGTGGGAAGCGTACACAGGGCAGAGATATGCGGAGTATCGCGGTCAGGGGTGGCTTGCCGCCTTCCATCCTCAGGATCGCGATGCGGTGAGGACGGTATGGAAGCGCGCGCGGAACGAGCAAGCCTTATTCGAAGTTGACGGGCGCGTGTGGCATGCGCCGTCTCGCGAATATCGCTGGTTCATTGTGCGCGCGGTCCCTATTGGCGAGGGTGAACGACGCGAATGGATCGGCATTTTGCGCGATGTGACCGAGCGCAGAAAAGCGGAAGAAGCCTTGCGCGAAAGCGAAGGGCAGTTGCGTCTTGTCGCCGATTCGCTTCCCGTGCTGATTGCCTACCTCGATGCCGAGGAACGCTTTCGCTTCAACAACGCCGCATATCAGCGCTGGTTCAACATCCGCGGCGAAAATCTCGCGGGACGGAAAGTGTCCGAGGCGCTCGGCGAAGAAACATACGCCGTCATCAGACCTTATGTGCGGCAAGCCCTGTCGGGGCGCATGGTGAGCTACGACCGGCAGATCACGACGAAAAGCGGCGAACTGCGCTCGGTGCATGCGACGTATGTCCCCCACATTGATGAGCACGGCAGCGTGCGCGGCTTCTTCAGTCTTGTCACCGACATCACCGAACGCAAGAAAGGCGAGGAGGCGCTCGCCGAAAGCGAAGAGAAGTTCCGCGTCATCGCCGAAAACGTCGAGGACCTCATTGTGCTGCTCGACACCGAAGGCAGACGGCTTTACGCCAGCCCATCGTACGGCGCGGTTCTGGGCGACGTGCGCACAGGCGAGGATTCGTTCGCTGAAGTGCATCCCGAAGACCGCGAGCGCATTCGCCGCATCTTCGAGCAAACCGTGCAAACCGGAATCGGCCATCGCACGCAGTTTCGTTTTCTCCTGAAGGACGGGAGCGTCCGCCATATCGAATCACAGGGAAGCGTCATTCGCGACGCCCACGGCAAGGTGTCGAAAGTCGTCGTCGTTTCACGCGACATCACCGAGCGCAAGCACGCCGAAGCTTACATTCGCCATCTGGCGCATCACGACGGTCTGACCGGACTGCCGAACCGCGTATTGCTCGCCGATCGTCTCGGACTGGCGATTGTTCAAGCCAACCGTGACCAGCGCCGCGCCGGGCTGCTGTTCATCGATCTCGACCGCTTCAAGGATGTGAATGACAAGCTGGGACATCAGGCGGGCGACCGCCTGCTGCAAACGGTTGCCGAGCGGCTCTCTGACAGCGTGCGCGAGGGCGATACCGTGGCGCGTTTGGGAGGTGACGAATTCGTGGTTCTGCTGCCGAACATCCGCGACCACAACGACACGCAGCGGGTCGCCAACAAGATTCTGGGAAACATTTCGCGTCCATACACCCTCGAAGGACAAGCTTTCATCATCACGCCCAGCATCGGGATCGCTGTCTTCCCCGGCGATGGCGCGACGGTCGAGGATTTGATGCGCAACGCCGACGCCGCCATGTACCACGCCAAGCAGATGGGGCGGAACAATTGCCAGTTCTTCAATCGGACGATGAACCCGGTGACCAATGCGCGCTTCACGCTCGAATCGCAACTGCGCCGCGCGCTCGAACAGGATCAACTGCTATTGCATTATCAGCCGATCGTCGATGTGAAAAGCGGCGAGATTCGTAGCGTCGAAGCGTTGTTGCGCTGGCAGCCGCCGGGAGGCGGCGTGTCACTGCCGGGAAAAATCATTCCGGTCGCGGAGGAATCGGGACTCATCGTTCCCATCGGTGAATGGGCGCTCGAAACCGCGTGCAAAACTGCTATGCGTTTTCGCGATGTCGGTCTGCCCGATCTGCGCATAGCGGTCAACCTAAGTCCGCGGCACTTCCGCAAGAAAGAACTGGCCTCGCACATCGCGCAGGTGCTGAAGAGATGTGAACTGAGCCCGCGCAATCTCGAGCTCGAAGTCACCGAGAACGTGATCATGGAATTCGGGGAAGAATCGGTCGCGGTGCTGCGTTCGGTCACGGAAATGGGAATTGCCCTCACCGTGGACGACTTCGGCACCGGCTATTCGTCATTGAGCTATCTCAAACATTTTCCCGTGGATCGCCTCAAAGTGGACAATGTGTTCGTGCGCGAAGTGACGTCCGATCCCGACGACGCCGCGATCGTCACCGCTGTCATCGCCATGGCGCACGGTTTGGACCTCAAAGTCGTCGCTGAAGGCGTGGAAACGCAGGCGCAGCTCGATTTTCTGCGCATGCATCATTGCGACGAAGCGCAAGGCGCGTTCTTCAGTCCGCCGCTAACGGCCGAAGAACTGCTACAGATGCTGGCCAGGACGACACCGCGCGAAGGCGCCCGCGTTATCTCGTTGAGAACTGCCCAGGAGAAAGACTAAGGCGCCGCTCCGGCAATAGCCGAGAAAAAAAACTAGGAGCCGATGATTCCGGAAGTCGGTGAACTCGGGCTCGCGTTGTAAAGCTTCTTCGGCATTCTTCCAGCAAGATACGCGGCGCGTCCCGCTTCCACCGCGAGGCGCATCGCTCCCGCCATCATGACGGGGTCTTTCGCTTGCGCGATCGCGGTATTCGTGAGCACCGCGTCGCAGCCGAGCTCGAGCGCGATCGCCGCGTCAGACGCGGTCCCAACTCCCGCATCGACGATGACCGGTACCGTTGCGTTCTCCACGATGATCCGCAGGTTCCACGGATTGAGTACGCCCATTCCCGAACCGATCAAGCTCGCGAGCGGCATCACCGCGACGCAGCCGATATCTTCGAGCCGTTTGGCGACGATCGGATCGTCGGAAGTGTAGACCATGACCTTGAAGCTTTCCTTGACAAGGGTACGCGCCGCGGCGAGCGTTTCGACGACATTGGGATAAAGCGTTTTCGGATCGCCCAACACTTCGAGCTTGACGAGGTCGTGCCCATCGAGGAGTTCCCTGGCGAGACGCAAAGTTCGCACCGCCTCGTCGGCCGAATAGCATCCGGCGGTATTGGGAAGGATCGTGTATTTAGTGGGGGGAAGCGATTCCAGCAAACTCGCTTCGCTCGCGTTCTGACCGATATTCGTCCGCCGGATCGCGACCGTGACGATCTCGGCGCCAGACGCTTCAACCGCGCGGCGGGTTTCGTCGAAGTCCTTGTACTTGCCCGTTCCGACCAGAAGCCGCGAGGAGTAGCTCCGTCCGGCGACGACGAGGCGATCGCGAGCCTCGTGCATCTTTAGCCGCCACCCACCGCGACAATGATCTCGAGCCTGTCGCCGTCGCCGACCGTTTCCTGGTCGAACCGGCTGCGCGGAACGACGCTGCCGTTTTTCTCCACGGCGAAGCGCCGGCCGCTAAGAGCAAGACCTTCCACGAGCGCGGCGACGCTCATCGCGCTTTCATACTGACGCAACTCGCCGTTGACCGTAAGAGAGATCATTGCTGGAATACTACGTGAATCAGTTAAGATTGTAACCGCGTGCGGATGTAGTTCAATGGCAGAACGAAAGCTTCCCAAGCTTTAGACGTGGGTTCGATCCCCATCACCCGCTCCATCGAAGACAGAGATACGCGGACGGAAAAGACAAGGCGGCTGATAGGCTTGGGAGGCTTAGAGCCGGTTTTGAGCTCTAAACCTTTTGCTTTTTCCGCGGCCTCTCTCTTGACATGAGCCGTGCCGCGATCTCGTGCGCCGGAGCAGGTTTGCCGAAATAGTAGCCTTGGCCTTGGTCGCATCCCTGGCTGGTCAGAAATTTCAACTGCTCCTCGGTCTCGACACCTTCGGCGACGACGCCGATCTCCAGGCTGTGCGCGAGCGTGATGATCGCGTTGACGATCGCGGCATCGTCGGGATCGGAGGCGACATCGCGGACGAAATCGTGGTCGATCTTGAGCTTGTCGAGCGGAAAACGTTTCAAATAAGCGAGCGATGAATAGCCTTTGCCGAAGTCATCGATCGCGATATTGACTCCGGTGGCCCTGATTTCGGCAAGCACCCGCGCGGCCGCCTCCACATCATCCATGATCGCGCTTTCGGTCAACTCGATTTCGAGGCGCGAGGCGGAGAAACCACAGCGCTCGAGCGTCTTGCGGATCATCAGCCAAATGTCCTTCTGGCGGAACTGACGCGCCGAAAGATTGACCGCGAGAGACATGGGCGGAAGTCCTTCGCGTTCCCATTCCCGCATTTGGCGGCACGCCTGCTCCAATACCCATTCGCCGAGCGGAACGATCAAACCGCTTTGCTCGGCGATGGGAATAAATCGGTCGGGCCCCATCAAGCCCCACTTCGAGTGCCGCCAGCGCACGAGCGCTTCGACTCCCGCGATCCGTCCGCTGCGGAAGCAGACCTGCGGCTGGTAATGGACAACCAGTTCGTCACGCTCCAAGGCGCGGCGCAGGTTCGCTTCGATGTGCAGCCGCTCCGTCGCGCGCGTGTTCATGTCGGGCGAAAAGAAGCGATAGCTACCTCGCGCCTGCGCTTTTGCCTGGAACATTGCGAGGTCGGCGTGCTTGACGAGCGAATTCAGATCGGCGGCGTCGTCGGGGAAAAAGCTGATCCCCACGCTCGCGGTAATGAAGATTTCGTGCGCATCGAGCTGGAATGGCGTGGACAACTCCTCGGCAATGCGTTGCGCGGTATGCGCCACATCAGCTGGATCTGAAGCGCGCTCAAGAATGACCGTGAACTCGTCTCCACCCCATCGTGCGACAGTGTCCTCTTCGCGCACGCAGCGCGACAGCCGTTCCGCGATCATTCCCAGCAGGCGGTCGCCGATATGATGACCCAGGCCGTCGTTGACCACCTTGAAATTATCGAAGTCCACGAACATGATCGCGACCTTCGCTTTGTCGCGCGCCGCCCGCGCAATCCCGCGCTGCAGACGGTCGTAAAACAGATTGCGATTGGGCAGCTCGGTTAGCAGGTCGTAATTCGCGAGCTGCTCCAGCTTGAGCTGCGATTCCTTGAAGCCCGTAACGTCCCGGGTAACGCCGAGCATACGCACGGGTTGGCCACGTTCGTCGAAATACGCGAGCCCGTTGGCGGCGATCCAGCGCACTCCGCGATCGCTCTCGATTCGATACTCGACGTCGAGCGGCGTTCGGGTTCGCACCGCGCTCGTCAGAGCAGAGCGCAGGGTATCCCGGTCAGCGGGCAGGACTCGTTGGAAAGCGGCCTCCAATGGCACGAGCCTTCCAAAATGATTGGCCTGAGGCCTCAAGGTCCAGCGCACCAAATCACGAGGAATGTCCCATTCCCAAGCGGAGAGCTGCGCGGCGGCAACCGCGAGCCTCAGTCTTTCCTGGCTCCCCTTAAGCGCCGCCTCCGCACGTTTGCGTTCGCTGATGTCCGCGAGTGTCGCGAGCATTCCAATGAATTTCCCGCTCTCGTCGCGCAGCGGGGTGGCATTGGCCGAAACGATGGTCTGCTTGCCCACCAGCGTTTCGATGATGAATTCGATCCCTGTTACCGGCTGGTCTTTCTTGCGCGTCTGATTGAAGGGATGCGCCGCGATTGGAAAAAGCGAGCCGTCGAGGTTGAAGCGTTTCCACGGCGGGGATTCGTACGCGATACCGACAATTTTGTCGCGCGGCAGGCCCACCATCTCTTCGCCGGCGGCGTTGACCATCTCGTAGCGTCCGTCAACGCTGATAACAAAGACTCCCTCGGCCATGGTTTCAATGACTCGCGCGAGCCGGTCCTTCTGTTCGGCAAGCGCGCGCTGCGCCTCGCGCCGTTGACTGATGTCGCGCAGGAATCCGGTGAAGACCGGAGGCTCGGAACCGGGCAGGCGCAAAACCGAAAGCTCGACCGGGAATTCGCTTCCGTCCTTGCGCATGGCGGTGATTTCGATCCGCTTCCCCAGCACTTCGGCTTTGCCCGATTCGAGATAGCGCGCGAGGCCGCGATGGTGCGCCGCGCGCAAGTTCGGAGGAATAACGAGATCAGCGAGGGCGCTGCCCACCGCTTGCTCGCGTGAATAGCCGAATATCTGTTCGGCGCTATGATTGAATTCGAGCACCTTGCCGTGGTGGTCCATCGTGATCACCGCATCGAGCGCGGAAGACAGTATCGCGTGTTGATGGGCTTCGTTGTCGCGCAAGTTGCGCTCGGAGCGGGAGCGGGAAATCGCGGCGCCAGCGAGCGCGGAGACTTGCGCCATCAGCTCCCAGGTTTGGGGGCTGATGTCCCGCCGCGAGTCATAGTAGAAAGCGAACGAACCGAGGACCTGGTCGCCGCCGCCAAAAATAGGAATCGAAAAGCACGCGCGCAGACCGTGGGCGAGCGCGAGGTCTTTGTAATTCTCCCAGAGCGGGTCGCTGGCAATGTCGGCGACTTTGACCGGCCTGCGACGGTACATCGCTGTTCCGCACGAGCCCACGCTCGGACCGATGCTGATTCCCTCGATAGCCTGCTTGTACGCCGACGGCAGGCCCGGTCCGGCGACGTGCCCGATGGTCTTGCCGTCGTCGTTAAGCAGGAGAATTGAGCAGCGGCCTTCGCCATCTTCGTGCTCGACAAAACGCGCGAGCGCATCCAGAGATTCGGTGAGCAGAGTTCCCGCGGCGACGCGCTCCAGAATGTCCTCCTGCGCAGCCAGCAGATTCTCGCCCCGCTTGCGCTCGGTAATGTCCGCCCAGGAGCCGACGATCTCCAACGGACGGTCCGCCTCATCATAGATGGTCTTGAATGAATCCTGAAACCAGCGATAGTGGCCATCCCGGTGCCGGAAGCGGTATTCCAAGTCCCCTCCCCCCTGGGGTATCAGACGAAACACTTCGGCTAATACACGCCGTGTATCTTGTGGATGGAGATGGGCGGTCCAGAAATCCGGGTCATCGAGCATCTCTTGCTGTGTATACCCCAAAATCTGCTGGATATTCTCGCTGACGAAGGTACACGCATAATCGCCCGAGGCCTGAGTGGTGTAGATGATCGCGGGACAGACAGCGAGCACGTGCTGCAACCGCACTTGGGCCTCCTTCAGCTCTACCCCTTTGTGCCCGGCGATCTCGCGCGAAATCGCAAGCAGGCGCACCGGCTGGTTGCCGGTGCCGAGGATGGGACTGACGACGACTTCCCACTGTCTCGGTTGGCCGCTCAGAGTCGGAAGGAAGCCGGTAAAGCTTCCAACTTTGCCTTTGCGCGCCGACTCAACCGCTTGAGACGCGGCCTCGCGGTCTTTGCCTTTCCAGAAATCCAGCCATTGCCGGCCAATGAACGGCTCCAAGTCGCAGATTTCGAGCTCGCGCATTCCTCCGGCGTTCACGAACAGAAGATGGCCTTCGAGATCGAGGAGCTTGATGCAATCGCGGCTCGCCTCGACGATGCGCCGGCTGAATTGGTCGGTTTCCCTGAGCGCGGTCTGCTCAGCACGCCGGTCAGCCTTCATTTGCCCAAGCAGAGAGGACGCGCGTCTGAGCTCGAGCAGTCCGGTCACAGCCTGAGCGAGCGTGCCAAGCGCCTGCTTTTGTTCCGGATCGAGCCGCCGCGGAATGGTGTCGAGAACGCACAGGGTCCCGAGCGCGAAGTTGTCATGAGTGACAATCGGCATTCCGGCATAAAACCGGAATCCCAGATCGAAATTCTCGAACCGCGAATCGCGGTGCGTGTCCTCGATCTCCATGACGCGGGCCGGCTCGAGGATCGCGTAAGCGCAAGGCGTCGCGGCGCGTGGAGATTCGTTCAGGGACAGGCCGAAAACAGCCTTGAACCAGGTTCGATTTGCGTCCACCAGCGAAATGGCGGCGATGGGTGTGTCACAGAGACGCGCGGCCAGCGCGACGATGTCACTGAACGGAGATTCGGCAGGCGTGTCGAGAACCTCGCATTCGGCGAGAACCGCAAGCCGTTTCGCCTCATTGGCAGGCATCGAAAGGGTCACCGCTCCTCCTTGCGTCTCAGGGAGTTTATGCGAGAAACATCATGTTTCAATACCGGATCTCCCCTAGCTCTGATATCCGCGTTCGCTTTAGCTCTGCACGCCGCGGAATTCTGTGCGATGATCGGGTTGGAACCCCGAAGCAGGGACGCATCAACTGTGCCAATTTCGCCGGTCAATTACCTTTTCGATCGCCATGAAAAACGCCGTCAAGTACGCATTGCTTATTGTTGCCATTCTGCTGTTGCTTTTGATCGGCGCCGCCGCCTATCTCGCCGCCACTTTCGACCCCAACGACTACAAACCGCAGGTCATCTCTCTGGTCAAGGACAAGACCGGACGCACCCTTCAGATAGGCGACATCAAGCTTACTTTTTTCCCGACCTTGGGGGTGGACGTCGCTAATGCTTCGTTGAGCGAAAAAGACAGCACGCAGGAATTCGCCAAGGTCGCCAGCGCGCATGTGGCCCTCGAAACCTTGCCGCTGCTCAAGCAGCAATTTGTCGTCGATGACGTCGCGCTCAAGGGGCTCGCCGCGAGTGTCGTGCGCTTCAAAGACGGCAGCATGAACATTGACGATTTGATTGCGCCCAAAAAGGAAGAGGCCGAAGCGCCAAAGCAGCCGTTCCAGTTCGATATCGATTCGGTGGATATCGAGGATGCGAACTTGAGTTACCGCGACGAGCAAAGCGGCGCGCAGTATCAGTTGAGCAAACTCGATCTCGAGACCGGCCACGTCGCGCTGGGAGTGGAAACGTCGATCGAGCTTTCGGTTGTCACTACCGCCAATCAGCCCAAGCTAAACCTCGCAACTGACCTCAAGACGCGGATAACAATGGGCGAGAAACAGATTCGCATCGCGGACCTCGATTTGACGACCAAAGGCGAAGCCGCCGGGCTGCAAGATCTCGTGCTCAAAGTGGAGGGCAATGCCGACGCCGATCCGCAAAAGAAAGAATACGCGCTCTCGAAGCTGGACTTGAACCTGACAGGTCAACTCGGCGCCGACAAGATCGCGCTCGATGTGAACGCGCCGCAACTCAAGCTCACGCAGGCTGAAATCGCGGGCGAAAAAATCGCGGTCAAAGGCAGTCTCTCCGGCGCGCAGGGCAACGCCAAGGTCGATCTTGCCGTGCCGAGCGTGAAAGGCAACGCCAAATCGTTCGAGACGGGGCCGATCGTCCTCAACGTGAATTTTCAACGCGGCGCCGATGCGCTCGATGCCAAACTCAACGCGCCTTTGGCGGGAACGATGCAGGAAGACGGTCTCATTCCCGCGGTATTGACTTCGACCGCGCTGGCGCTCGAGTTCGCCGGAACGTTCGACAAGAAAGACGTGAAAGGCTCGCTTCGCACTCCCATGACGATCGAGGTCAAGAGCCAGGCCATCGATCTTCCCAAACTCGTTCTCGCTTTGACTGCGGCGGGCGAATCCTTGCCGAATAAGAAAGTCGCGATGGATTTTTCCGGCAGCGCCAACGTGAATGAGAGCAAGGAGACGGTGAAGCTTGATCTTTCGGGCAAGCTCGATGAGAGCAACATCAAAGGCCGTTTCGGCATCGCCGGTTTCGCCCAACCCGCGATCACTTTCGACGCCGATATCGATCGGCTCAACGTCGATCGCTACACCGCGAAGGAAGCCGCCGGCGAAAAGAAAGCAGCGGAGACGACAAAAGCGGCCGAACAACCGCTCGATTTTTCCGCGCTCAAGAATGTGAACGCCAATGGCAGCTTGCGAATCGGCAACCTGACCGCGAACAACATCAAAGCGCAAAACGTCAAAGTGACTTTGAAAGCGAAGGACGGCAATGTCGAAGTCGCGCCCGTTTCGGCGCAGCTCTACGACGGAACTTTGAACGGCGCGATGACCTTGAATGCCGCTGCGGCCCCGCGAATCTCGCTGAAGCAGACGCTGACCGGAATCAACGTCGGGCCTTTGCTGAAGGACGTGATCGAGAAAGACACTTTGCAAGGCAAAGGCAACGTCAGCCTCGATGTGCGCGGCGCGGGACAGTTTGTCTCGGGGATCAAAAGGTCGCTCGACGGCACCGCGGTCGTGGATTTGAAAGACGGCGCCCTCAAAGGCATCAATATCGCGCAGTCCATCCGCGATGTGAAAGCCAAGTTTGGCGTGCTCAAGGGAGAAACCGCGGCGGCTTCAAACGAATCGCAGAAGACCGATTTTTCCGAGCTGCACGCGAGCTTCGTCATCAAGAACGGCGTCGCCCACAACGAAGACCTGTCGATGAAGTCGCCGCTCATCCGGCTGACCGGCGCGGGAGACATAAATATCGGCAATGACAGCTTGGACTATCTTGCCAAAGCGACGGTCGTCGCGACCACCAAAGGGCAGGGCGGAGCCGAGCTGGAAGCACTGAAGGGCGTTACCGTGCCGGTAAAAATTTCCGGACCCTTCGCCGATCCAAAATACGCGCTCGATTTCTCCGGCGTTGCGACGCAGGCCGCGACCCAGAAGGTCAAGGAAAAACTCGAAGAAAAAATCCTTGGCAAACCGGGAGAAGGTCAACCGGCGACGCAAGATAAAGTCAAGGACGTGCTCAAGGGCATATTCGGCAAGTAAGCTGCGGATTGAGGATTGAGTGAGGGGTAAGACTCAAAACTCAAAACTCATGACTCAACCCTTGATACGAAAGGGTGCTCGCGAAGCTTTGTTTTCCAGTCGCTTGATCGAGTGGCAGAAGCGTCATGGCCGCCACGATTTGCCGTGGCAGGGAACGCGCGATCCTTACCGCATCTGGCTTTCCGAAATGATGCTGCAGCAGACGCAGGTCGCCACAGTCATCCCGTATTACGAGCGGTTTGTCGCGTGCTTTCCCAACATTGCCATGCTCGCCGCTGCGAACGAAGACGATCTGCTGACACAGTGGAGCGGGCTTGGCTATTACGCGCGAGCGCGAAATTTGCATCGCGCGGCGAGGCGCATCATGGCCGAGTTCGGCGGCGTTTTTCCGAGCGATTTCGCGCTGATCGGGAGTTTGCCGGGAATCGGCCGCACGACCGCCGCGGCGATTTCGGTTTTCGCTTTTGGCGATTCGCGCGCGATCCTGGATGGCAACGTCAAACGCGTGCTCTGCCGTGTCTTTGGAATCGAGGGTTCGCCCAGCGAAAGAAGTGTCGAAGACCAGCTTTGGCGCAAGGCCGAAAGTCTGCTGCCGGAACACGAAGTCGCGGCATATACACAAGCGTTGATGGATCTGGGCGCGATGATTTGTGCGCGCTCGCGCCCCAGGTGCAACCCTTGCCCGCTCAACACAATCTGTGTCGCCTTCAATTCCGATCGCACAAGCGAGCTGCCTTCGCCGAAGGCGCGATCAAAGCTTCGAGAAAAACAGACGCAATGGCTTGTTCTTCTGTCGCGCGGCCAAGTATTGCTTGAGAAGCGGCCCTCGACGGGGGTCTGGGGAAGCCTCTGGTGTTTCCCCGAGCTGCCGATGCACGCTGATGCCCAATCGTTCTGCTTGCGGCACTACGGCGAAACGATTGCATCGCACGAAAATCTGCCGCCGTTTAGCCACGCGTTTACCCATTTCAAATTGTTGGTGGCTCCGAGCGTGCTAGAGCTGAAGAAGCGGGGCGTTCGCGCCCAAGAGCCGGGACGAATGTGGCTCGATATTGCCGGGGCGACGCGCGCCGCGGTTCCAACTCCGGTGAGAAGAATATTGCAAACGCTCGTTGAAAGAAATCAATCTCAAAGCAAAGGCTCAGGACTAAAGGCCTTTCTCAGTCCTCAGTCCTGAGTCCTCAGTCCTGAAATTACGAATGGCCTCCGCCGAACATCCTGTCGCGCTTTACGCCGGAATCACGGGGAACTTTTTGATCGCGATCGCCAAGTTCGTCGCCGGTTATTTCTCCGGCAGCTCGGCGATGGTTTCAGAGGGCGTCCA
>JBOIGA010000061.1:0-13669 GCA_050741875.1 Burkholderiales bacterium
ACATTACAACGATCACGCGCGCCCATTCGTATGGACCGCTACGGCCGACTCGATCCTTGCGAAACTACGCCGACTTTCGTCACTTATTTCCGAAACACGACACTAGCGAACCCCCACAAGCTGCTAGATGAGCCGGGGGTGTTCCCCAAAATTTTCGTGCTGGCACCACTCCAATTAGGCGAGGTTAGATCCATATCATTCCTCATAAATAGGGCCAAGATCTTTCAAAGTATTCGGTTCGAGTAAGCTAAAAAACATTTCTTTCTCTTCCCGGTGACAGCTCTCCAGCATCACTTCGTGGTTTTCACCAAAACTCTCCCCTTCGGTAAGCGGATGAATGATGTCGATGTCTAATAGTGTTCCTCGCTTGGTCTCGCTGGTTGCCCTCATCTCAACCGTAGTAGGTGATGCGACTTGGATCACATTGATGAAACCTTTTTCATGTACCTCCGTGCGCAAATGGGTGATAGCTATAAGCGGGTCGGCCGCAAGGTCTTTTCCGCCGGCGTTTATTTCGAGAACTAGCTTCTGAAGACCCCTTGTTGCATCGTCGTGTACAAGAAGATTGATGTACCGCAACGAAAAACGCTCAACTCGCTCGATTAGCTCTGTCTTCAGTACTCATGCGTAACGAACAATATTTCTGGTTTAAAGTGGCGCCATCCCGTATACGGAGAGGCACAGCTAAGAGCAACAGACTGTGCTCCGATTTGAATGGAATATTTTTCGCCCTTCAGGCAGTGAGTTGCTACGTAACGAAGATTTGGATCCATTGCGGCAGCCTCGCTCGGCAGTTTCGCTGCAGGTAACTCCTCAAGCAATGGGTAACGCGCTCTTGTTTCCTTTTGGCTATATAAGAGACCAGAAAAGATTGAACCAGTGAAATTTTGCTTCGACTGGAATCGCATCTCGTACAGCGCCTCCAGTATTGTGTCTTTTTCCAGCCTTATCGGGACGCGAGGCATCCAACCACCTTTCTCAGCATCAGATTTCAACTACTTCGTTTTGCGCTATTCACCGACCTATTCGACGGTCACCGATTTCGCGAGATTTCTCGGTTTGTCCACGTCCGTGCCCTTTTGCAGCGCTGCGTGATATGCGAGCAGTTGCAGCGGTATGGTGTGCAGGATAGGGCTTAAGTACTCGTAGTGATCGGGAGTTTGAATCACGAACACGCCTTCGCTCGGGCGGATATGCGTTTCGGGATCGGAGAACACATATAACTCGCCGCCGCGCGCGCGGACTTCCTGCAGGTTCGATTTGAGTTTTTCTAAGAGTGCGTCGTTGGGCGCGATCGCGACCACCGGCATGTCGGAATCAACCAGCGCGAGCGGGCCGTGCTTCAGTTCTCCCGCGGGGTAAGCTTCGGCGTGGATGTACGAGATCTCCTTGAGCTTGAGCGCTCCTTCCATCGCAATCGGGTAATGCATTCCGCGGCCGAGGAAAAGCGCGTGCTGTTTGAGCGCAAACTTTTCAGCCCACTGCTGGATTTGCGGTTCAAGCGCGAGCACGTGCTGGACCGAGGTGGGTAGTTTGCGCAGGCGATCGAGCCGGCGTTTTTCTTCTTCCGGTTTCAGGCGTCCGCGCAGCTTGGCGAGCGTCAAAGTCAGCACAAACAAGACCGCGAGCTGTGTCGTAAAAGCCTTGGTGGAAGCAACGCCGATCTCCGGACCCGCGCGGGTGAAATAGCGCAAGTCCGACTGCCGCACCAATTGCGATTCCGGCACGTTGCAAATGCACAGCGACGAGATGTCCGCGAGCGTTCTCGCGTGCGCGAGCGCCGCGAGCGTGTCGGCAGTCTCGCCGGATTGCGAAATCGTAACGATCAGCGCCTTGTTGCTAGGAACGCTGTCGCGGTAGCGATATTCGCTCGCCACTTCCACACTGACCGGAATTCGCGCGAGACTCTCGATCCAGTAGCGCGCGACCATTCCGGCGTGATAGCTCGTGCCGCAGGCAATGATGGCGACGCTCTCTATCTGTTCGAAGATTCTCGGCGCCTGCGGCCCGAAAATTTCCGGGCCAATGCTCGTCGCGCCAGCGAGTTCACTCAAGGTATCCGCTAGGGCGCGCGGTTGTTCGTGGATTTCCTTCTGCATGAAATGCCGGTAGGCGCCAAGCTCGGTGAGCTCGGACGAGAGCTCGCTCACGTGGACTTGACGCGTGGCTTTCTTGCCGTCGGAGTCGTACAGCTGATAGGAGAGCACTCCCAGATCGGCGACATCGCCTTCTTCGAGATAGATCATCTTCTGCGTCACCGGAACCAGGGCCGAAGCATCAGAAGCGATGAAGTGTTCTTCGATGCCAACTCCAATCAAGAGCGGGCTGCCTCTGCGCGCGCCGATCAATCGCTCAGGACAATCCGCGGCGACGACCCCGATTGCATAAGCGCCTTTGAGTTGCGAGAGCGCCTCGCGTGTCGCGGAGAGCAAATCGCCGCTCGCGACGTAGTATTGATGAATCAAATGCGCGATGACTTCGGTGTCGGTGTCCGAGGTAAATTCGTAGCCGAGATATTGGAGCTCGGTGCGCAGCTCTTCATGGTTCTCAATGATTCCGTTGTGCACGACCGCAATCAGATCGCGGCTCATGTGCGGATGCGCGTTGCGTTCAGACGGAACGCCGTGCGTCGCCCAGCGAGTATGGGCGATTCCTAGCGCGCCCTGCACACCGCTCTCCTTTGCGAGGGTCTCCAGTGAAGCAACGCGGCCGACGCTGCGCTGGCGCTGCAGTCCGCTGTTGACCACGGTCAGGCCGGCCGAGTCATAGCCGCGATATTCGAGCCGCCGAAGCCCCTCGAGCAAGATTGGAACGACATTCCTCTGCGCGACCGCGCCAACTATTCCACACATCGTTAGTTACCTCGCAAGTGAACGTAAACTGTTAACGGAGGAAAGATAAGCTCCTCGTTTGGTGTTCACTGCTTGCTTTTCTTTTGTGGCCGCTTCCAACCCGCGATCGAAACCTGCGGCGTTCTTGAGAGCGTCAACTGCTCCGGCGGTACGTTCTTGGTGATCGTTGCGCCGGCGCCGATTGTCGCGCCTTTTCCCACCGTCACGGGCGCGACAAGCTGGGTGTCGGAGCCGATGAAAACGCCGTCTTCGATAATCGTCTTGTGTTTGTTCGCGCCATCGTAATTGCAAGTGATCGTCCCCGCGCCGATATTGACGTTGCGTCCCACTTCGGTGTCGCCGACGTAACTCAAGTGGTTCGCTTTCGATTTCTCTCCGATGCGGCTCGCTTTGATTTCAACGAAATTGCCGACGTGCGCCTCGGCGTCAAGCACCGTCGCTGGACGAATCCGCGAGAATGGGCCGACGCGGCAGTGAGCAGCGATCTTTGCGCCCTCGATCACACAATTCGGCAGGATCTCCGCGCCGGTTCCGATCTCGGCATTCTTGATGATGCAGTTCGCGCGGATATTGACGCCGTCCGCCAACTCAATCTTGCCCTCGAAAACGCAATTCACATCGATCGCCACATCGCGGCCGCAGATCAACTCGCCACGCACGTCTATTCGTGCAGGGTCGGTGAGCGTCACCCCTTGCGTCATCAATTTCTTCGCGTGCTCCAATTGATAGATGCGCTCCAGCTGAGCCAATTGGTTCTTGTCGTTGACTCCAAGCGGCTCCCAGTCGCTCGCGGGTTGGGCGGTTTCGATCGGCACGCCGGCTTTCGCGGCAAGCGCGACCACATCGGTTAGATAGTATTCGCGCTGCGCGTTGTTGTTCGACAAGGCGTCAAGCCAGGTTGCGAGGCTCCGCGTGGACGCGCAAAGAATCCCCGTGTTCACTTCTTTGATCTCGCGTTCGGCGGCAGTTGCGTCTTTCTCCTCGACGATTCGCTTAACTTTTCCCTCGGCGTCACGGACGATGCGCCCATATCCATATGGGTTGTGCATGCGCAAAGTAAGAAGCATCAGCGCGCGTTCGTTCTGAATCATCGCTTGCAAAGTCCGTGGCTGAATCAAGGGAACGTCGCCATAGAGCAGGAGCGTCAGTCCGTCTCGACCGAGCAACGGAATCGCCTGCTGCACGGCGTGCCCTGTGCCGAGCTGAGGTTCCTGCAGGACGAACGACAAGTCGGCTCCGGCGAAATGTTCGCGCACGGATTCCTGCCCGTACACGATAACAATCTTAGAGGGAGCCAGCTTGAGCGCGGCTTGAACGACGTGCTCGAGCAGGGGCTTACCGGCGAGCCGATGCAAGACTTTGGGAGTCTCGGAATTCATTCGAACTCCCTTGCCCGCAGCCAGAATAACGACCTGCGTCATGCGATCTCGTCGAAAAGGGTGCGAAATTATGGCACAAATCCTGCCGGACCTGAGGCACGAGCCCGAGCGCCCACACGCCTTGCGTTCATGGGGAAGTCCGCCGCTGAAATGCCTAGCAGCAAACCGAGGTGCCACGTATGAGTCGGCTCCAGCATCGGGCGGCCTTGGCGTTAACTACAGCTACGCAAGCATTAGCTTAGCGCCAACGCCAGTCGTTCCGAACCGGGCGATATCGCGTTTAATCTAGACTCCCGATAGAAACCGATTGCCATCAACGTGAAAGGCATTGCGGCAGGTCTCCAAGAAGACCCCGACAACCCGCATTGGAACGGAATTGTTGGGATACGCCAGGCATAACTTTTGTTTTGGCATTCTCCTTAAGTGGGCGGCGGACCAGAACGTTCCCGTCGTAGGTCCTCTCTGTCTGTATCGGCAATC
Source organism: Burkholderiales bacterium (assembly GCA_050741875.1). GTDB lineage: Bacteria > Pseudomonadota > Gammaproteobacteria > Burkholderiales > JBOIGA01 > JBOIGA01. Next base: position 4,712 of record JBOIGA010000061.1, read on the forward strand.
TGCCAAATGAGTAATACCCCATTCCAGCTCCTACCATGCTTCTTACCAGCTCAAAGTTTTTCAGCCGGTGCCGAATAGTCGGGGTCAATCCGTAAATGGCAAACAAGTGCTCGAATTCGGAGTATTGCGAGGTGAAGTCTTAGACTTGCTGTGAATTCGGGGTGGGATGCATCCTATGGATTGGACGCTTGGCGGCGTTCGATCCGATCACTGACAAGGAGCATCCCGATGAAGAAAGTACCTGCGAGCGAGGCCACGCGCAAGCGTCTTGAAGAGGTGTTCAGCGCAGAGCACATCGATCCCGGTCGCATCGTGCGCGAGGCCACGAGGCTGATGATCGAACAGGCTTTGGAGGCCGAAGTCGAGCAGGCCATAGGCCGGCGCTACTACGCGCACGGCAGCACCGGCGAGGACGATCGATCGCGTGCGATGCGCAATGGCGTGCGCCGCGGCCGCATTGACAGCGCCGAAGGCGCGATCGAGTTCGACGCGCCGCAGGTGCGTGGTCTTGCCGGGTGGACGAGCGAGGTGCGCGCAGCGCTGGCCGGCAAGAGCGAGGAACTCAGCCGACTGGCGGTGGAGATGTACGCGCGCGGCCTGTCGATGCGCGACATCGAAGCGGCCTTTACCGACGAAGCCGGAGGCTGCGTGCTCACGAGATCGGCGGCCAGCGCCGTGTGCGAGCGGCTGTGGGGCGAGTACCAGGCCTTTGCGCAGCGCGACCTCGGCGAGCTCGACATCGTCTACCTCTTCCTCGACGGCGTCGCCGAGCGGCTGCACCTGGGCCAACTCCGAGAAGCGGTGCTGGCCGCCTGGGGCATCGACGCCAAGGGCGCCAAGCACCTGCTGGCGCTGCTGCCGGGCTCGAAGGAGAGCACCAGCGCGTGCATCGACTTCCTGCGCGATCTCACCGCCCGGCGCATGAGCGATCCGGTGCTGGTGATCACCGACGGCGCGCCAGGGCTCATCAATGCGGTCGAACAGGTGTTCCCGGCGAGCCTTCGCCAGCGCTGCCTCGCGCACAAGATGCGCAACCTCGAGGCCAAGGTGCCGGCCGAGCGCTGGCGCGAGTTCGGGCCGATGGCACGCGCGGTGTACCAGGCCAGTTCTACAGCGCTTGCCGGGCTCTCGCGCGAGGAGTTCGTCAAGACCTGGAGCAAAGAGCTTCCCAGCGCCGTGGCTTGTTTCGAAGAGGACTTCGAGGCTTGCATCGCGCATCTGCGCCTGCCTATCGGGCACCGCCGCGCCATCCGCACGACCAACTTGCTCGAGCGCATGTTCGGCGAGGAGAGGCGGCGCACGAAAGTGATCCCGCACGCCTTCGGCGAGCGTGCCGTCATGAAGCTGATGTAGGCTGCGCTGATGCGCGCTCGCCAGGGCTGGCGCAACATGATCGTCACACCCTTCGAGCTCAAGCAGATCGAGACGCTGCGCGAGCAGCTGAGAACCGAGTTCGACCAGCGGCACGCGCCGCCGGTCAAGAGCGCATCCCGCTCGCGAATTCACAGCACAACTGGGACTTGACCTTGATTCGCTATTCAGAATCTTTTGCATTGATTGTATTCATCGTGTACTGACGCTGCCACTATATTGGGATTACATAATGAGTACGGTAATAACGATTCGCGTGGACGATGAAGTCGGAGAGAGGTTGGATAGGCTGGCCGCGGCCACTCAGCGTTCGCGGTCGTTTCTCGCCGCTGAGGCGCTGCGCGACTACCTCAAGCTGCAGGAGTGGCAAATTGGCGAAATCCAAGCTGGCGTGAGCGAGGCCGATTCAGGTGATTTGATTCCGCATCGAAAGGTCATGAAGAAATCGGATGCAAAACTTGCCATCTTCCGGACAAGCGGTGCCGAAATAAATCTGCTTGAGGTAATTGACTACATCGCCGCCGATAATCCAACTGCGGCGCTTCGCATTGCGAAAATCATTCGCGAGCAAGTTGAAGCGCTCTGGGACTTACCGAACAGAGGAAGACCCGGAAGAGTTCACGGTACGAGAGAGCTTCTGGTTCAGCGTATGCCCTATATTGTCATGTACCGCGTCCTAAACAATTCGGTCGAGATTCTGTGAGTCTTGCACTCGGCCGAACTATCGCCGGAGGGTTGATGAGAGTGTACAGATTAAGCTGAGTGCTCAGGCTTACTTTCCGACCAGCTCGAAGCGTACGTTTCCTTCCTCATTCTCCGCAAGCTTCAATTCATATCCGCACTGGTTCGCTTGCTGCGCGACCTGGTAAAGCCCGATTCCAAGTCCTGTCTGCGAGGGAACCGGACCGCTAAACAGTTTGCTTGCGATCGCTTCACTCACTGCCTTCCCCGTATCGGCAACTGAAAGTTCTGGCGCTGATGCGCACGAGAATTCGACTTTGATCTTGACGCCGGGCTGCAACTTCCTCTTGGCGAGCGCGTTCTGAATCAAGTTTTCCGCGACGCCGTCAAAAAGCTCGTTTGGAATTTTCGTCTCTGCGCCGATGCCCGTTTCGCGGAAATCGATTGCCTGATCTGAGAATCGTGAATTCAGTTCCTGCCACCATGCTTTGCCATCGCTCAACTTCATCTGCATCTGCTTCGGCGCTTGCAATTTATCGAGCGTGGCTTGCAGACGATTGGCGATCTGCGGCAACTGCCGCTTCATGAGCGCGAACAACGCTTCGGAATCTTCAGGTTTTGCCGATTCCGCCGCCCCGCACAGCGATTTCATCGATTGCAAGAGATTTTTTACGTCGTGAGTCAACCTTGCACCGGTCTCGTGGATCGCCTGCGTGTACGCGTTCTGCCGCTGGATTTTCTCGCGCGATTTAGCGTCGTAAAAATCGCCGAGCAACTGCGATAAAAGCTTCATGTGCAGGAGCAGCGCCGGAGTCATCGGCCAGTGCGTGTAGAGCAAGAGATCGAGTCCGCGAAACGAAAATTCGGCGGAATGTTCCGAAAGCATTCCAATTTCTCCGCTGCCGGCCGCTGTTTTCCAGTTCACTCCCGCGACCCACGGCAAACTTTCCATTTCGCTGACGGCGAGAACGAGAAAACGCTCGGGATCGGATTCGCGATCGGCGAAGGCCGCGAGATCGTGCATCCACCTCTCGAAAGGAAGCCCGAAGGAAAGCAAATGCCTCGACAAAAACTGGCCGATGCCGGCGAAACCCGCGCGCGGGCTCCATAGCAAGCTGACCGCAACCAAAAGGAGTGCGATTACGACCAGCGTGCGCGCGAGCGCCATCGGGTAAGCGTCGCTGCTTACTGCTTTCGCGACAAACGAGCCGGATACCAGAACAGTGACGAGAAGAAACAGGAAAAGGCAATAGAACAAATCGAGCGGATGCCGCGGCCCCTTCGCGCGCTCTTCGGTTTTCAGAAAGAAAATAGCCAGGATCGGGACGACGAGGCCAATCCGCGCGAACGCTTGCACGAACTCGTTGATCTGCTGCTCCGCGAAAAGGTGGGGCACGACCCACGTCAGCAATATCGCGATGAGATAGATCGCCGCGAGCATCGAAATCGCCCGCTGCCCGCCGTGCTGCGTTCCCGGAACCGTTCCGCCGATGAGGGCAAAGAGAATCGAAATCCACAAGGTCATCAACCACCAGGTGTTCCACGCGGCGAGTACGGTGCCGCCCACGACGACGAGCACGGCTTCGATGCTCCCAAGATCTCTTTCGCCGCGCCAGATCGGCTGCCACAGGAGGAACAGACCGAAATGGGAAAGTAACAGCGCGCGCGACCACCATGATTCGATTCCCCAGGCGAGGGCGGCGTGCAATGCCAAAAGCATCAGGGCGAGCCACCAGTGCGGGCGCATTCTGACTGCTTCCGCGCTCGCCGAAACCGATTCGACGCGTTTGGAAAAGAGCGTGCTCATGGGTTTTGCATGGGCGCTGAAGCCGCCGCTATACTGCGCACACTTTCTTGCGGCTCATGCGCGCCCAAATTCTTACGATCGCCCGATATACCTTGCTCGAAGCGGCGCGTACGCGGCTGCCCTGGCTCGTGCTCGCGGCGATTTTGATTGCGTTCCTTGCAAGCCTGTTCGCGCGTGAAATCGCGATTACCGAAAGCGCTCGGATGCAGACCGCGCTGTACGCTGCGAGTCTGCGATTGGCGTCCGTATTCATCATCGGCCTGTACGTGATGACCAGCATGATACGCGAATTCAACGATAAGGGACTTGAGCTCGTCCTCTCTCTTGATCTGCCGCGTGGGGTCTATGTTTTGGGGAAATTCATCGGCTTCGCTCTGATCGGAACGTTGATCGCGCTGGCGATTTCTTTTCCACTCGGTTTTCTGGCGGGATGGCACGAAACATTGTGGTGGATGATTTCGCTGGCTTTGGAATTGAGCATCGTCGTCGCCCTAAGTCTGTTTTGCGTAGTCACGTTCAACCACATCATGCCCGCTGCGAGCTTCTTGTTTGCGTTCTATGCTCTCTCCCGCTCGATGGAAGCGATCCAGTTGATCGCGAGCGCTTCACCAATCGCGGAGGCCGGGGTATTGCACGACGCCATCTCGTTCGCAGTGGACGCCATAGCCCTCGTGCTGCCGAATCTGGATGCCTTCAGTGAAACGGCTTGGCTCGTCAACGACTCTTTCGATGCTAAAGCCTTTGGTGATGTCGTGGTCCAGAGCGCGGTGTATGTGAGTCTGCTGCTCTCCGCCGCGCTTTTCGATTTGTATCGCAGGAATTTTTGATAGATGGCCGCGGAGAAATCATTTCTTGCTGTTCCGAAAGCCGTCCTGTTCCTGCTCGCATTCGCACTCTCCGCGCAGATTGTGTGGAAGTGGAATTTGCCTCAAGCAACCGCGAGCGCGGAGCGCCTGCCATACCCGGCCAGTGCGAAGTTGTTGAGGACAGCGAGTATGGACGAACCGATTGCGACTGCGCAGCTTATGACTTTGTACTTGCAGGCCCACGACAACCAGCCGGGAATCAGCATTCCGTTTCGCGAGCTGGATTACGACAGGGTCGAGGCATGGCTCTCCACCATTCTCGATCTCGATCCCGCCAGTCAATATCCGCTGCTCATGGCGTCGCACCTCTACGCGCAAGTTCCGGACGAAAAGAAGATCCGCCGCATGCTTGCATTCGTTTACGAAGAATTCTTGCGAGATCCGGAGGGGCGCTGGCGGTGGCTTGCCCATGCCGCAATCATGGCCAAACATCGGCTAAAAGATCTGCCCCTCGCGCTCGAGTACGCTCGGGCTCTCGCCGAACACTCGCAGTCTGCACCGCCATGGGCACGGCAAATGCATATCGTGCTCTTGGAAGACTTGGGAGAAGTTGAGGCGGCGAAGATCTTGCTGGGGGGACTTCTAGAGAGCGGAAAAGTCGCCGATCGTCACGAACTCCACTTCCTGAACCAATGGCTGGAACGGCTCGAAGGCGGCGAAAACTCGCCGCCTTCGACGAAGAATTGACTGGATTTCTCCTCCTGCAAGGCCATACTCCGCAACAAACTTTGTTGTCATCTTCTACGTTCAATTGAACTTTCTCTTCAGAATCTCACCGCCACTCAAGCCAAGACATTGATTCCTAGTGCATGCAGCTGAGAAAGCTCATTCGGTCTCCGAATTAGCGCGCTGCACAACACAGGACGAAGGCAGAAATACGTAGCGGCACGTTCCTTGCGTTGGGCTAAATCTCAAGACGAACTCACCTTTAGCCAAAGGCAAAGGGATAAGCAATGAAGCAACAACAATCAGGTTTTACATTGATCGAAATCGCGATAGTGCTGGTGATTATCGGTCTTCTCTTGGGCGGCATTTTGAAAGGACAGGAGCTCATCACCAACGCCCGAGTTCGAAATTTAATTTCCCAGCAGGATGGGATCAAGGCTGCCTTCTTCGGCTTTCAAGATCGGTATCGCGCCTTGCCCGGAGATTACACCCTGGCGACAACCAACATTCCCGGTATCACGACGCCAAATGCAGCCTGTAACGGTGGTAACGGTGCCGGCAACGGGCAGGTTAACAACACCAACGCGGAAAACGTTCTTGCTTGGGAACACCTTTCCAAAGCGGGTTTCATAACCGGAAACTATACTTGCGCGGCCGTCCCCGAAAGCATCACCTCGGCTCCGACCAATCCCTACACCCGCTTCTACCAGTTGATCTACGACAACGTTTATGCCGATCCGGGCACCGCGGTCGCGAGACACAATATCAAGACAGGCAATTTAGTCCCGTCAGATATTTTGGCGGAGGTAGACCGGAAGGTAGATGATGGAAACGCACTGAACGGCACATTTCGCTTTTCCAACTATGGCGGTCAGACTGGAGCACCCGCGATAACTACAACTTGCCACACCGCGGGAGTCTGGACGATACCGGCGGCCACTGATTGCGGAGGGGTCAGCTTATTCTAAGTAGGTACCGATCTCACAAAAAGCCCGCCTCGCGCGGGCTTTTTGTTTTTGACTGCCAAGATTATTCGCTCAATCCGATAACTCAGGTATTTTCTTCATCAGCCCCGCTCCCGCTTCCGGATGCTCTTTGCCAAGTGCCTTGACGCACGCGGTTACACGCTTGACCCATCCGCCTCCCCGAACCTTGAGATCGCGCCAAGCGCGCGACACGTCTCCCGGACGATCTTCCAGCAAAACCTCGATGAGTTGAGCCACTTGATTCAAATCTTTTTTCACCTTGGTCTGGCTGATAATCGCCCTGTCGTGCGACACGAGTAATTTATGCAGCGCATAACGAGCTGGATCTGGTACCTGCACCATGATCCCTTTATCGGCGATGGCGACTGCTTTGTCTGGGCTTTCGATTAGGTAATCGAGAAATCGCAAAGGTTGCGCGGCGATGTTAAGCTCACGTAGAAGTACAGGTTGAGGCTTTGTCGGCCTCAACAAGGGCGTCAAGAAATCCACGCGCAGCTCCTTGCCACGTACCCTGAACGAAGTCGAGGGATGACGCGAATCGAATTGCGGCACGGGAAGAAACCCCATCCGCAACTGCTGCAAGACACCCGGAACATCAATCACGGATTGATTTGGTACAGCCAACGAAAGACCATCGGATTGCGCCACGTCAATATCTTGAGTGACTGCCGCGCTCTTTTCCCAGCGCACTCCAAGCATGTTCCCAAAAATCGCGAAAGCATGAGTGCCGACCAAGACTGCGCCTCGCCAAAACATGCCGCTCGCTGAAAATGCTTGCAGGATTTTCGCGACGCCGCTCGGCGTTGTCGTGGCGCCCGCGGCGCGCAAAGCGCCGCATAGTCTTTCGATATCCTCCAGATCACTCTTGGCCGCTGTCTTCTCGGAGGCAAAGTTTTCCAAGGCTCTTCGGAAGGCCTCCGATTCGGAGTCTAGATAGATCTGGCGAACCTTGTTATTGACGTCACGATATTGATAGTAATAGTACCGTTTGCCTTTGATTTCTTTTGTGGTTACCGACCCAGGCAAACGGCCTATCGAACGGCTGGCTTCGACAGCCATTACCTGCTCGGTCAGTTCGGCATAGAGCGTTTGCGCGGTCAAGGACAATCGATCCATCGTCTTGTGAGTTATACTACAAACGATATTCTCTGTAGTATAACTAAGGTTCCCGATTCCGCCAAAGGGGACTTTCATTGACCAAGTTGCATACTTAGTTTACTATTGGCCCATGATTAAACTCAATATCCACGAAGCAAAAACCCATCTCTCACGCTACCTTGCGCAACTGGAGAAAGGCGAAACGATTGTGCTTTGCAAGCGCAATGTTCCCATCGCCGAAATTCGTCCTATTGCACAGAAGCCTCGAAAGCCTCGTCCGATCGGACTCGCTAAGGGCCATGGCTACATCGGCAAGAAATTCTTTGAACCTTTGCCCGACGACTTGTTGCGCCTGTTCGAGGGCGGGGAGTGAATGTCCTCCTTGATACCTGCACTTTTCTCTGGCTGATTTTTGGGCAGCGCGAGTTGTCAGCAACAGCGCGCGAAGTCATCGCAAACCGGGACAATCAGGCGTTTCTCAGCGTGGTTTCGGCATGGGAAATCGCAGTGAAATACCGACTCAGAAAACTCCGACTTGACGAGCAACCGCAGCTTTTCGTCCCTCGCTACCGAAATCTCCATTCGATCCAGTCACTGGAACTGGATGAATCGTCCCTGCTGCGGGAATCAACTCTTCCAAATTTCCACAAGGACCCTTTCGATCGCATTCTAATTTGTCAGGCAATCGAGCACGGACTAGCGATTCTCACTCCCGATCCCCTGATTTCACAGTATCCCGTTCGCGGAGTCTGGTAGTCGGCCGATCACCCCTGCATCAACTGCATCTCCGCCGCGGTCAAGTCCTGTTCGCTGCCTTTCAACACGAGCACGTCTCCGGTTTCGAGAGTCGTGTCGGGTGAGGGGTCGAGGCCGCGAACATTGCGGCGGCGGACCGCGGTAACGTCCACGCCGCGGCTTGCGAGATCGAGCTCGCCCAAAGTTTTCCCCACGGCCGCGGCGCCCTCCGCGATCACAATCGAATGAAGCCGCGGCTGGAAATCGCCAACGCGGCCCACCGCTTCGTCAGTGCTGCCGCGAAAGAAACCCTGGAACAGGCGATAACGACTCTCGCGCATATCGCGAATATGTTTCAAGACTCGATCGAAAGGTACGCCTAAAAACATGAGGGCGGTCGAGGCAAGCATGAGCGATCCTTCCGGAATTTCCGCGACAACTTCCGCCGCGCCCGCATTCTTGAGCTGCGCAAGGTTGGTGTCGTCGCGCGTGCGGACGACGACCGGAAGCTCTGGGCGCATCTCTTGCGCGTGGCGCAAAACCTTGAGCGCCGAGGCCACATCAACGTAGGTGACGATCAGCGCTCGTGCGCGCATGAGTCCCGCGGCGGTCAAGACTTCGCGACGGCTCGCGTCGCCATAGACGACATTTTCTCCGCCCGCCACGGCGTCCTTGATTCGCACCGGGTCGAGGTCGAGCGCGATCCAAAAAATCTCTTCTTTCTCGAGAATGCGGGTCAGGTTCTGTC
>JBOIGA010000062.1:0-12929 GCA_050741875.1 Burkholderiales bacterium
GGTCAACGACGCGGTGAAGCGGGTCGAGGCCACGACGCAGGAGAAGATGAGCGGGCTTACTTCGGGCCTGGGTTTACCCCCAGGACTAAAACTGCCGTTTTAGTCCCAAGGATGAAGGATGAAAGAGGAAGGATGAAAAGTTCGTAGGGGTGTTTTCCTTCATCCCTCATCCTTCTCTTGGCCCTTCCGCCTTCATCCTCCATATGAAGTCTCCTGCCCTCGAAGAACTGACCAACGCGTTGCGCTGCCTTCCTGGTGTCGGACCGAAGTCAGCGCAGCGCATGGCTTATCACCTGATGCAGCGCGACCACCCGGGCGCCGCGCGGCTCGCCAATGCGCTCGTCAACGCGCTCGAGAAAATCCACCATTGCGAAAGATGCAACAGCTTCGCCGAGGATCCTCTTTGCGAGATCTGCCGGTCGGTTCGGCGCGACGCTCAGGTAGTGTGCGTGGTCGAGTCGCCCGCGGATGTTTTCCTGATCGAGCAAGCCGGCGTGTATCAGGGACTCTATTTCGTCCTCATGGGGCGCTTGTCGCCGCTCGAAGGAATTGGCCCGAAGGAAATTCACCTCGAGCGGCTGGTTAACCGGATCAGCGACGGAATCGTCAAGGAAGTCTTGCTCGCCACCAGCTTCACCGCCGAAGGCGAAGCAACGGCGCATTACATCGGCGAGCTCATTGCTCCGCGCGGAATCAAGGTGACTCGCATCGCTCGCGGGTTGCCCGCGGGAGGAGAGCTTGAACACGTGGATGCGGGAACGCTCGCGCACGCTGTTCTCGGGCGCAGAGATATTTGATGTTGAATCAGCGGCCGCCAAAACGCGGCGAGATGCGCGGCGCGAGTAATCACAAGAAGCGGCGAGCGGCCTCACCTGATTCTTCCTTCAAGCTGCAAAAGATTTTGGCTGACCGTGGACTCGGTTCGCGCCGCGAGATGGAGGAGTGGATCACAGCAGGGCGCGTCACGGTCAACGGCGAGCGCGCGGAAATCGGACTGCGCGTTGGAGCGAACGACCGCATCGCGGTGGATAAAAGACCGCTGCGGATTCGTGAACGCCGGCCGCGGGTCATTCTGTATCACAAGCCGCAAGGCGAAATTGTCAGCCGCGATGATCCCGAAGGCCGTTCCAGTGTTTTCGATCATTTGCCGCCGATCCGGAACGCGAAATGGATCGCGGTGGGGCGCCTCGATTTCATGAGCAGCGGTTTACTTATTTTGACGACCGATGGAGAACTCGCCAATTGCCTCATGCATCGCAGGTTTGCGATCGAGCGCGAATATGCGGTACGAATTCGCGGCCGGCTCACCCTCGAACAAATGAAAAAGCTGGCAAGAGGGCTGGAACTCGCCGACGGCCGCGGCAAATTCGAAAGCATCGAGGAAGCCGGAGGGGAGGGCGCAAACCGCTGGTATCGCATCGTCACCAACGAGGGTCGAAATCGTTTCGTGCGCCGAATGTTCGAGGTGGTCGGATTGGAAGTCAACCGGCTGATCCGCGTTCGTTTCGGGACAATCGGTTTACCGCCTCGGCTCAAGCGCGGGAATTGGATTGAGCTCGAAGCACATGACGTTTTGCAGCTTTTGGGGCAGGCCGGAATCATCCCGACGAGAACTCATCCATCCGCGCCGGCAGAACGAATGGAGCGGGGCAAGCAGCCACAGCGGCATCCGAGGCGCTCCAGTTGAAGGAAAGCCGGCGGCTATCAGGCCGCTCCCGATTTAGGTCTATACTCGAAAGGGTACCGACCCGCATAAGGAGAAGACCATGGCCAAGAAGGATGCCGGCATCTACCGCGTGACCGAAATCATTGGCGCCAGCGCGACCTCATGGGAGGAGGCCGCGCGCAGTGCGATTGAAACCGCAGCCAAGAGCCTGCGCGATCTGCGGGTCGCGGAAATCGAAAAGCTCGACGTGAAAATCGAAAATGGCAAAGTGGTCGCGTATCGCGTCCGGGTGTCGCTCTCTTTCAAATACGAGGGTAAGTGATCGGGAATTGAGGCAGCGGGCCCGAACGATTGTTAGCATGGAAACGAAATCCAAACAACGCCCCCAGGAGACGTCTTCGGCGGATTCGGTGGTGAACCAATTTCGACCACATCCATGGCACGGGCTGGATGTTGGGCCGAGTCCCCCGGAAATTCTTAACGCGTTCATCGAGATCACTCCGTTCGATCTCATGAAGTACGAGGTGGACAAAGTCTCGGGCTACCTTCGAGTAGACCGGCCGCAGCGGACGTCTTCGCAGCCACCTGCTTTGTACGGCTTTGTCCCGCGCACCTACTGCGACGAACGCGTACGCGAGCTCGCACCGACCGCCAAGCGCGGCGATCATGATCCGCTCGACATTTGCGTGCTCTCTGAACGCGCGATCGCGCGCAACGAAGTCATCGTTCGCGCGCGAGTGATCGGCGGACTGCAAATGATTGACGGCGGGGAGGCGGATGACAAAATCATAGCGGTGCTGGAAAACGACTATGTGTGGGGAAGCGCGCGTGAGATCAGCGATGTCCCTAGCGTCCTCGTCGAGCGGCTGGAACATTACTTTCTGACTTACAAGCTCGTTCCCGGCGAAGCGCAGCACAGCCGAATCAGCGGGGTCTATGGACGCGAACACGCGTTGCGAGTTGTTCGCGCGGCCATGGATGATTACGCCGCTACTTTTGGGACAAAGCTCGACCAATCTTGATGCTCGAGGAGGCCATGGTGGCCATCCGTAACCTGGTGTTCATGGTGCTGGCGGCCGGCATACCGCGACTGCACGCTGCCGAGGCCGGCAAAGTTCCAGACACCATAGAGCAGCGCGTCAAGGCGTGCGCCATCTGCCATGGCGAACAGGGAGAGGGCATTCAGAAGACCGAGTATTACCCACGGCTTGCCGGTAAGCCCGCGGGGTACCTCTACAATCAGTTAATCAATTTCCGCGAGAAGCGGCGCGAGGCTCCGATCATGACATACATGGTCGCGTATCTTTCCGATGAATACCTGCGCGAAATCGCCGAGTACTACTCGAAGCTCTCTCCGCCCTATCCGCCCCCCGCAGCCGGCGCTTCTACTGTCGCGCTGGCGGACGGCGAGGCGCTCGTCACCAACGGCGATCCCTCACGCGGAATCCCTGCCTGCGTCGCGTGCCACGGCAAGGAACTTACGGGAATGATGCCCGCGGTTCCCGGCATCGCCGGCTTGAGCGCGCACTACATCGGCGCGCAATTGGGTGCGTGGAGGAACGGAACGCGACAAGCGAAAGAGCCCGACTGCATGGCGCAGATCGCGCTCAGGCTTGCGCCTGGAGACATTTCGGCGGTGGGAGCGTGGCTCGCGGCGCGATCCGTGTCGCCGACGATGGCGCCTGCTGCCGCCAACTCGCTCAAGCTGCCGCTTGAATGCGGCAGCGTGTCGCAAGCCAAAACGGAGAAGAAACCATGAAGCGTATTCTGTCCGTGGTGGTCATCGTGTTGCTCGTCGCTGTCGCTGCGGTGCTCCTGTTGCGTCGCGAAGAGGGGAAGGAGCCGACGCGAGTGACCGCGAGAGGCGACGTTTACGAGACAGGCAAATATCTCGCGCAGGCCGGCGATTGTCTAGCCTGTCACACCGCGCGCGGCGGCGCCGACTACGCGGGCGGTCTGCCGATTCCCACTCCCTTCGGCACGCTTTACACGCCGAACATTACTCCCGACGTCGAAACAGGAATCGGCAAATGGTCGGACGATGATTTCTGGCGGGCGTTGCACGAGGGGAAGGGCAAAGATGGAACGCTGCTTTATCCCGCGTTTCCCTACACCAATTACACCAAAGTCACGCGCGCGGATTCGGACGCGATGCATGCCTACTTCATGTCACTCGATCCCGTGCGTCAGCCGAATAAGCCGCACGACTTGCGTTTTCCTTACAACAATCGCGAGCTGCTGATCGGCTGGCGCGCGCTCTATTTCAGTCCGGGAGTATATGAAGAAGATCCCAAGCAGTCCAAGGAATGGAACCGAGGCGCGTATCTCGTGGAAGGCTTGGGGCACTGCAACGCATGCCACAGCACACGCAACATTCTGGGGGCAACCACAGAGGGCGACGTCGCCGGCGGGTTGATCCCGGTGCAGAACTGGTACGCGCCGGCGCTGACCTCCAGCCGGCAAACCGGACTCGGCGACTGGGAAATCGAAGATGTCGTGGATCTGCTCAAGACCGGAGTCTCACCGCGCGGCGCGGTGTTCGGTCCCATGGCTGCGGTCGTGCACGACAGCCTGCAGTTCATGACCGAAGCCGATTTGCGCGCGATGGCGGTCTATATGAAATCGCAGAGACAGGAAGGCGAGCCTGCCGACTTGCCGCAAATTCGTCCGACGCACGAGCAGGTCGAGACGATGATGGCGGGGGGCAAGGAAGTGTACGAAAAGCACTGCGCCGATTGCCACGGGAACCGGGGCCAGGGCGTCCCGCGAATTTATCCGCCGCTAGTCAACAACGAAGCGATCACGATGCGCTATCCGATCAACGCGGTGCGCATGGTGCTGGTCGGCGGCTTTCCGCCGAGCACTCAGGGCAACCCGCGCCCTTACGGCATGCCGCCTTTCGCGCAGGAACTGAGCGATGAACAGGTGGCGGCGGTGGTCACCTACATCCGGCAATCGTGGGGTAATAACGCGCCGCCGGTGACCGCCGCGGAAGTTGCGGGTGCTCGGGGCGTGCCTGCCGATTAAGGTCGAATGAGCGCCCCGATCGTCCATTCGACTCCTGCCCAAGACGACGTGCGCGATTTCCTGCGCCACTATGCTCCTTTCGACAGCATCGAGCGCGCGACGCTGGATTTCATCGCAGAGCGCGTGCAGATTCTGCGCTTCGCGGCGGGCGACACACTGTTTGCTCCCGAACGCGGCCATGCGTCGTTTCTCTATATCCTCAAGGATGGAGCGGTGCGCGTCGAAGGCGTCGTCAAAGAGGACGGTAGCGAATGGGACATCGCCGTTGGAGAGTGCTTTCCCTTAAGCCCCTTGATGGCGCAGCGCCCGGTCGCGAGCGTATACCGGGCCCGCAACGCGACGACCTGCTACGGGTTACCCGCCGCAGACTTCTTCGAGTTGCTGGGACTCAGCCGGGCATTCGCCGATTTTTGCACTCGCTGGATCGCCGATCAGCTGGAACAGTCGCTGCGGTTGCTGAGGAGCCAATATGCTTCCGGCGATCCTGAGCAGTCCCATATTCCGTTGAGCGCCGTGATTCGGCGCAATGCAATCAGTTGTGCGCCCGAGACGCCGATCAAAACAGTGCTTGCGACCATGAACGAGCAAGGCGTGGGCTCAATTATCGTCACCGATTCCGACTCGCGGCCGATCGGCGTGTTCACGTTGAAGGAAGTGTTGAGCCGCGTTGCTTTGGCGCATCCCGATCCCAATGCGCCCGTTTCTTCGGTCATGAGCCGGGACTTCACGACTTTGCCCCCCGAAGCGCCGTCGTACGAAGCGGCCTTGGTCATGGCGCGGCACGGGTTGCGGCATGTGCCGGTGGTGGAGAATGGCCGCTTGGTCGGAGTCGTTTCCGAATCGAATCTGTTTTCCCTGCAACGAGTCGGACTGCGTCGAATCAGCACCGCGATCCGCAGTGCGAACGGCTTGGAATCGCTGATTCAGGCCGGGCGCGACATCCATCGCGCCGCGTGCGGGATGATCGCTCAGGGCGTCACCGCCGAGTATCTGACGCAGTTCATCTCGACGATGAACGATCTCCTCAGCGGCCGGCTCATCGAACTCGAATTCGCCGCGGACGGACTCGATCCTTCGGCGATCTGCTGGATCGGAATGGGCAGCGAAGGTCGGTTGGAACAAACGCTGCACACCGATCAGGACAACGGCATTATCTTTCCGGACTCGCCGGAACCGGAAGCCGCGCGAGCGAAACTTCTGTCGGTCGCGCGCCGAATCAACGAGGGGCTGGCGCGCTGCGGTTTTCCGCTGTGCAAGGGCAACATCATGGCTGGCAATCCGCACTGGTGCTTAAGTCTTGGCGAGTGGAAGGAAAAATTCGCGGACTGGATCAACCACGCCGATCCGCAAGCACTCCTGAACGCGACCATCTTCTTCGATTTTCGTGGCCTGCACGGCGATTTGCGGCTAGCCGAGAACTTGCGAGGCTGGCTCGGCGAATACGCGAAGGACAATCAGCGCTTTCTCCTGCAGATGACCCTGAACGCGCTCACCAACCAGCCGCCGCTGGGTCTGTTGCGCGATTTCATCCTGCCGAGTGGCGGAGAGCACCCCAACACGCTCGACCTCAAGGTCAACGGCATCACGCCATTCGTTGATGCCGGGCGCATCTACAGTCTCGCTTCCGGGGTCAGCCAGACGAGCACCTTGGCGCGGCTGCGCGCTTCTGGCAACGCGCTCAAGATGCAGAGCGAGGGGGTCGAAGCATGGGCGCAGGCCTTTCTCTTTATTCAGCTCCTCCGGCTCCGGCAACAGCAGCGCGACAGTCAGGAAGGACGGGAAATGCATAATCATCTCGATCCGGATAGTCTGAACGAAATGGACCGGCGCATGCTCAAGGAAGCGATGCGCCAGGCGCGCAAGCTGCAAAGCCGCCTGTCGCGCGATTACAAAACCAACACTGGCGGGTTTGGAGCATGATCCTTTCCGCGTGCTATTGCTGCGCCTGCCAAGGGGGGACTAGAATCGCTGCGCGCGGAGCGCTCACCTTATAGTCTTTTCCACATCGCAGGGAGGCTGCGATTTCCCGGAAAAATCATTCGCGTTCGGCGCATGATTTTGCCGCGCTCTCACCACCGGAGGGATCATGGCAATCAACTGGAGCAAGATCGAAAGCGATTCCCGCTTTCAGGAACTGCACCGCAAGAAAAGCGCTTTTCTCTGGACCCTGATGGTCATCGCAGTCATCTATTACTTCGCCTTGCCGATCGGCGCCGCCTACTTCACCGACCTGTTCAAGGTGAAGGTCTGGGGCGTCATCAATTTCGGTTATCTGTTCGCGCTGTCCGAGTTTGTGATGGCGTGGCTGATTGCGTTTGTTTACGTCAGACGCGCCGCTCAGTTTGACGCGATGGCGGATGAATTGGTCAGGGACTCGGCGAGAATGGGAGGAAAACAATGAACAAGAGAATCATCGCGTTTGGGCTGGGAGCCGCGACCGCGTTGTTTTCCGGCGCGGCGCTCGCGCAGGCAGTATCCTCGAAATATCAGTGGCTCACTTTCGCCGTGTTCGCCGCGATCATCGCGCTCACGATGTATGTGACCTACCGCGCGGCGAAAAGGGTCAAGACCGCGGCCGACTTCTACACCGCGGGGGGCGGAGTCTCCGGACTGCAAAATGGCTGGGCCATCGCCGGTGATTATCTTTCGGCGGCGTCTTTCCTCGGCATCGCCGGACTGATCTCGCTCTACGGCTATGACGGTTTCATGTATTCGGTCGGCTGGCTGGTCGCGTACATCACGGTGTTGCTGGTGATCGCCGAGCCTTGCCGGAACATCGGCAAATACACAATGGGGGACATCCTCGCGTTCCGCAATAATCCCAAGACCGTACGCACGGTAATGGCCTTGTCCACGATCACCGTCTCGACTTTCTATCTCACCGCGCAGATGGTCGGCGGCGGTGTGCTGGTGAAGACGCTGATCGGAATTGAGTACGAGATTTCGGTGATCGCAGTCGGTATCCTGATGCTCGCCTACGTCATATTTGGCGGAATGGTGGCAACCACCTGGGTGCAGATCATCAAGGCGGTGCTGTTGGTGATCGCCTCACTGGTCATGACGATCTGGGTGTGGTCGCAATACGGCTTCAGCTTGCCCGGCTTCATGCAAGCAGTGACGGACGATCCGAAGATTCAGGCGCGGGTCGCCACACTGCTCGGCGACGCCGCAAAGAACATGTCACCGCAGGAACTTGGCCAGCGCTTCCTTGAGCCTGCGCTCCTGTTCAAAAATAACATTGACCAGATATCTCTCGGGATGGCGCTGGTGTTGGGCACTGCCGGATTGCCGCATATTCTCATGCGTTTCTTCACGGTTCCAACCGCACAGGCCGCGCGCACCTCGGTGATCTGGGCGATGGCGATCATCGGCGGGTTCTACGTGCTCACCCTGTTCCTGGGACACGGCTCAGCGCTGCTTGTTGGTTCGCCTTCGATCATCGCGGCGGACAAGGGCGGCAACCTGGCGGCGCCGCTGCTCGCGCAGTTTCTCGGCGGCGGACCCGATTCGCTGCTCGGTAACTTCATGCTCGCTTTTGTAGCCGCGGTCGCGTTCGCCACGATCGTCGCGGTGGTCGCGGGGCTCGTGCTGGCGGCCGCTTCGGCGATGTCGCACGACATCTGGGTGGGAGTGATCAAGGGCGAACACGCGACTGACGAAGAAGAACGGCGCGCGGCGCGAATCTGTTCGCTGATCGTCGGTATTCTCGCAATCACCATCGGCATCCTGGCCAAGGGCCAGAACGTCGCGCATCTGGTGGCGCTGGCTTTCGCTGTCGCCGCATCCGCCAATCTACCGGTAATCCTGCTGACGCTCTACTGGAAACGCTGCAATACCGGCGGTGTCGTCGCGGGATTGGTCGTCGGTACGTTTACCGCGATCGGGTTGGTGCTGGTTTCGCCCAACATGACGTATCCGCTCGCGGTCAAGGCGACCAACGAAAAAGCCATCGCGACGCACAGCGCGACGATTCAAAAAGCCAACGCGGATCTGGCCGCGGCGACCGATCCTGGCGCGCAAGAGAAAATCAAGAAGACGATCGCAGCCGCGGAAAAAGCAAAGGCGACCTCAGAAAAAGCGATCGCCGATCTCGGCGCCGGCACAACGAACCTGGTCGGATTGGAAAAACCGCTGGTCGAGCTCAAGAACCCGGGGCTGATCTCCATTCCGCTCGGGTTCCTCGCGGTATTTATCGGGTCTCTGCTCTATCGCGATCGGCGCGCGGAAGAAATGTGGGATGAGCTGTACGTGCGATCCAATACGGGCATAGGCCGCGCTGCGGCTGCCGCGCATTAGACGCGCCTTAAGAACTCAGCGGCCCCGCAATTTTCGCGGGGCCTTTTTTTCTTATACGTTTGTCGTGGTCGCGCCACCATGCAGCTATCTGAGATTGTGTTTGCTTCGCATCGCGTAGCCGAAACGCGCAGCCGGCTTGAGAAAATCAGCACGATTGCGTTGGTATTGCGCTTGGCCGTCAAGGAAGAAATCGAGATTGCGGTCGCCTATCTCTCCGGGGAATTGCCTCAAGGCAAGATCGGCATCGGCGGCGCGATGTTGCGCGACGCATTCGCTGTTTCACCGGGAACGCGACCTGAACTCACGCTTATCGAAACCGATCGGCTGCTCGAGAAGATCGCCGCGACGAGGGGCGCGGGAATGACGTCGAAACGGAGAGAGCTTCTAACAGCATTGTTTAGTCGCGCGACCCACGACGAACGGGATTTTCTCCTTCGCCTGATCATCGGCGAGCTGCGGCAAGGCGCGCTCGAAGGAATCATGCTCGACGCCATTGCCAAAGCTGCGCAACTTCCCGCCGCGGATGTGCGCAGAGCCGTGATGCTCGCCGGAAGCGCGCCCATCGTCGCCAGGACCGCGCTTCTGGAAGGACAAGACGGACTCGCGCGCTTTTCGATCCGCGCTTTTTCTCCCGTCCTGCCGATGCTCGCTCAATCGGCCGAAGACGTGACTGATGCTTTGCGCCATCTGAATAACGCCGCGTTCGAATGGAAGCTCGACGGCGCGCGCGTCCAGGCGCACAAGCGCGATGGCGAGGTGCGCGTCTACACGCGGAACCTGAACGAGGTCACTTCGCGCGTTCCCGAAATCGTCGAGCAAGTGAGCGCGCTTTCCGCGCGCGAAGTCATTCTCGACGGCGAAGCGATCGCGCTCAAGGCGGACCGTTCTCCGCAACCCTTTCAAGTCACGATGCAAAGATTCGGCCGGAAAACCAACGTGATCGAAATGCGAAAGACGCTGCCGCTCGACGTCTTTTTCTTCGACATTCTTTACCTCGACGGTGAAGCGCTGATCGGAAAAGCCGCGGGCGAACGATTCGCCGTGCTCGAACGCGTAGTGCCACCACCGCTTAACGTTCCCCGGCTCGTCACCCAAAACATCAACGAAGCCGAAGCCTTTCTCGACGATGCTCTCGCGCATGGTCATGAAGGATTAATGGCAAAAGATTTGGGAGCCGAGTACGAAGCCGGGCGCCGTGGAAGCTCGTGGGTCAAAATCAAACGTGCGCTTAGCCTCGATCTCGTCGTGCTTGCGGCCGAATGGGGCCACGGACGACGACACGGATATCTGAGCAATCTGCACCTCGGTGCGAGAGATCCCGAGAACGGCGAATTTGTCATGTTGGGGAAAACCTTCAAAGGCATGACCGACGAGATGCTCGCTTGGCAGACGGAGAAGCTGCTCCAACTTGAAACCTCTCGCGACGCTTACGCGGTTTACGTTCGGCCCGAGTTAGTCGTCGAGATCGCGCTCGACACCGTGCAAGCAAGCTCGCAGTACCCGGGCGGTCTCGCGCTACGATTCGCACGAGTGAAGGCCTATCGCACCGACAAGAGACCCGACGAAGCGGACACGATCGAGACGGTTCGGGCGATCTATGCGCGGAGATCGGCTTGAGCGCGATTCTCGGCGATTTCCTGTCGGGCCCAAGCGAGCACTCTGCGCAAACGAGCCACGAGCAAGCGATTCGCCTCCTCGTAACTCATCCACCGATATTCGTGATGCTCGGGCCGACCGAGAGAAGGGCAAACGGGCAAAACTAAATCTGTCGCCTCGGTTTGCGCCAGATAGTAACGCGTCACTTTGCCGTCGGCATAGGGTTCCGTTTCGATATATCCCTCTCCAAACGAAAACTGTAGATCGTCGATCGAAGTTTCTTCGCGCGTTTCTCGGATCGCGGCGGCAAGTGCGTCTTCTGCAGGTTCGATCAACCCCTTCGGGAAATCCCAGTTTCGATAGGCGCGCAGCAGCAGAAAAAGCCAGTCATCGCTTTTTCTGACGACAACGATTCCAGCCGAACGCTTCGTCACTTGAGTCATGTCTGTGCTAGTTCAATGGTAGGGCAGTGGACTCTTAATCCAACGCTCGGTGTTGGAGCCCTGCGCACGCTGCGCCGGCGGGGCGGGAACGGCAATGCGCTATTCCCGTCGCTGCCGCCAGATGCCCCAGATAATCCAGAGGCTGTTGAAGAACGCCACGATGTAGCCGACGAGACCGAGCATCGTGAGCAGCGGCATCCCGAATAGCGTCAGTTGTCCCGGCACGGTCATGATGATCGACGAGCCGATTACTAATGACGCCGTCATGATGCCCATGGTAATTCTGTCGATGGTCTGATCAAGCTGCTTTTCGAAACGATCGAGCCGCTTCAGATCGAGATCAACCCGCATTTTCCCGCGCCGCGCATCCCGGATGAGCGCCGCCACGTCGCGCGGCACGCTGGCAAATACCTCAACGATTTCTCTCAGGCTATGCCTCCCCCGACGCAGGATCGCGGTGGGGCTGTAGCGTTCGTTCATCGCGCGCTTAAGCAGCGGCGTTAAATGATCGAGGATGTGGAAATCCGGGTCGTACTGCCTGCCCAGTCCCTCCAGGGTGATCAGCGCCTTGAACATCAGCGTAAGGTCTGACGGCAAGATAATCGAGTGCTCGCGCATGATTGTGGTGAATTGCCGCAGCACAATTCCCATCCGGATATCCTTGAGCGGCATGTCTTCATACTGAAACACCAGCTCATCCACATCGACGGCGAGCTTTCTCTGATCAACGTAGGCTTCCCCGCTCCAATCGAGCAGGACTTCCAGCATGGCGGTGTCATCAACGCGAGCCATGCCGGCGACCAGATCGATAATCTGGCCGCGGCGGTGGGGCGTAAGCCGCCCGACCATGCCGAAATCGATCATGGCGATGCGGTTTCCCGGGAGATAAAACACGTTGCCGGGATGCGGATCGGCGTGGAAGAAGCCGTCGATCAGGATCATCTTGAGCACCGCTGCCGCGCCCCGCTGCGCCAACGCCTTGCGATCCAATCCTGCTGTCTGGATCGCCGCTAGATCGTTGCCGGGAATGGCCTCGATATGGCTCTGCACGTTCATGACTTCGCTCGTCCACTCCCAGTAGACTTTGGGCATGACCACAGTCGGATCATTGGCAAAGTTTTTTGCGAAACGATCGATGTTGCGCGCCTCCATTGCAAGATCGAGCTCGCGGGCAAGTGAACGCCCGAACTCGGCGGCGATCTCGACTGGCGCATAGCGCCGCGAATCCGGCAGCTCCGACTCGATCAGATGAGCGACGTGAGCGAGGATCCGAAGGTCGGCATCGATCTTGGCGCGGATGCCGGGGCGACGAATTTTCAGGATGACTTGCGCGCCATCGGCGAGCTTCGCCAAATGCACTTGCGCGATCGACGCCGATGCATAAGGCGAGGTATCGAGCTCAGGGAATATCTCGAATGGCGAGCGTCCGAGCGCCTGCTCGAGCTCGGGGAGCAGTTCAGAGAACGGGACCGGTGGAACGCTGCTTTGCAGTTTCTCGAACTGGGCGATCCAGTGCGGAGGAAACAAGTCGACCCGAGTCGAGAGCACCTGTCCCAGTTTGACGAAGGTGGGACCCAGCTCTTCCAGCGCGAGCCGCACCCGCTGCGCGGGCTCGAGATGTGTAGTCTCCGGGCGCTCGCCCCAATGCAGCATGCGCCCGCCGCGCTCCAACACCGTACCGATACCGAGGCGCCTGACCATGTCGCCCAGACCATGACGAATGAATACGGTGGTGATTTCGTGTAGGCGCGGCAGATCCCGCATCGCGGACAGGGTCTCCCATGCCATTTAAGGAACCTCTGATTAAGTCCCGCGCGGTCGCGACGGCGGCTTTGCGGGATGAGCTGCGCGAAGCGCGACGCAGAGAATGGTTGGACCCTTCGCAAGGAGCGCGACAAGAC
>JBOIGA010000062.1:12939-13563 GCA_050741875.1 Burkholderiales bacterium
ATAATGGGCCGTCTACGGCGCCGAGCCTCTGAGGCCGTAGTCCGGCTACTGATCCTCAGCCGCTCGTCTAGTAGCCAACCCATTCTCGTCGAAACGCGATCCGTGAAGGACGTAATCAGAGGTTCCCTAAGCGCGCCTACTTTTTGTTTCTGTCTGCAGCTTGTTTGTGCAGGGCGTCGGCAAGGCCCGCCAGGATGCCGCTCGCGAGGAGCGCGAAGCGAGCGCTGAAGTCACGCGCGGTCTCGAACCCGAGTTTCGCGCTTTCAAGGGAAATCGCCGTCATGCGGCTGGCAAATTCGTTCAGCGTCGCCGCGACTTTGGTCCCGGTAGCGGTGCCGGTTTGTCGCGCCTGCGACAGAAGATCGAGCATTTCCTGCTTTACTTTCACGCCGGCGCCATCCGCCCCGTCACGCAGTGTTAAGAGAAAGTCCTCTTCCATTTTCTTGATGTTACCGAGCACCTGCTTCAATTCGTGTTCCGAGACATCCTTGCCCTTGGCGGTGAGCTCTCGGAGCGCGAAGCTAGCCGCCTCGACCGTTTTCATCATCGCGTCGTCGAGTCCGGTGAGCGCGTCGGACAGAGCCTGACGCACGCCGTGCGGGCGTTGTTCCGCGCCACGGCGGA
>JBOIGA010000063.1:0-13561 GCA_050741875.1 Burkholderiales bacterium
CAGTTATGTCGCCGATTTCTTTGCCAATTGCCTCGATTGCGGCGCGCACCCGTACTTTCAGGAGATCATGGACCTCAAGGTCTCCGCGCATTTTTTTATTCGGCGCGATGGCCAGATCGTCCAATTCGTTCCCTGCAAGAAACGCGCGTGGCACGCCGGAGCATCGAACTGGCGGGGGCGCGAGCGCTGCAACGATTTCTCCATCGGTATCGAACTCGAAGGTTGTGACGACCAGCCCTTTGAGGTCGCGCAGTACGAGAAGCTCGCGGCGCTCGTACAGGCGCTGAAGGCGGCTTATCCGATCCGCGATATCGTCGGTCACTCCGACATTGCACCGGGGCGCAAGACCGATCCGGGGCCATACTTCGACTGGGAACGGTTTCGGGCACTTCTGCCAGATGCGTAGAGTCATCCGACTCAGAATGGTTTGAACGAAAGTCGCCCCGTTCCGCCTTGGCCGGGGGCAGCTCGGCGGCTGGTCACTTTTCTTCCGCTGACAAGAAAAGTGACCAAGAGAAAGCCGCCCGCACACGTCATACCGGCGAACGCCGGTAGCCAGTGCAATCGTCTGCTAGGCCCCGGCTTTCCCCGTATCGCGGTACGGGGCAGGCGCCGGGGTGACGAACAAAGACTCGCCTACTGCGCCACGTTTTCCGGCCCAAGGTCGGCAGTGCAGAAGGGGCATCAACCCCACATTTCGCTGGTTCTCGTTTTTACGCTGGTGATCTTTTCAGCGTCCGCTGAAACTCTCGAGCCCGGCGACCACTCGCGTGTAATCAACATGAGCGGCGAGCAGCGGAGCTATGTCCTGCACATGCCGCCCCTCAAACACAAGAGGCCGCTTCCACTTGTTCTGATGCTCCACGGCGCGGGCGGAAACGCGGCGCATATTGAAGCGATGACGGGAATGAGCGAGAAGGCCGACGAAGCCGGCTTCGCTATCGCTTATCCCAACGGTTCCACGGCGTTCAGCGATCTCGCCCGCACGTGGAACGCGGGCAGGTGCTGCGGTCCGGCGGCGGTCGCGCAAGTGGATGACGTAGCGTTTCTCAAGGCAGTTTTGAAAGATGCGAAGTCCGTCGCGACGATCGGGCGCGTTTTCGTTGCGGGCTTTTCCAACGGCGGAATGATGGCGTATCGGCTCACGTGCGAGCTTGGCGGCGAAGTTGCCGCGGTGGCGGTCATCGCCGCCACGTTCGAGTCCGCGTGCAAACTAAAAACGCCGACGCCGCTCCTCGCCATCCACGGCGTGCAAGACGGTCTCGTACCTTTCGATGGGTTCGCGCAGACCAACGCTTTTCCCGTTCAGGCGACGCGGTCAGTTTCGGAATCCGTGACCCTTTTCGCGCGTGCAAACGGATGCGAGGCAAAGCCCGCGATCAGCGAAGACGCGCTCTTGCGCGATTCGCGTTATGCCAGCTGCGACGCGGCGGTGAGATTGATCGCGGTGAAGCGCGGCGCCCACGCCTGGCCCGGCGGCAAGAAAATCTATCCCTGGGAGGCCGAACCTACCCACGAAATCTCCGCGACGGACGTGATCTGGAAATTTTTTTCCGGCGAAACCAGTCCTAAAAATTAGGTTGCGATGCAAAAAATTTAGCACCGCGAAATTATTTTGCGAAAAAGTGAAATTTCTATTGACTCTTTTTTGCGGCTCACTACAATTTGTATAAATGCTGATGCGTGACCACAATACGTTGTGTCCTTGTGTGAGCAAAGTTCTTCATAGCTTGTGCATAAGCTGTCGATAATCTTCCCTGCCGGGTCTCTACCGGCCACTGAACAAATCGAGCCGCCGCTCTCGCGATGGCTTTCCGACCAAAGGAATCTTCATGCAACTTGCCACTGAATCCGGCGCCGCGACGCGATTGGCGCCTTCGGTGAGCGACGCCGCCGAAGCGCCCGATCTGCGCTACGCGCAGCACAAAGTCATCCGCCGTAACGGCGCGGTCGTCGGCTTCGAGCCGAACAAGATCGCGATTGCCATGACCAAGGCGTTCATCGCCGTGGACGGCAATCAGGGAGCGGTTTCCGCCCGAGTTCGCGAGCTGGTCGCGAAACTCACCGATAGCGTGGTTACGGCGCTGACGCGCCGGCAATCGGGGGGCGGTACTTTCCACATCGAGGACATCCAGGACCAGGTGGAGCTCGCCCTCATGCGCGAGGGGCTGCACGATGTCGCTCGCTCGTACGTTCTCTACCGCGAGCAGCGGGCGCAGGAGCGCGCGCGCAATCGCGCGCAGCGGGAACATGCGCCGGCGTTGCGGGTGGTGGACAAGGGTCAGCACAAGGCCCTCGACATTGCCCACCTCTCCGCGCTGATCGCCGAGGCTTGCGCAGGGCTGGGGGATTCGATCGGTCCCGAGTTGATCGTGCAGGGCACGCTCAAGGACTTGTACGACGGAGTACCGGCGGAGGAGGTGCGGAAGTCGAGCGTGCTCTCCGCGCGCAGCCTGATCGAGAAAGATCCCGGCTACAGCTTTGTCACCGCACGGCTCCTTTTGCATTCGCTGCGCAGCGAAGCGCTCGCCGAAGAAGTGACGCAAAGCGAAATGATTGAACGCTACGCGTCATATTTCCCCGAATTCATCCGCGCCGGAATCGAGGCCGAGCTGCTCGATCCGCGCCTGGCCGAGTTCGATCTCGAACGCCTTTCGTCAGCACTCGATGCCACGCGCGATCTCAAGTTCGGCTACCTGGGGCTGCAAACCCTGTACGACCGTTATTTCCTGCATGTCGCTGGTCGCCGCATCGAGCTGCCGCAGGCTTTCTTTATGCGCGTCGCGATGGGACTCTCTTTGAACGAACGCGATCGCGAAGCCCGCGCGATCGAGTTCTACAACGTGCTTTCCAACTTCGATTTCATGAGCTCGACTCCGACCCTGTTCAATTCGGGGACGCGCCGCTCGCAGTTGTCGTCGTGCTATCTCACCAGTGTCAGCGACGATCTGGACGGTATTTTCGAAGCGATCAAGGACAATGCGCTGCTCTCAAAATTTGCCGGAGGCTTGGGCAACGACTGGACGCGGGTGCGCGCGCTGGGATCGCACATAAAAGGCACGAACGGAAAGTCGCAAGGCGTCGTTCCTTTCCTGAAGGTGGTGAACGACACCGCGGTGGCGGTCAACCAGGGTGGAAAACGCAAGGGGGCGGTTTGCTCCTATCTCGAAACCTGGCACCTCGACATCGAGGAGTTTCTCGAGCTGCGCAAGAACACGGGCGACGACCGCAGGCGCACGCACGACATGAACACCGCCAACTGGATCCCCGATCTCTTCATGAAGCGGGTGATGGAAGGCGGCGAATGGATGCTGTTTTCGCCGTCCGACGTGCCCGATCTTCACGACAAGGTCGGCAAGGAATTCGAGGCGGCGTACGAAGCCTACGAGGAAAAAGCGCGGGCCGGAGAGATTCGGCTCCACAAGAAGATTCCGGCTCTTTCCCTCTGGCGCAAGATGCTGTCGATGCTGTTCGAGACCGGCCATCCGTGGATCACGTTCAAGGACCCGTGCAACATCCGCTCGCCGCAGAGCCATGTCGGAGTGGTGCATAGCTCGAATCTATGTACCGAGATCACACTCAACACATCGCCCACGGAAATTGCGGTGTGCAATCTGGGTTCGATCAACCTCGTGAATCACATGGGCAATGAAGGACTCGATCAGGGGAAGCTGAAAGCGACCATCGCGACAGCGATGCGGATGCTCGACAACGTGATCGACATCAATTTCTACGCGGTCGAGAAAGCGCGCCGTTCAAACCTCAAACATCGGCCCGTTGGTCTAGGCGTCATGGGTTTCCAGGATTGCCTGCATCTTTTGCGTATTCCCTATGCTTCCGAGGCGGCGGTGGAATTTGCCGATCATTCGATGGAAGCGGTGGCTTATCATGCGTACTGGGCTTCCACCGAGTTGGCTGAAGAGCGCGGGCGCTACGAAACATACAAAGGTTCGCTTTGGGACCGGGGAATTCTTCCGCATGACACGCTGAAGCTGCTCGAAAAGGAGCGCGGCGGCTACGTCGAGGTAGATGAGAGCGCGACGCTCGATTGGGATGCTTTGCGCGAGCGCATCGCGACGTTTGGCATGCGCAATTCAAATTGCCTCGCGATCGCGCCGACCGCGACTATCGCCAACATCGCCGGCGTCTCCGCGAGCATCGAACCCACGTACCAGAATCTTTACGTCAAGTCGAATCTGTCGGGCGAGTTCACGGTGATTAACCAGTATCTCGCCGAAGACCTGAAGAAGATCAACATGTGGGACGAAGTGATGATCGCCGACCTCAAGTACTTCGACGGCAGCCTTGCCAGGATTGACCGCGTGCCGCAAGAAGTTCGCTCGCTCTACGCGACGGCGTTTGAAGTCGATGCGACCTATCTCGTCGAAGCGGCGGCGCGACGCAGCAAATGGATTGACCAGGCGCAGTCGCTCAATATCTATATGGCGGGCGCATCCGGCAAAAAACTCGATGAAACGTATAAGCTCGCTTGGAAGCGAGGTTTGAAGACGACGTATTATCTTCGCACGCTGGGCGCGACCCACGCCGAGAAGTCCACAGTGAAAGCGGGAGCGCTGAACGCGGTAGCAAATGGCTCGGCGAGCGAAGCGAAGTTTTGCGGGATTGATAGTCCCCAATGCGAAGTTTGCCAGTAATGGAGATGCAGATGAATTACCAAATGTATCCTGATATCAGAGGCGAATGGCGTTGGTACTTGCAAAGCGCGAACGGAAGGAAGCTTGCCGACTCAGGTGAGGGCTATAAGAACAAACAAGACTGCTTTGCAGCAATCGAACTTGTGAAATCTTCGATGTATGCGGAAGTCAGAGAATCTTTGCCACAAGCTCGTTTTGGCCTAATGCCGAGATCGAGAGGCTTGCTCGGTTAGTTTTGACCGAGGGCATCAGCGCAGAAGTGGACAAGAACGAGGTTTGGGAGAATTCAGACGGCGAGTCGAATTGAAGACTCGAACGAACAAAGGATATAGGAGGATTAAATGCTCAGTTTCGACGACGACGTGAGCGCGTCATTGGGAATAGAGGGCGCGTACGTTTCGCGCCCGCCGCGCAAAGCGCCGAAGGCGGAGAAGCAGCCGCCGCAACGCTTTGAAGCGGGTAACGCTTTTCGCCGCATTTCGGTCGCCGACAAGCGCATCATCAATTGCAAGGCCGACGTAAATCAGCTCGTGCCCTTCAAGTACAAATGGGCGTGGGATAAGTATCTCGCCGGATGCGCCAATCACTGGATGCCGCAGGAGATCAGCATGAGCCGCGACATCGCGCTGTGGAAGGACCCGAACGGTCTCACCGACGATGAGCGGCTGATCGTGAAGCGTAACCTCGGATTTTTCGTCACCGCCGATTCGCTTGCCGCCAACAACATCGTGCTCGGCACCTATCGCCACATCAGCAATCCCGAATGCCGGCAGTATCTTTTGCGCCAGGCTTTCGAAGAAGCGATCCACACGCACGCGTATCAATACATCGTCGAATCGCTCGGGCTCGATGAAGGCGAGACTTTCAACATGTACCACGAGATTCCCAGCATTCGCGACAAGGACGAATTCCTCTTGCCTTTCATCGATACGCTGACCAATCCGGAATTCGAAACCGGAACGCGCGATGCTGATCAGCAACTTTTGAAAAGCTTGATCGTTTTCGCCTGCATCATGGAGGGAATGTTTTTCTACGTCGGTTTCGTACAGATATTGGCACTCGGCCGGCAGAACAAAATGACTGGCGCCGCCGAGCAATACCAGTACATCCTGCGCGATGAGTCCATGCACTGCAATTTTGGAATTGACGTCATCAACCAGATCAAGCTCGAAAATCCGCACCTTTGGAACCCGTCGTTCCGCGACGAAATAAAAGGCCTCATTCAAAAAGGCGTCGAGCTCGAATATCGTTACGCCGAAGACACGATGCCGCGGGGAGTTCTCGGGCTGAACGCCGCACAGTTCAAGGAATATCTGCGCTTCGTCGCCAACCGGCGTTGTCATCAGATCGGTCTCGACCCGATTTTTCCGGGGGCAGCGAATCCGTTTCCATGGATGAGCGAGATGATCGATCTAAAGAAAGAGAAGAATTTCTTCGAAACCCGCGTCACCGAGTATCAAACTGGAGGCGCGCTGAGCTGGGATTGATGTTCTGGAATATAAATTGCATGCATCGCACGGGATTTCAAGGAGCTGCAGTGGTAGTTGCAGTGGTAGTGCCATGTTGTACTTTCTTTAACTCTTAGAAGGAGATTCAAATGGCAACAGCCAAGAAGAAATCGGCTAAAAAACCCGCGGCGAAAAAGAAACCCGCAGCGAAGAAAAAGAAGACTGCGAAAAAGGCTGGCTCGAAGAGAACCGCCA
Organism: Burkholderiales bacterium; assembly: GCA_050741875.1. Taxonomy (GTDB): domain Bacteria; phylum Pseudomonadota; class Gammaproteobacteria; order Burkholderiales; family JBOIGA01; genus JBOIGA01. The sequence goes on from JBOIGA010000063.1 coordinate 6,359, forward strand.
AGAAGTCGACCGCCAAGAGGAAGGTAGCGCGGCGGCCGGCTAAAAAAGCGGCGCGGAAATCCGCCAAGAAGCCGGCGCGCAGAGCGAAGCCGGCGGCAAAGCGGCGCCCCGCAAAACGCGCGGCCAGGAAACCGGCCAAGCGGACAAAGCGTCCGGCCAAAAAAGCCGGCGCGAAAAAGCCGGCTAAAGCCGCCAAAAGGAAACCGGCGGCAAGGAAACCGGCAATGGCGAAGCCGATGCCAAAGCCGGAACCGCCGAAGCCCGCGGTCAGCCCTTCCGCCGCGTGGCCTTTTCCCTTACCGGGATCACGGCCAAACTAGGACCTGACGGCCCAGTGTTCCAATAAGAGAACGCGGAGCGCTGGGCCGCAGGGTTTCAAAGCTTCGCGGCGCCGACCGCGGACCGAAGCTGCTGTCTCGTCCTCGATTCGGACGAGCGCTGTTCTTCCCCTCAAAGAAACCGCGATCGCCTTTCAAGCGACTATAATCCAGCCGTGATATTCCTTCGCGCAGTCTTTCTAACCCTCTTTCTACTTGCTCCCGGTGCATCCGGCGAGGAGCGGAATTTGACCGAGGACGATTGGCGGAAGGTCCGCGGCGTGATCGAGCATCAGTTGGACGCCTTTGCCCACGACGACGCGGAAACCGCATTCTCTTTCGCCTCGCCCAAAATTCAAAAACTCTTTCAGACCCCCGCCAGCTTCATGGCGATGGTGAAGGCCGACTATCAGGCGGTTTATCGTCCGCGATCGGTTAATTTTTTGAAGCCGGCTGTTGTCGAAGGCCGGGCGCTGCAGCCGGTGCAATTGCTCGGTCCTGACAGCGTCGCCATGGTCGCGATTTATACGATGGAGGAGCAAACGGACGGAACGTGGAAAATTGACGGCTGCGAATTGACTCCCAGCGCGGGCGTCTTCGCGCTGTTGCCAGTCGTCAATGGTTAGCCTGACTGGCGACCAGAGACGAGGGACTGGCGTTTAGTGGAAGTGAAAAAAAATTCCGCTGCCGAAGCGAGGCCCGTAAAAAGGGCCGTAGAACGGGTCATAAAAGGGGTAGCCGTAGTAGGGCCGATGATCGTATCCGTAGTAGTAAGGATCGTAGTACGGGCGCGGCGAAGCCTTCGTGACCAGCGCGCCGGCGACGAGCGGCAAGTCATAGACCTGACCACCGATTTCACGCGGCACTGCCGCCCCCAGGTTGCCTACCGCCTTGAGCCACGCGCCCGGGGCGAAGTCATCGAAAGCAAAGTATCCCGGGTTGCACGCGATGTATTTCGTTTCCCGGGGCCGCTCGAGAATGAAGCAAGTGTAGCCGTCGTCGCTGACGCGGCCGATGATTTCACCCACCCATTCGACTCGCGGACCTTGGAGATCGCTGTCCAAGGTCTCCTGCCAATGCGGCGCCTTCGCCTGCGCGGACGCGATCATGAACAGAGGGGCTGCAAGGAGACTGATTCGCATGGCTCATTCTAAATCATTCGACTTTCCACCGGAGAAGTCATATGTCTGAGGACTCCAAGGACATTTTCGAGTTCATGCAAAAGATGTGGAACCCGCTCAACTTTCCGATTCCCGGAATGCTGACGCCGACCGTTGACGTCGGCGAGATCGAGAAAAAAATTCGCGAGCTCAAGTCGGTCGAGAACTGGCTCACGATGAATCTAGGTTTCTTGCAGATGACGATCCGCACGCTCGAGCTGCAAAAGGCCGCGCTCGAAACGTTGAATGCCGCGGGAAGGGACGCCAAAGGCGAAACGCCTTGAGCCGTGAAGAGAAAGCCGTTAATTTCAAGGAGGGCTTGATGACCGACAAAGTACGAAAAGTAAGTTATTTTTCCATTCAGAAGCCCGACCAGCCGGGACAGGGTGCACATCTTCTGAAAGCGCTTAAAGACTCGGGAGTGAATTTGCTCGCTTTCACCGCTTTTCCTTCCGGCCGGCAGGCGCAGATGGATCTGGTTCCCGAGGACACCGAAGCTTTGCGCGCGGCGGCGAAAAAAATGGGCCTTAGTCTGAGCGAGCAGCGAAACGGGTTTCTCGTTCAGGGCAAAGACCGGGTTGGCGCGATCACCGAGATGACGCAAAAACTCGCCGATGCCGGAATCAATATCACCGCTCTCGATGCGATCGCCGCCGGCGAAGGCCGCTTCGGCGCAATTTTTTGGATCGGGGCGAGCGACGTCCACAAGGCCGCCCAGGTGCTGGGTGCAACTTAAGGATGAGGGATGAAAAAGTTGGGATTGGGAATTGAGGCAGCGAAACTCAAGATTCAAAATTCAAAATTCAAAAGTCAAACCTCAGCGCTCAATCCACGCTTGGACCGGCGTTGGGATAGTCCATCAGCTCGATCGCTAAGCTGAAAGCCATGGCGGTTTCGCTCCTCGTCTCTACGCGCAAAGGGGCGTTCATCTATCGAGGCGATTCTGCGCGGAGAAGCTGGTGCCTCGAAGGTCCGCATTTTCTCGGCTCGATCATCAATCACCTCGTCGCCCACAACGGCACCTTCTTGATGGCTGCCAAAGCCGGACATCTGGGCCCGACTGTTTTTCGGTCGCGCGACGACGGCCAATCATGGCAGGAAGCGAAAGCGCCGCCCGCGTTCAAGAAAGCAGCGGCGGGCCAAGAGAGCAGAGCCGTAGACCATGTGTTTTGCCTGGTTCCGACCGGAGATAACGGAAACTGGTACGCGGGAACCTCGTCGGTCGGCCTTTTCCGCTCCGATGACGACGGCATAAGCTGGAGCGGAGTCGCTGGTTTCAATGAAGGTTTGCTCCCAAAGATTCAACACAAGATTGAGGCTGTCCCCGACGGTTCGATTCTGCATTCAATCGTTATCGACCCGCGCCCGCGCGACTCCAGGCACATGTATGTCGCGCTCTCGACCGGGGGCGTGTTCGAAACTTTCGATGCGGGGGAGACTTGGCGTCCGCTCAACAAAGGTGTCGCCGCCGATTTTTTGCCTGAAAAGGATCCTGAGTTTGGACACGACCCGCACTTGCTCGCGCTTTGCCCTTCCAATCCCGATCGGCTCTATCAGCAAAACCACTGCGGGATTTACCGGCTCGACCGTCCCGCAGAAGCATGGGAGAGAATCGGCGCAAGCATGCCGAAGGAAATCGGCGACATCGGCTTTCCGCTTGTCTTGCATCCGCGCGATCCCGACACGCTTTGGGTTTTTCCGATGGATGGAACCGATGTGTGGCCGCGCGTCTCGCCCGGAGGCAAGCCCGCCGCCTACGTCAGCCGCGACGGCGGCGCCAAGTGGCAGCAGCAAGATTCAGGCTTGCCGCGCGAGCATGCGTGGTTCACGGTGAAGCGCCAGGCGTTTTGCGCGGATTCCGAGCGCCCGCTCGGTCTTTATTTCGGAACGACGAGCGGTGAGATCTGGATGAGCCGGGACGAAGGCGAAAACTGGGAACTCTTGGCGTCGCATTTGCCGCATATCCTGGCGATCACGGCGGCGTGATGCGAGTTGCCTTTCCCTCTCCGCTGCATTCGTACACTCGCGGACGCTCCGAAGATGAAGGGCAGGGCGAGTCGCTGGCCGAGCTGCTCGATTTTCTCGATTCGCGCTATCCCGGAATTCGCTTTCGCGTCGTTGACGAACACGACCGCATTCGCGAGCACATTCGCTTCTTCGTGAACGGCCAAATGGTGAAAGACCTTTCGCAAGCGCTCGGCAAGAACGACGAAGTCATGATCGTCGCGGCTTTGAGCGGCGGGTGATCAGGCTTTGCGCCAAGCGGAAAGCGTCCACAAGAAACCGCCGAAGTCCTGGATCGAAAAAGCGAGCGCAAGCGGCGCGGGAATCATTCCAAGACTCCAGAGCACGAGCATGGCGGGTGGGACGAGGGGCCGGTCTAGCAGAGACGCAAAAACGAAGCCTTCCGCATTCGTCCGACCGCTGACAACGTAGAGCATTCCGATACCGATCGCGAGCAGTCCGGCGAGGCGAAAGAAATTCGCCGCCTGCTCGGAAAGCTCCGGCATGTGCAGCACAGACGCGACGAAATGTGGCGCAAACAACATGGAGGCGCCCTCGGCGAGAACGAGCCAGCCGAAAATTTCAACCGTCTTGGCGGCGCGGCTTTGTCCTCGGGCGTCGAGCAGGCGCGCGAACATCTCTTGAAAAGTCCTCATCGTCCTCCCCCTTTCTTGAAACGTTGCGACTACGCGATTCGGCGATGCTCGACCATGATGCAGCGGTCTTGCACGACTTTGATCCCGGCTTCCGCAAGCATCCGCGCAACCAGATCGTTGCGGATGCCAGATTGAAACCACACCGCTTTTGGCCGCTTCGCCAGCAGATCGTCCACGTGCAACGGAATATGCTCGGCCCGGCGGAAGACATCGACCAGATCAATCTCTCCGGGAATGTCAGGGAGCTTGCGGAAGACTTTGCGTCCGAGTATTTCGGTGACGTCGGGATAATAGACGGGAACAGGAAGGACATCGAAGCCAACATCCACAAGGTATTTCGGGACGTAGAAAGCCGGCTTGAAGCTTTGTCTTTCCGTCTTCATTCCGAGGACCGCGATACGGCGCGTCTGTGCAAGCAGCCGCTCGATTCCTTCCCGATGGTCAATGCGATTGTCTTGCCAGTTCATGGGTTCGTGTCCATGAAAATCAGAACGACGGGATCAAGAAACGTTCGGAACTCGGACTATTGCAACGATCACCGGTCTTTCTTCGGCCCGCTGACGATGTCGAATATGAGCCCGGCGACGGGGCGGAAACGAGTCACTCTGAAAACGAGCTCGCGCAGCGAGAGTGACTCGACCGCGCGCACTTCCCGGATGCGTGGAAGAAAGGCAAGCGACACGGCGAGGCGCGCGATCGTGGACAGAACGAAGGCGTTGTAGACCGGAAAAGCCCAGTCGACACCGATACCCGCGAAGCTCAACGAAGTGGGCAGACGGATCGCGAGATAGGCGCCGATCATCGCGCCTGTGAAGACGCCAATGTTCATCAACACGTTATGCGTCGCCATGTAGGGCGCGATGCGGCGATCGGGGAGCAGGTCGTAGATGAAATTTCCCGCGCTCAAACTGAAACCCGCCCAGCACAAGCCGCCCAACGCCTGCAGGAAGAGTATCCACCAGAAGTTTCCGGACACCGTCCACAGGACAGGCAGGAACGGAATGATGAGACCGGTGGCCGCGAAGATCACGCGGTTGCCGGAGCGCTCGCTGATTCTTCCCCACGCATTCAGCGTCAGGAATTGAGCCAGCACCGCGGTCGCGCTGCACGCCGTGAATTCGAGGTAGGTGAATTCGAGATTACGCAGCATGTGCAGAGTAAAAAAGGGTGACGCGATGGCCACACTCGCCTGCATGAGCGCGAAGAACAGAGAGAAGCGGAAAAAAGGCGAGCCGGGCAGCGCGGTTGCGACTTCGCGGAGCGTTTCGCGCGGCGCAAGGGGATGCTCGGGATCGGTCATTCGGCTCAGGAAAACGGTCGATACCACCCGCGCGATCGCGGCCACGGCAAAGAGTGTAAGAAAACCCGTGCGCGCCCAGCCTTCCTCGGTAAAAAAGTGCAGCAAAGCGCCTCCCGACACCAGGGCGAGAAATGCAGTCATGCTGCTGATGCGAGTGCGCAGCGCGAAGTAGCGGCCTCGGGCGTTTTCCGAAACGAGCTCGCGCATGAGGCTTCCCCATTGCGGAGTGATGAAGCTGCCCGCGGCGTGATAGAGCACTACGCACACGATGAGGATGATTCCCGCGTACGCCGGAAAAAAGAGCGGCAGCAGCGCGAGCGGCAACCACATCACGGCTTGAGCGATAGCGCCGCTGATAATGAGAGTCTTGCGGCCTGCGCCGCGCTCGCCCAACCACGCGGAATACAGCTGCGTCCACGAACCCAGAAGCGCGGGCACCGACGCGAGCAGCGCGATTTCCTGCGCGCTCGCCTTGAGCTGCAAAGCGAAAGCGGAGATATAACTTTCACCCGCCCCTGTCATCACCGAGAAGGCGGCGGCATCGCGTAAGGAATAACGCAGCGAGCGCTCGGATTCGGAATTTTGATTGGGAGCCGGCATCGCGCTAAAGCGTCAAAGCGGCGGAGTCTACACGAAACGCCGCCGGTGAAGCCGCTCTTGCGGGCTAGCTTTGCGCTGAACGCGAAAGGAGCCGGCGAACGATATTCGCCATGGCTTCGCCCAGGTTGAGATGCTCGGCGGCATCCAGATGAACTCCGTCGAGCTTGCTGCACGCAATGACGGTGCCCGCATCGAAGAAATCGCAGCCGAGTTCGGCCGCGACTTCGCGATAAGCGTCGGCCAGGCCCACACACTTGCTGTCGCCGCCCGAAAACTTCGGCGCCATTGTGCCTGTCGCGATGGCTAGAGGCGGCGGAGCGACAACGAGGATCGGAGGCACGGGCATTCCCGGCTCGATCGGTGCTGTGCGAATCGCGTTGATGAGGGCGGCAACGCCTTGCGCCGAATGCCACGCGTTGTGCGTGTGCATGGACTGAAAATCATTGACGCCGAGCATCAGAACAACCAGCGCCAAAGGTGACTGGCTTTCGATGCGTTGCGCAAGACCGGCGAGCCCATTGCGCCCGGGCTTGAAGGGATCGTCCCATACCGTGCGCCGCCCATTCAAACAATCTTCGATCACGCGAACGCGAGGCTCTCGCGCGTTCAACGAGTTTTCCATCACTCCCGGCCAGCGCGAATCAAAAGGCAGCCTGGCGCGCGTGTTCGGAATGATCCCCCAGGAAAGAGAATCTCCATAGACGAAAATCTGCTGCACGGCGGCGTCTTTCAGACGGTCGTCCGATCGCCAAGCTCGCGCGCGTCCCGCATGGCGTTCGCGAGCCGCTCCACCTTTTCACCATCAATTGTGCTTGCTCTCCCGGTCTCGCAAAGCGCACCGCGAAAGCCAAGATAATCAGGTGAAAGCCGAAGGAGGGGAGCAAGATCTTCGAGCTTAAGCGAGCCGGCGAGACCGGCGTCAAGGTCAAGTTTCTGCGCGTTCGAAACGAATTGCGCCAGAAACGCGTAAGAGCCATGCGACATCAAACCGCCGCCGTCCTTGTTCGCGGTATCGAGCATGACGCCGGCAAATCCGGCGTTGGCAACCATTGGCAACAAAGTCAGATCGGGGTTTGGGTCCGCGAACAGGACTGCGATAAGCGAGGTTTGAGTGGCAAGCGGTTGGACCGCCGCGCAACATTCTTCCAGGTGCACCTTGGTAAGGC
>JBOIGA010000064.1:0-13498 GCA_050741875.1 Burkholderiales bacterium
CGTGCCGCTCGCGCTCGTCGCTCTTTGCTTTGCCGCGCTGCTTATCACGTATTGGCCGACCGCGCAGTCGATGTTCGCGATCTGGAGGCGCTCGGATACTTTTGCGCACGGGGTTTTGGTCGCGCCCCTGAGCGCTTATCTCATCTGGACCAGACGAAAGAGCGTGGCTTTACTGGTTCCCGCGCCTGAATTTCTCCCACTTTCCCTGCTCGCCGCGGCGGCCTCAGTCTGGCTCGTATCGAATATCGCTGGAGTTCTCGTCCTCGAGCAGTACAGCTTTGTCGCGATGGCGCCGCTCCTCGTCTGGATCGTCCTTGGCTCCGGTGTCGCGAAAACCCTTGCTTTCCCGCTTTTTTTTCTGCTCTTTGCCGTTCCCGCAGGGGAGATCTTGACGCCGCCGCTGATGGAAATCACCGCTAATTTCACCGTCTTTATGCTGAGCGCGAGCGGAATACCGGTCCACCGCGAAGGACTCTTCTTCGCGATACCGAGCGGAAAATGGACGATCGTCGAAGCATGCAGCGGACTGCGCTATCTCATTGCCTCGGTGACGCTCGGCTGTCTGTTCGCGTATCTCACCTATCAAAGGTGGCAAAAGCGAATCATTTTCGTCGCTGCCTGCGCCGTCGTTCCGATCGCTGCAAACTGCGTGCGCGCGTATCTGATCGTCATGATTGGGCATTTGAGCGACATGAATCTGGCGACGGGAGTTGACCACCTGGTCTACGGTTGGCTGTTCTTTGCAGTGATGATCGGGCTGCTGTTTTGGGTCGGATCGCGCTTTCGCGATCGCTCAGTGCAGACGATCGCCGCGGTGCGAACGCAGCGCCTTTCGGCGAGGAAAACGGCAGCAGCGGCGTTTTGCGCTTCCGCTGTCTTGTTAGCGGCACCCGCGTATGCCGCATACTCCCGCACGGCGAATGATGACGGGACCTTTGCGCTCAGTTCGCCCGAGTCCGGAAATGGCTGGATAAAGGCGCCTGGGTCCGAGTTCGAGTTTTCTCCGCAATTCCTGAACGCGCGCGCGAGCTTGCGCGAGAACTACCGCAAGGGCGGCGACAACGTGGGCCTCTTCGTGGCCTACTATCGAAACCAGCGCGAGCACGGAGAAATGATCAGCTCGCAAAACGTCGTCGTTGCGAGCGAAGATAAAGGGTGGCGCAAGATCGGCGAAACAGACGCCGTCGGATTTCCGGCGAACGCGACCGAGCTGCGCAACGGGGAGACGCGAATTCTTGTCTGGCAGTGGTATTGGGTGGACGGCGCTGAGACCGCCGATCCGTACTGGGCAAAGTTTTTGCAAGTGCGATCGCAGCTCTTTGCAGGAACCGACGAAGCCGCGGCGATTTTCGTCTTTGCGCGAGCTGAAGCGAGCGTTCTGCGCGATTTTTTGCGCGGCGTTGACATAAAGGGAGTGCTCGAGGATGCAAGACAGAAGTGAGCTTTCCGCCGCCGGCGTCCCGCTTATCGCACATGTGATTTATCGGCTGGATTTCGGCGGACTCGAAAACGGTCTCGTCAATCTGATCAACGGTATTCCCGAGTATCGACACGCAGTGATCTGCATAGACGACTACACCGACTTCAGATTGCGCATTAAGCGCGATGACGTGCAAATCTTCGCGCTGAAGAAACGCCGGGGCAAGGATTTCTCGGTCTACTTCAACCTCTACCGGCTTTTCCGCGAGTTGCAGCCCGCGATCGTGCACAGCCGTAATCTGGCGGGGCTCGACAGTCTTGTTCCCGCGTGTGCGGCCGGGGTGCCCGTGCGAATTCACGGCGAACACGGACGCGACGTTCACGATCTCGACGGGAAGAGCCGCCGCTACCGCTGGCTGCGGCGCGTGTTCAAACCCTTCGTGCATCATTACATCGCGCTGTCGCGGGACCTCGAAAAATATCTACTCAGGCGCGTCGGGGTAGAGCCCGCGCGCGTTTCGCAGATTTACAACGGAGTCAACGTCGAGGGTTTTCGTCCGCGCCGGGACGGTGACGCCGTGTCTCGCGCGCACGGATTCAACGATCCGCACTGCGTTGTCATCGGTACGGTCGGTCGAATGGAGGAAGTGAAAGACCCTCTCGCACTCGTGCGCGCGTTCATCTGGTCGGTGAAAAAGATACCTGAAGCAAGGCAGCGGCTGCGGCTCGTGATGGTCGGAGGCGGGCCGCTGCTCGAGTCCGCGCGCGCGCTGCTCGCCAAGGAAGGGCTTGCTGCTTTTGCCTGGCTTCCCGGCGCGCGCAACGACGTGCACGACATTCTGCGCGATCTCGATGTGTTCGTGCTGCCTTCGCTCGCCGAAGGTATTTCCAACACGATTCTCGAAGCCATGGCGTGCGCGCTTCCCGTGGTCGCGACCGACGTCGGCGGCAATCGCGAGCTCGTGGAGGATGGCGTTACGGGAAGGCTTGTCCCGAGGCGCAACCTCGGCGCGCTGTCAACGGCGATCGGCTTTTATCTCTCGCATCCGGCGGAGCGCGCTCGGCATGGCAGGGAGGGGAGGCGCGTCGCGGAAACCCGCTTCAGCATGGGCATGATGGTGAGCGGTTATGTGAACGTCTACGACCGGCTTCTGCGCGAGCGCTCGCTAGTCGCCAAAGTTCCGGCCTGAGAATGTGCGGCATCACGGGAGTATTCGATCTCAAGGACAAGCGTGAAATCGCGCAGCCGCTGATCGATCGCATGAACGATTCGCAGCTGCACCGCGGGCCGGACGAGGGCGGAATCCATCTCGAACCCGGGGTCGCGTTCGGTCATCGCCGGCTGTCAATCATTGATTTGTCGTCCGGACAACAGCCGCTCTGCAACGAAGACGGCACGGTCATCGTCGTATTCAACGGCGAAATCTACAATTTCATGGAACTGGTGCCGGAGCTGACCCGCCTCGGTCATGTGTTCCGCACTCGCTGCGACACCGAGGTCATCGTGCACGCCTGGGAAGCCTGGGGCGAGGAGTGCGTGCAGCGCTTTCGCGGAATGTTCGCTTTCGCGCTCTACGACCGCAACCTCGATACGCTCTTTCTCGGGCGCGACCGGCTGGGGGTCAAACCGCTTTTTTACGCCGAGCTTACGGATGGTTATTTTATTTTCGGCTCGGAACTGAAATCGTTGCTCGCTAACCCAGGCTTCAACCGCGAGCTCGATCCCCTTGCGGTCGAGGATTACTTCGCCTATGGCTACATTCCCGAACCGCGCACTATTTTCAAGCAGGCTTTGAAGCTGCCTCCCGCGTGCACACTCACGTTGAAGCGCGGGGCGCCGCTCACGAAACCAAGAGCGTATTGGGACGTGCCGTTTGCGCCGGCGCTCAAAATCAGCGAGCGCGAGGCGCGCGAGGAGTTGATCGAGCGCCTCACCGAGTCGGTGAAAATTCGCCTGATGTCCGAAGTTCCGCTCGGCGCGTTTCTTTCGGGTGGAGTGGATTCGAGCGCGATAGTGGCGATGATGGCCGGGCTCTCCAGCGAACCGGTCAATACCTGCTCGATTTCATTCGGGGACCCGGAATTCAACGAATCGTCCTATGCTGAACAGGTTGCCCTGCGCTATTCGACGAACCATCACGTGAAGCAGGTGGATACCGATGATTTCGATCTGGTGGATCGCCTCGCTACTTTGTACGACGAGCCCTACGCCGACTCTTCGGCGATCCCGACTTACCGGGTGTGCGAGGTGGCGCGCAAGACGGTGACCGTCGCGTTGTCGGGGGACGGCGGCGATGAAAATTTCGCCGGTTACCGGCGCTACCGCTGGCACGCTTACGAAGAGCGCATGCGCAAAGTGATGCCGCTTTCTGTGCGGCGGCCGCTGTTCGGTTTAATGGGACGAATTTATCCAAAAGCGGATTGGGCGCCGAAAGTGCTGCGCGCGAAAACGACGCTGGAAGCGATTGCGCGGGATTCGGTTGAAGGCTATTTTCATGGCGTGTCGCTTATGAGCGATGCGTTGCGGCAAAATCTCTTCAGCGCGCAATTTCGCCGCGAGCTCGCGGGCTATCACGCAATCGAAGTGCTACGACGGCACGCGGAGCAGGCTCCGATCCAGCACGGCCTCTCGCTCGTGCAGTATCTCGACCTCAAGACTTATCTGGTCGGCGATATCAACACTAAAGTGGACCGCGCCAGCATGGCGCATTCGCTGGAAGTGCGCGAGCCGCTCATGGACCATCCATTGGTCGAATGGCTATCCAGGCTTCCGTCCGATCTCAAACTAAGAAATAGCGAAGGAAAATGGCTTTTGAAAAAGAGCCTTGAACCTTACCTGCCGAGAGAAATTTTGTATCGGCGCAAGATGGGTTTTGCAGTGCCGCTCGCGAGCTGGTTTCGAGGTCCCTTGCGCCGAAAAGTGCGCGACGCAGTGCTTGGCCAGCCGCTCCTCGACAGCGGATTTTTCGATGCGAAGTTTCTGCGCCACCTCGTTGACCAGCATCAGGCGGGCTATCGCGATTACAGCGCGCCTCTTTGGTCGCTGCTCATGTTCGACTCATTCCTGCGGCAGGTTTGCGGCACCCAGGCGTATAACGAAGTCGAAACCGAAACTCGAGCTGCGGCAAGCGGCACAGCGTAGCCGCACTTCTTCATGCGGATTTTGCACATTCTCGATCACTCCGTACCGCTGCACAGCGGCTATGCTTTTCGCACGCTTGCGATATTGCGCGAGCAGCGCGCACTGGGTTGGGAGACTTTTCACCTGACCAGCCCCAAGCAAACGAATTGCAACGGGCTGGAGGAAAACGTTGATGGCTTGAATTTTTTTCGCACCCCCGCGATCAACGGCGCCTTGAGCCGGGCTCCGGTGCTGAAGGAAATGCTGTTGATGCAAGCCACCGCGCGGCGACTCACTGAAGTGGCACGCGAGATCAAACCGGACATTCTGCACGCGCATTCGCCGGTGCTGAACGCGCTGCCTGCGCTCAGAGCTGCGCGCAGGCTCGACATTCCTATGATCTACGAAGTGCGCGCGTTCTGGGAGGACGCGGCGGTGGACCACGGTACCGGGAGTGAGTGGGGGCCACGCTACCGCGCAAGCCGCGCGCTCGAGACTTACGCGCTGAAGCGGGTGGACGCGGTGACGACGATTTGCGACGGACTGAAGCATGACATCATTGCCCGCGGTATACCTGGCCACAAAGTGACGGTGGTTCCCAACGCTGTCAATGTCGACGCATTTTCAGCTTCGTGGACCGGCGATTGCAAATTGAAGCGCGAGCTTAAGCTCGACGGCGCGGTGGTGCTGGGATTCATCGGCTCTTTTTACGCTTACGAAGGACTGCCGGTCCTGCTTCGCGCTTTGCCGGAAATTCTGCGCTACGCAGCCAACGTGAAAATTCTCCTCGTAGGCGGGGGGCCGCAGGAGCCGGCGTTGCGCACGCTCGCCGCCCCATTTGGCGATTGCGTCGTGATGGCCGGACGCGTGCCGCATGATCAAGTCCAGCATTACTACGATCTTGTTGATGTGCTCGTCTACCCGCGGCTTTCCATGCGGCTCACCGAGCTCGTGACGCCGTTAAAGCCGCTGGAAGCGATGGCGCAGGGAAGACTAGTCGTCGCCTCCGATGTCGGCGGTCATCGCGAGTTGATCAAGGACGGCGAAACCGGAATCTTGTTCAGGGCGAATGACCCGCACGATCTCGCGCAGAAAGTCCTGTCGCTGCTCAAGGATCGCGAGCGCTGTACGGAGATCAAAAGGGCGGCGCGCAGATTTGTCGAAGGCGAGCGCAACTGGAAAGCCTCAGTTGCGCGCTATCAAAAAATCTATGACGCTCTCGTGGGCAGCACGGCATGAAGACGCTTGGCATCGGACTCATCGGCCCGTTGCCGCCGCCCCACGGCGGAATGGCCAATCAGACCTTACAGCTTGCGCGCTTGCTCGGCGAAGAAGGTGTACGCGTGGAGATCGTGCAGACTAATTCGTATCGCCCGGACTGGATTGCCGGAATCCGCGGCGCGCGCGAATTGGCGCGTTTGTTCCCATATCTGTTGCGGTTGTGGACAACGGCGGCAAAGGTGGAGTTGTTTCACGTGATGGCGAACTCGGGCTGGTCATGGCATTTGCGTGCCGCCCCGGCCATATGGATCGCGCGGTTTCGACGGATTCCGGTCATCGTCAACTATCGCGGCGGCGGGGCGCAAGAGTTCTTTGCAAAATCCTTTTTCTGGCTGAAGAAAACGCTGCGCTTGGCCGATGCCATTGTCGTACCGTCCGCATTTCTGGAGGAGGTATTCAAGCACTATCATCTGCCTGTTAAGATCGTGCCGAACATCATTGATGGCGAGCGATTCAATGCTGTGGAGAAAAAGCGGAAAGGGTTGGATCGGCACATCATCGTCACGCGCAATCTGGAACCGATTTATGACGTTGCCACGGTGCTGCGCGCGTTCAAGGAAGTGAAGCAGAAGTTTCCCCGGGCGCGCCTGACGGTCGCGGGTTGCGGTCCCGAAAGACAGCGGCTCGAGTCGCTCGCCGTGAACCTCGGTGTATCGGATGCGATTTGTTTTACCGGACGCCTCGATAATCAAAAAATGGCGGAGCTTTACGCTTGCGCCGATCTCATGGTCAATGCCAGCCTTGTTGACAACATGCCGATCTCGATTCTCGAGTCGCTCGCGAGTGGAGTGCCGGTGGTGACGACCAGCGTGGGTGGAATTCCTCATCTTGTCGAACACGAAAAAACCGCCATGTTCGTCCCCGCGCAAGATGCGCCAGCGATGGCGCGAGTCATCGTCGAATTGCTTGCCGATTCCGATAAGGCGCGAAAACTGGCCGAAGCCGGGCTCAAGCTCGCGGAAAACTATTCGTGGGGCAATGTCGGACCGCGCTGGCTCGACTTGTATACGGAGCTCGCGGGACGCAGTCCGCGACTGGGCGAAGCAGCGCTTTCGCAATCGGGCAAATTGCAATGAGGGCGAAAGCGTGATTCTCGTTACCGGCGGCGCTGGGTTTATCGGCTCCAACTTCGTTCTCGAATGGATCACCGAAACGGGCACGCCGGTCGTCAACCTCGACAAGCTCACTTACGCCGGAAACCTGAGTAATTTGAGCGCGCTCAAAAACGATCCCCGGCATATCTTCGTCCAGGGCGACGTCGGCCAGCGCGAATTAATCGACCGTCTTCTGCGTCAATATCAACCGCATGGCATCGTCCACTTCGCCGCGGAAAGCCATGTCGATCGTTCGATCCACGGCCCGGAAGATTTCGTGCAGACCAATATTGTCGGCAGCTTTCGCCTGCTTGAATCGGCGCGCGGGTATTGGCAGCAGTTGGGCGCGAGCGAAAAGAGTCGATTCCGCTTTGTTCATGTTTCGACTGACGAGGTCTACGGTTCGCTCGAACCGCAGGACAAGCCTTTTACCGAACAGACTTCCCACTCGCCCAACAGCCCTTACGCGGCATCCAAGGCGGCGTCCGATCATCTTGTCCGCGCTTATCATCACACCTACGATCTTCCGGTGGTGACGACGAATTGCTCGAACAACTACGGGCCGTATCAATTTCCCGAGAAGTTCATTCCGCTCGTGATCTGGCGCGCGCTCAAGCAAGAACCGCTTCCAGTCTACGGCGACGGACTCAATATTCGCGACTGGCTTTACGTCAAGGATCACTGTTCGGCAATTCGTCTGGTGTTAAGCCAGGGCCGTTCGGGCGAGACGTACAACATCGGCGGCTCGAACGAAAAAACCAATCTCGATGTTGTCACGGCGATTTGCGCAACTCTCGACGAACATTTCCCCGAAGCGCGTCCGCATTCTCGCCTGGTAACTTTCGTCAAGGACCGGCCCGGCCACGACCGGCGGTACGCGATGAACTCCGGCAAGATCATGCGTGAGTTGAACTGGAAGCCGTGCGAGAGCTTTGAATCCGGACTCAAGAAAACAGTGCAATGGTACGTTGATCATCAGCCGTGGATCGAAAGCGTCGCGAGCGGCGCCTATCGCGATTGGGTCGAAATCAACTATGCCGGCAGGGATGCTTCGTGAAAGGCATCATTCTCGCCGGCGGCGCCGGCACCCGTCTCTATCCGGTCACGCACGCCGTATGCAAACAGCTTTTGCCGGTGTACGACAAGCCGATGATCTACTATCCCTTGTCAACGCTGATGCTCGCCAAGATCCGCGAGATTCTGGTCATTTCAACTCCGCAGGACACGCCGCGGCTCGAGCAGTTGCTCCGCGACGGCCGGCAGTGGAATCTCGATATCAGCTACGCAGTGCAGTCTTCACCAGGTGGACTTGCCGAGGCCTTCATCATTGGTGAAAAGTTCATCAGCGGTGAGCGTTGCGCGCTTGTGCTCGGCGACAATATTTTTTACGGTCACCAGCTGCCGCACGATTTGTTGCGCGCCACGAACCGCGAGTCGGGCGCGACAATTTTTGCGTACCCCGTGCACGATCCCGAGCGCTATGGAGTGATCGAATTCGATGCGCAGGGGAATGCCTTGAGCCTAGAAGAGAAACCCGAGAAGCCAAAATCCCGGTATGCCGTCCCCGGCTTGTATTTCTATGACAATCGCGTGGTCGAATTCGCGCGTTCGCTCAAGCCGTCGGATCGCGGCGAGCTCGAAATCACCGACATCAACCGCTGCTACCTCGAACGCAACGCACTGCATGTCGTGATGATGGGACGCGGCCAGGCATGGCTCGACACGGGAACGCACGAGTCGTTGATCGACGCTTCGCTTTTTGTGCAGACCATCGAAAAGCGGCAAGGTTTGAAAATAGCGTGCCCTGAGGAGATCGCCTACCGCTTGAAATACATCAGCGCCGAGCAGTTGCGCTCGCTGGCACAGCCCTTGTGCAAGAACAGCTATGGCGAATACCTTTTGAGCTTGTTGCGCGACGAGATTTTCCAGGATGAATTATTGGACGGGCCAGGTTCATGAAGTGCCGCGGGGAAATGTTGTTCGCATGATCACCTTCAATCATCCGTTCCTCACTGGCAAGGAGCGCGAGTACGTGCGCGCCGCGTGCGACTTCGGACACCTCGCGGGAAACGGTCCGTTCACCAAAAAGTGCCAGAGCTGGCTTGAGCGGACGATCGGTTGCGAGCGAGCGTTGCTGACGCATTCGTGTACCGCCGCCTTGGAAATGGCCGCGATTCTCGCGGAAGTTGGCCCGGGCGATGAAGTCATAATGCCGTCGTATACCTTCGTCTCCACCGCCAACGCATTCGTCTTGCGAGGCGCGACTCCGGTATTCGTGGATATTCGAGCCGACACGTTCAATATCGACGAGGCGCTCATCGAGGCTGCGATCACCTCACGTACGAAAGCAATCGCCGTCGTGCACTACGCTGGGGTTGCTTGCGAGATGGATGCGATCATGGAGATCGCGCGGCGGCACAACTTGCTGGTGATCGAAGATGCGGCGCAGGGAATCATGTCGAGATACAAAGGCCGGCCGCTCGGCAGCATCGGCCATCTCGCCGCGTTATCTTTTCACGAGACGAAGAATCTTTTGGCCGGGGAAGGGGGAGCGTTACTCATCAACGACCCACGATTCAATCAGCGCGCCGAAATTATCTGGGAAAAAGGCACCAATCGCAGCCAGTTTTTTCGCGGGCAGGTGGACAAGTACACATGGGTCGATGTCGGCTCGTCGTATCTTCCGGGAGAATTGATCGCGGCTTTTCTTTGGGCGCAGTTCGAGAATGCGGAAGCAATCACGGGCCGCCGCTTGAACATCTGGAATCGCTATCACGACGCGTTCGCCGTGCTGCAAGATGCGGGAACGGCGCGGCGGCCCGATGTGCCCCAACATTGCGAGCACAACGCGCATCTCTACTATCTCTTGCTGCGTGATCTTCAAACGCGCACCGCTTTCATCGCGCGGTTGAAAGTGAAAGGAGTCGAACCGGTCTTCCACTACGTCCCCTTGCACGATTCGCCCGCAGGCAAGCTATACGGGCGCGCTTCGGGGGAACTCCCGCGCACGCGCGAAACGAGCGAGCGGCTGGTTCGGCTGCCGCTTTGGGCCGGACTTGAAGACCGCGTTGACTATGTCGTGGAGCAGACCATCGAGGCCTTGACGTGAACGAGCCTGACGCGTGGCTGAACACGGTGACTTTTGCTGGCGAGGCGCTCGAGCGCTTGCCGTACTCGCAGATTCGCGAGGTGCTGCAAGAGCACCCCCTGGCGCGCGTGACCGGATTGTTCGATGCCGATGAAGTGCTCCGCGTGCGCCGGAATATCGAAGCGCGATTCGATGCGCGGAACGACCGTAAGCACGATCCGCGCGACACCGACGCGGTGCGGACCAACATGCAAAAGCTCCAGATTGGCGCGGTCACCGCGGATTACTCGATTCCGCGCTTTTTAAGAATGTTGTTCAATCCGATTTTCGCAGACGACGCTCACGGGATGCGCGATTCCTTCATCAAGCTCGCGCGCTTTCGCAACCTCCTCTATGAGCTGCCGCGCGACTTCGCGGTGTTTGGCACCGAGAAGGGCTTGTGGACCGCCTCGCGACTACATCAGTATCCGCGAGGGGGAGGGTTCATGGCGGCCCATATCGACGACGTGACAAAGCGCGTCGCCATGAACGCGGGTCTCAAAGACTACTACCAAATGTATCTCCTAATGTCGAAAAAGGGCGTGGATTTTTTCAAAGGCGGCGCGTTTATCGACCGCGGGGGCAGAGGAATCGAATACGAAGCAGCATGCGAAATCGGCGACATCATGGTGTACAGCGGCCGCTCACGGCACGGCGTAGCCGACATCGATCCACTCGAACCACTCGATCTCGTCACATTTTCGGGGCGCGTGGTCGCGATGGTTACGCTGTTTGCGCATCTGCAGCCGAGCGATTTTGACGTGCTTAACGAAAATCTTGGTTGAAGAATGACCACCTTAAGCATCGACAAGCACGTTCTGGAATCTCTCGAACACCTCCACGGCGACTCTTTCTATATCGTGGATCTCGAAGCATTCTTCGACAAGTACCACGAGCTCCTGCAGGCTTTTCGCGCACATTACGAGAACTCGCAGATTGCGTACTCGTACAAGACCAACTACACGCCGAGACTGTGCGAAATGGTGGAAGCATGGGGCGGTTATGCCGAAGTCGTGTCGCGAATGGAATACGATCTTGCGCGCAGAATCGGCGTTGCGCCGGAGCGTATTGTGTTCAACGGCCCATACAAGTCGGAGCAGGACCTCATGCTCGCGCTTGACTCGGGTTCGATCGTCAATCTCGATTGGCCGTACCAGCTTGCGGCGGTGAAAAAACTCGCCTCACGTCTCCGCCGCGCGGTGATCGGCGTGCGTGTGACCTTCGCCGTGCCCGGCGCACGGCCCTCACGTTTCGGGTTCGACGCGGAAGGCCCGCAAATCGGTGCGGTCATGGAGGCCCTACGCGAACTCCGCAATGTCGAGATCGCCGGACTGCATTGCCATTTTCTGACTCCCACCCGTAGCGTCGAAGATTATCGATTCATTACCCGACGGATGTTGGACCTCGGCGAGAAATACTTCGGAGATTCGCCGCCGCGAATGATCAACGTAGGGGGCGGATATTTTTCCAGCATGAAGCCCGAATTGCAACGTCAGTTCGGAGTTTCGGTGCCAACTTTCCAAAACTATGCCAAGGCGATCGCTGCCGAGTTCGCGGTGCGCTTTCCGCGCGGGGGCCCGCAACTCATTCTCGAGCCGGGGATTGGCATCACTGCAACCGCGGTGAAATTCGCGGCGCGGGTGATTGACGTGCATGTGCTTGGCGTTCGCAAGCTCGCGCTCGTTGCCGGGAGCGTCTACGACATCAAGCCGACGTTGAACTCGCGCAATCTTCCCGTGCAAATCATCGCTGCGAATAAGGAAGGCCGCAGCGTCGGCGGCCCCGTCGATATCGTCGGATATACTTGCATGGAACATGACGTGTTGTACGCGGGTTTTGAGGGAGAACTTCGCGCGGGGGACTGGGTGATCTTCGATAATGTCGGCGCGTATACGAATGTATTACGTCCACCTTTCATACGCGAATGCCCCGCGATGCTCGGATATCAGAACGGCCAATTTGAAGTGTTGAAGCGCGGACAGAACTTCGACGACGTGTTTGGCGCATATAGCTTCAACGGAGTGAGCGCGCGCGCCGATCACTGAAATGTCAGCCATGCCTAAGCACCAAAGCGCTGCCGCCGCAAGAGCAGCATACGAGCATGACCTGCCCTCTGGTATTTCGGCCGTGGTGCCAGTCTATAACAGCGAAATCACTCTTCCGAAGCTCGTCTCAGAATTGTCTGAGGTACTTCCTCAGTGCAACAAGCGCTTCGAAGTCGTGCTCGTCAACGACGACAGCCGGGACCAAAGTTGGGAAGTGATTTGCGGTCTTGCGCGGGAATATCCTTTCGTACGGGGAATCAACCTTACGCGCAACTTCGGCCAGCACAATGCAACGCTCTGTGGTGTGCATGCGGCGCGCTTTGAAATAACAGTAACCATGGATGATGATCTGCAGGACCCGCCTTCGCAAATTCCTCAACTCTTGGCGAAGTTAGAAGAAGGGTTTGATCTCGTCTACGGGACGGCGGAGAAAAAAGCACAATCGTGGTGGCGCGATCTCGGATCGCGAGTGATGAAGAAGGCGCACGCGGTGGCAATGCGGCAGCCCGCTCTAACTAGTGTCAGCTCGTTTCGCGCGTTTCGCACGTCGATAAGAACCGCGTCGCTCAATTATGCCAGTCCTCGTCTCTTAATCGACGTGTTACTTGGATGGGGCACAACAAGAATAACCGCCGCTCCGATTCGCTTTAGTCCCCGCAAAGAGGGCCAGTCAAACTATAGTTTCGGCAAGCTCTTCGAAATGACGGTCTTGCTGTGGACGAGTTATACGACAGTTCCATTGCGGATAGCGAGCTTGATTGGATTTCTGTTCGTGTTATTCGGAATGTTTGTGCTCGCGTACGTCCTCGCGACTTATTTCATTGAGGGAAGTTTGCCTGGCTTTCCGTTTTTGGCTTCCTTGATCGCGATATTCGGCGGTGTGCAGCTCTTCACTTTAGGCGTAGTTGGAGAATACCTGGCCAACATATTCGACCGCAGTCTGAACAGGCCGATCTACATGGTAAAGAGCGTGACCGAGGTTTCCTCCTTGGAGGACGCACGCTAACTCGGATTGCGATTTCGTTTATTCCAGGAGAAGCAAATTGGACATCGCTGACGACCAAAGAAGATTGTATAACGATTTGTTTGCCCGCTACGGAGACGACGCAAGGGCGCTATCCCACGGCAATCAGGAGTCGCAGTACGAGCGATTTCAAATGCTCACGCGCGTCTTCGGAAACGAGAAAGGGCGATTCAGCGTTCATGAGATCGGTTGCGCGCTGGGTCACTTCGGACTGTTCCTGCAAGAACGTTGTCCCAACGCCGTTTTTTCGGGAAGCGACATCATCGAGCCGTTTGTGGAAACCTGTCGTACAAGGTTTCCCGATGCCGATTTTTTTCAGCGCGATATAACGCAGAAATTGCCTGACGAGCGCTACGACTTTGTAGTGACTTGCGGATTGTTCCACAT
>JBOIGA010000065.1:0-13465 GCA_050741875.1 Burkholderiales bacterium
CCGCTACGTGCAACATTACAACGATCACGCGCGCCCATTCGTATGGACCGCTACGGCCGACTCGATCCTTGCGAAACTACGCCGACTTTCGTCACTTATTTCCGAAACACGACACTAGTTGCTAGTCGCTGGTCGCTAGTTGTGAACGTCCAAGTCGCTGACAAGCAACTAGCGACACTGACTGCTGATGAAAGCCCCCTCGCACCAGCATTTTTTGAATCGCGAGCTATCCCAGCTCGAATTCAACCGGCGCGTGCTCGCGCAGGCCGAGGATGAGGGCACGCCGCTGCTCGAGCGGTTGCGCTTCTTGTGCATCGTCAGCAGCAACCTCGACGAATTTTTCGAAATCCGCGTCGCGGGATTGAAAGCCCAGATCGCTTTGGGCGCGGTGGGAGCGGGCCCTGACGGACTGAACGCTCGGGCGGCGCTTTCACAAGTCGCGCAGGTCGGCCATGAACTCGTGGCGCGGCAATACAGCCTGCTCAACGAAGAGCTGTTTCCGCCCTTGTCGGAACAAGGCATCCGCTTTTTGCGCCGTCCTTCATGGAACAGCGCCCAGGCTGAATGGATCCGCGATTATTTTTTTCGCGAAGTCATGCCGGTACTGACGCCGATAGGCCTCGATCCCGCGCATCCTTTTCCGCGCGTCCTCAACAAGAGCTTGAACTTCGCGGTCGAGCTTTCGGGCCGCGACGCTTTTGGACGCAATTCGGCGATCGCAATCGTGCAGGCGCCGCGTGCCTTGCGCCGGATCATTGCGCTGCCGCGCGAAATATCCGAAGTTCCGTACGGTTTTGTTTTCCTGTCCTCGATCCTGCACGCGCACGTCGGCGAACTTTTTTCCGGGATGACCGTATTGGGCTGCTATCAATTCCGCGTGACTCGCAACAGCGAGCTTTACGTCGACGAGGAAGAAACGAAAAACCTTCGCATCGCGCTGCAGGGCGAATTGCCGCAACGGCATTTCGGCGACGCCGTGCGGCTCGAAGTCGCCGAAAATTGCTCTGAGGAGATGGTGAACTTTCTCTTGGGCCAATTCAAACTCGAGAGCGACGATCTCTATCGCGTCAACGGTCCAGTCAATCTCGTTCGGCTGATGAACGTTCCCGAGCGCGTGGACCGCCCCGATCTCAAGTTTCCGCCTTTCACTCCGGGTTTGCCGCCCGCCCTGGTCAAGCGCGAAGACATGTTCGAGGCGATCCGCGCGGGCGACATTTTGCTGCACCATCCTTTTCAGTCATTCAAGCCCGTGGTCAATTTCATCAAGCAGGCCGCGCGCGATCCGCAGGTGCTCGCGATCAAGCAAACGGTGTATCGAGCGGGCGCCGATTCCGAATTGCTCGAAACGCTCGTCAAAGCCGCGCAAAGCGGAAAGGAAGTGACCGCCGTGGTCGAGCTCCTCGCCCGCTTCGACGAGGAAGCCAACATCAACTGGGCGAGTCGGCTCGAGGACGCGGGCGCGCACGTTGTCTATGGCGTGGTCGGCCACAAGACACACGCGAAAATGGCGATGGTGCTGCGGCGCGAGGAGGACAAATTGCGCCGCTACGTGCATCTGGGCACCGGCAATTACCACTCGCGCACAGCGACGCTTTACACCGATTTTGGCCTCTTCACCGTGAACGAGGAAATCTGCGCTGATGTGAACCAGGTATTCCTGCAGCTTACCGGCCTCGGGCGCGCCGGCAAGCTCATTCACCTTTGGCAGTCCCCTTTTACTTTGCACAAGGAAATCGTGCGCGCGATCGAGCACGAAGCCGAACTCGCCAAATCCGGAACGCGTTGCGGCATCACGGCCAAGATGAACGCGCTGCTCGAGCCCGAGATCATCGAGGCGCTTTACGCGGCTTCGCAGATGGGAGTGCAAATAGATCTGATCGTGCGTGGTGTTTGCGCGTTAAGACCCGGTATTCCAGGCTTGTCGGAGAACATCCGCGTTCGCTCGATCATCGGCCGATTTCTTGAGCACGCGCGCATTTTTTGTTTCCGCGGCATGGATCGCGTGTACCTTTCGAGCGCTGACTGGATGGACCGGAACTTCTTCCGCCGGGTCGAAACCTGTTTCCCCGTGCTCGATCCCAAACTCAAACAGCGGGTGATTCGGGAAGGGCTCAAAACCTATTTCACCGACAACTGCCGCGCGTGGGAGATGGATTCGCAGGGCCACTATCGCAAGAAGACTCCGCGCCGAGGCAAGGCCTATTCCGCGCAAAGCGCGCTTCTGCAGGAGCTTGGCGCGGCAGTCAGCGACAAAAAGTAATGCCGGCAGAAATCGAGCTCAAGCTCGCAATCAATCCTCGACAGGTCTCCCGCCTGCTACGTCATCCGCTGCTCAAATCACCCGGCGCGAAAACTACAACGCTGAAGAGTGTCTATTACGATACTGTCAAGTTTGATTTGCGGGAGCGCGGATTCGCGCTGCGCCTGCGCCGAATCGGCCGGCGGACCGTGCAAACGCTTAAAGCGGAGGGAAAGGTCGAAGGCGGATTGCACGAGCGTCCGGAGTGGGAGGCGGAAACCCGCGCCGGTCAACTCAACTCGCAAGCGCTTAAGGTAACCCCGCTCGCCGAGTGCTGCGCGCTCGATGAGATCGCACTCAAGCCCGTATTCGTCACCGAGTTCAAGCGCGCGCACCGAGTGCTGGAAAGTCCGGAACACGTAGTCGAATTCGCGCTCGACCAGGGAGAAATCAGAGCCAACGGCGTCAGTGTAGCGATCAGCGAGATCGAGTTGGAACTAGTCAGCGGCGCGCCCACGCAGTTGTTCGAGCTGGCGCTGCAGTTCAACAAGGCGGCTCCGCTCAGGATTGCCAACCAGTCGAAGGCCGATCGCGGCTATGCGCTCGCCGCCGGAGCGTCGCGAAAGCCGGTGAAAGCTCGGCCGCTCAAACTCACTCCGAACATGACGGTGAGCGACGCTTTGAAAGCGATTGCTTTCGACTGTATCGCGCATTTCGAGGCGAACGTCGCCGAACGGCACGCAGACCCGGAATACGTGCACCAGATGCGAGTGGCGCTGCGCCGTCTGCGCTCCGCGCTCACCCTTTTTGGGATGATCATCCCGAAGGGCGCGCTGGCGTCCCATCGGAATGAGATCCGCTGGTTGGCGCGCGAGCTGGGCGCCGCCAGGGACTGGGACGTGTTCACCGTCTCGACGCTGCCCGCGATCCTCGCGCAGTTTCCCGATCATGCGGGCCTGCATGCTCTGTTGCGCCGTGCGCAGAAAGCGCGCCGCTCCGCCAACGCACAGGCGCAAAAGGCAGTTTCGTCGCAACGCACGGCTGAATTCTTTCTGCGCCTTTGCGCTTGGCTCGCGACCGATGCCTGGATGAGCATGGCGACCGAAAGCATGAGGCAGGCGTTGTCTTTTCCGATCGCCGGATTCGCCGGCGCTGTACTCGCTAAACGGCATAAGCACGTGTTGAAAGTCTCGCCCGCCGCGCTCGACGCGGAGGCGCGCCATCGGCTGCGGATAGCTTTGAAGAAACTGCGCTACGCCGCTGAATTCTTCGCCCCGCTGTTTACCAAGAGACGGGTGCAAAAATATATCTCCGGCCTCATGGCGCTGCAGGACGTTCTCGGCGAATTGAACGACGGCGCAGTGACCGGCGGCCTGCTCGATTCGCTGCCGGACGAGCCGGAGGCCGTGGGAATGGCGCGCGCCTTCACCGCCGCGCGAGTGCAAACCAAAACTGGCGAGCTTGACCAAGCCTGGGAAAATTGGTTGCGGGTGAAAACGTTCTGGTAAAGGAAGCAGGAGTCAGGCCTGTCCTGAGCGAAGCATATCCTGAGCGAAGTCGAAGGGTCGAAGGGGTGATGAGTGGGATTAACTGAGACGTAGAAGCGAGAGGCGAAGATGGATTTGATTTTGTGGCGGCATGCCGAAGCCGAAGACAGCGCACCCGATGCGCAAAGAAAGTTGACGGCGAAGGGGCGGAAACAAGCGAAGGCAATGGCGGCCTGGCTCGAACCGCGGCTATCCGAACCGTGGAAGCTTCTCGCAAGCCCGCTTGTTCGGGCGCAGGAAACAGCGAGCGCGTTGTCCGGACGCTTCGCGACGGTCGCGGAGATCGCGAACGCGACTCGGGTCGAGAGCCTCCTCGAGGCGGCGGAATGGCCTGATTGCGAGGGGATCTCGATCGTCGTCGGCCACCAGCCCATGCTCGGCCGCGTTGCGGCGAGACTGCTCTGCGACGCGAACGCCGAATGTGGTGTCAAGAAAGGCGCGATCTGGTGGTTTCGCCGCCGCGGCAATGGCGCCGTACTCCTAGCCGTAATAACGCCCGAACTCCTAAAGGGTGAGCGTTAAGTTTTGGATGGCGTAATTCAAGCCTCGATCCTCGGTTCCTCAATCTTCATCTGAATCCTGTTTCCCACTGGAGCCTGCCTTGGGCCGCGATCGGGCGGTGACGGTGGCCGAATCCTGATTATTTTCGCTTTTATTCAGGAGACTCAATCCGCCACACCCTGGCTTGCGCCGGGTGTTGCACTTAAGGCACACTCGCGCCTCAAGGAGGAGTCACTGAAACCAAGCGCTCGCTTGCAGAGCTGCTTCGGCAATAAATAGCGCATGTCCGTCAGCCCCGGCGAACCAGGCGAACTAAGAGCTCTCGCGCTCATGGTGCTTGGCGCCGGTTTGTTCGCCGCTATCGGCGGCGGCTTTTTCGCCTTTACCGCTGGCATCGACGGGGCGTATTTTCTCGCCGCGCTAATGGGCTTGCTCATTTTCGTCCTGATCGGATTCGGATTCGCCTACTTGATCACTTCGCGCGACCGCGCCCGCGCCACGGCGGCACGCGCCGTCCGTGACATGCGGGAGAACGCGGAGTTGTTGCGCGCCACGCTCGAAACCATTCCGACTCCGCTTTTGATCGTCGCCGCTGACGATCAGACCGTTCTTGCGCTCAATCATCGTGCGAGCGAATTTTTCGGCATTACCGAAAAGCAGGCGGGTTTGCGTTCCGCCGCCGATTTTTATGAACGACCCGCCGACGCCGCTTCGCTGGAAAAGCGCGTTCGCTCGGAAGGTTCGATCTCGGGTTTCGACACGCGGCTGCGCTCGGCTTCAGGACAATTGCGCTGGGCAAGGCTGTCAGCGAACACCGCGCCGTTCAAGGGTCAACGCGCGCTTCTTATCGCCGTCCACGACGTTACCCGCCGCAAACTTGCCGAGCATGCATACATCGAAGCCAAACGCGTCGTCGGCGCGCTGATCAAGAAATCCCCGCTGGCCATTTTTGCCGTGGATTCGCAACGCAAGCTCACGCGCTGGAATCCAGCCGCGGAAAAGCTTCTGGGCTGGGGAGCCGGCGAAGTCATCGGCACCGACATCCGATTTTTCGAACAGAACCTTCCGTCGCGCCTACTGGCCGCGCCCGCCGCAACCCAAGCTGAGATCAGACGCAAGAACGGCTCTCCGCTCCCGCTCGAGCTCACGGCCGAACGCATCAACGACGCAGCGGGAAACGCCGCCGAAGTCTTGTTGCTCGCCTCCGATCCGAAAGCCGCGCCCGATCCCGAAGCGTGGCTGAACTCGATTTGCGATGCCACCCAGGACGCCGTTCTTCTGCTTAACGAGCATGGCTTGATCGAATCGCTCAACGCTTCGGCCTGCCGCATGTTCGGAATTTCCGACGCGGACGCCTGCGGTCACTTGATCGACGCCCTCGTGACTCTGCCCAAGACCCGCGGCGAGCACGTGACCCGCGCATTGAAATCGAACGGCCCATGGATCGAGCGTGAGGCGCGGGGCCGCAGAACAGACGGAGAAGTTTTTCCGGTGGAATTGAGCGTGACCGCAATGAACTCGGCAAGTCCGCACAAGTACACGGCGGTGATCCGCGATGTCAGCCGGCGCGTGCAGGCTGAAGCCTCCTTGCGAAGCGTCGAAGCGCGATTTTCCGCGCTCACCGAAAACGCCTCCGAAGTCATCACCGTCGTCAGCGAAGACGGCGGCGTCGCCTATGCGAGCCCTTCGTTCGGCCGCGTGCTCGGCTACAACGCCCAGGACTTCGTCGGCAAGAGCGCCTTCGATTACGTCCATTTCGAGGACATCGGCCGACTGCAGGGAGCGCTGGTCAACATCAGCGGCGAACCCGGCGCCAAAGCCACCGTTGAATTCCGCTTCCGGCACGCCGACGGAGCGTGGCGCGTGCTCGAAGCCTTGGCCAAGAACTGTCTCGATAATCCCTCGGTTTCCGGAATCGTCGTCAACTTGCGCGACGTCACCGAACGCAGATTGACCGAGCAGCGCGCGACTTATCTGGCGCAGCACGACAGTCTGACCGGGCTACCCAATCGCAACCTGCTGCACGATCGCATCCATCGCGCGCTGATCGCGGCGAGCCGGGCGCAAACTCGGGTCGGAATTCTGTTTATCGATCTAGATCGCTTTAAAACGATCAACGATTCGCTCGGCCATCAGATGGGAGACCGCTTGCTGCAGGCGGTCGCCCAGCGATTGCTTGCGTGCGTGCGCGAAGGCGACACCGTCGCGCGTCAGGGCGGCGACGAGTTCGTCGTAGTCCTTCCCGGAATCACCGACGCCGAGGACGCCGCGCGAGTTGCCGAAAAAATTCTCGACGCCCTGCCGCAGTCGTTCTTGATCGAACAGCAGGAATTCCATGTGACGCCGAGCATCGGTATCTGTCTCTTTCCCGACGACGGATCCGACGTCGAGACTTTGAAGCGCCACGCCGACACCGCGATGTACCAAGCGAAGGAAAGCGGCCGCAACAAATACCGCTTTTTCACCGGTCGCATGAACGAGGCGGCGCAGGAGCGGATGCTGCTCGAAAACAATTTGCGCCGCGCGGTCAGGCAGAAGGAATTCACGCTTTTTTATCAGTCGCAGATCGATCTCAGCAGCGGCGACATCGTCGGCGTCGAAGCGCTCGTGCGCTGGCAGCATCCGGAAAAAGGCATGGTTGCCCCAGCCGAGTTCATTCCGATCGCCGAAGACACCGGCCTCATCGTGAGTCTCGGTGAATGGGTGCTGAACGAGGCGTGCCGTGAAGCCAAGGGCTGGCAAACAGCCGGGCTTCCCGCGGTCAAAGTCACGGTGAATCTGTCGGCGCGCCAATTCCGCGAAAAGGACCTGCTCGAGAGCGTGCGCGCGGCGCTCGACTCAGCCGAGCTCGATCCGTCCTTTCTCGAGCTCGAGTTGACTGAAAGCGTGGTCATGGAAGATGCCGACGTGACCGTCACCACGCTCGAAGCCTTGAATGCGCTGGGTGTTCAGTTGGCGATTGACGATTTCGGCACGGGTTATTCGAGCTTGAGCTATTTGAAGCGCTTCCCCATCCACAAACTTAAGATTGATCAGTCGTTCGTGCGCGACGTGACCAACGATCCGAATGACGCCGCGATCGCCAGCGCAATCATCGCGCTCGCTCGCAGCTTGAAAGTCAAAGTCAGCGCCGAAGGTGTGGAGAACGAGGAGCAGCTCGCTTTCTTGCGCGAACACGGCTGCGAAGAGGGGCAAGGATTCCTGTTTGCGAAGCCCGTTCCGGGCTACGAGTTCACTCAGCTTCTGGAAGAATCCGCACGCCGCGCGGCGGCATAGCCGAATCTTGAATTATGAGTTTTGAGTTGAATTCGAGTTCAACTGGACACTGCCTCCCGCCTTCCTGCTTTAGTACTTAAGCGCGCCGAAGATTTTCTTCGCGATTGAAGTCGTCGCTTCCACCGGATTCTTGCGCAGAGCTTTCTCCTGCTCGGCGATAACAAGATACAAGCCGTCGAGCGCCTTGGTCGTCACGTAGTTTTCGATTTTCGCGTCTTCCTTCTTGACCAGCCCGAAATTCGCACCGGTTTCGGCGAAACTGTTGTACTGCTGCGCCAAACCGACCTTGTCCGTCGCCTCTTTCATGATCGGAAGGAATTTTTCGGTGAGTTGAGTTTGCGTGCTCTTGCGGAAGTATTTGGTGGCGGCATCGTCCGGCCCGGTGAGAATATTCTTCGCGTCGGTCACCGACATTTTTTTCACCGCATCAACGAGCAGCGTTTGCGCTTCAGGCACCGCCGCTTCCGCGGCGCGATTCATCGTTACCACAAGTTCGTCCGCCTGTTTGCCCATTCCGGCGAAGCGCATTGCCTTCTCCACTTTCTTCAGGTTCTCGGGGAGCGGAATTTTGACTTTGGGATTCTTGAGAAAGCCGTCAGTCACGCCGAGCTTGGCCACCGCGGCGTCGGCGCCCTGAGTCAGCGCGTCTTTCAATCCCTTCACCATGTCGGCGTTGCTGAAGCTGGAAAGATCGGCGGCCAGAACAGGTGTTGAAAGCAAAATGAGCACAGCCAGACGAACTCGCATATTTTTCTCCTTTGTACGATCGTCCTTAACCCCGAACCTGTCCGCTCCCGAGCACGATGAATTTTTGCGAAGTCAGTCCTTCGAGGCCGACGGGGCCGCGCGCGTGCAGTTTGTCGGTCGAGATCCCGACTTCGGCGCCAAGGCCATATTCGAAACCGTCGGCGAATCGCGTTGAAGCATTGACCATCACCGAGCTCGAATCCACTTCGCGCAGAAAACGCATCGCCCTTGAGTAGTCTTCGGTAATGATCGCATCGGTGTGCTGCGAGCCGTAGGTGTTGATGTGCGAAATCGCCTCGTCGAGGCCTTTGACGACTCGGACCGAAAGGATAGGCGCGAGATATTCGGTGCTCCAGTCTTCTTCGCTGGCTTCTTTCATCTCCGGTACGAGTTCACGGGAAGCCGCGTCGCCGCGCAGCTCGACACCTTTTTTGAGATAGATCCGGCCAAGTTCTGGAAGCACCTTCGCCGCAACGGGTTGCGCGACGAGCAAAGTCTCCATGGTGTTGCACGTTCCGTAGCGTTGGGTCTTGGCATTATCCGCGATGACGATCGCCTTTTTAAGATCGGCCGCGTCGTCAATATAAACGTGGCACACCCCGTCCAAATGCTTGATGACGGGAATGCGCGCGCTCTCGGAAATTCGCGCGATCAAGCCCTTGCCTCCGCGCGGCACGATGACATCGACAAAGTCGTGCATCGTGATCAGTTCGCCGACCGCGGCGCGGTCGGTCGTCTCGATCACCTGCACAGCGGCATCGGGCAATCCGGCGGCGCGCAAACCTTCGCTCACGCACGCTCCGATTGCCTGATTCGAATGAATTGCTTCCGAACCGCCTCTTAAGATAGCGGCATTGCCCGATTTCAAGCACAACCCAGCCGCATCAGCGGTTACGTTCGGGCGCGATTCGTAAATGATCGCGACGACTCCCAAGGGAACGCGCATTCTTCCCACCTGGATTCCGGAGGGGCGATAGTTGAGACCGGTGATTTCTCCAACAGGGTCGGGGAGCTCGGCGATTTGCAGCAGTCCTTGCGCCATCGCTTCGACCGTTTTTTCATTGAGCGCAAGCCGATCGAGCAGAGCCGAATCGAGCCCGTTAGCCCGTGCCGATTCCATGTCTTCGGCATTGGCGGCGAGCAGGCGCTTTGCGTCGCGCCGAATCGCCTGCGCCATCGAAATGAGCGCCTTATTCTTCCGGCCGGTATCCGCTTTCGCCATTTCCCGCGAAGCTTCGCGCGCGGCGCGGCCAACCGAGTGTATGTAGGTTTGAATGTCCATACTTCGATACTCTGGTTTGAACGTGTCATTCTACTCTCGTTGACGCTGCTGCATGGCTCGCCGCCGGCACGCTGCGTCCACGCGCGTGATAGTCTTGCCGCGTGAAAACGATTATCGAGCCGTTTCGCATCAAGAGCATCGAGTCGCTTCGGCGCACGACCCGCGAAGAGCGGCAAAAGATTCTCGCGGCAGCGGACTACAATCTTTTTCGCGTCGCCGCGCGCGACATTCTGATCGATCTCTTGACCGACTCCGGAACGGGAGCGATGTCCACCGAACAGTGGGCGGCGATCATGCGCGGAGATGAGTCTTACGCCGGAAGCGAGAGCTTCGAGCGCTTCCGCGATTCGGTGCAAAGCATTTTTGGTTTCGGTCACGTGATCCCGACGCATCAGGGACGCGCAGCGGAGCGAATTCTGTTCAGCACGGTGTGCAAGAAGGGAGACGTCGTTCCCAACAACACGCACTTCGACACGACTCGCGCCAACATCGAATTCGTCGGCGCCGAAGCGCTCGACCTACCGATTTCCGAAGCGCGCGAGTTCGGCCGCTCGCATCCGTTCAAGGGCAACATGGACACTGCGCTCCTCAAGGAGACGATCGCGCGAGTTGGAAAAAGACGAATCCCGCTCGTGATGCTCACCGTCACCAACAACTCGGGAGGCGGTCAGCCGGTTTCGATGGCGAACATTCGTGAAGTGAAAGAGATCTGCTCGCAGCACGCTATTCCGCTTTACATCGACGCTTGCCGTTTCGCTGAAAACGCCTACTTCGTTAAGCTGCGCGAAGAAGGCTATCGCGACAAATCTCCGCGCGAAATCGCGCGCGAAATGTTTTCCTATGCCGACGGCTGCACGATGTCTGCGAAGAAAGACGGCCTCGCCAACATCGGCGGCTTTCTCTGCACCAACGACGACAAGCTCGCAGAAGCCGAGCGCGATCTTTTGATTTTGAGCGAAGGTTTTCCCACTTACGGCGGATTAGCGGGGCGCGATCTCGACGCGATCGCGGTGGGATTGAATGAAGCGCTCGAAGAAGACTATCTCAACTACCGAATCGTCTCTACAGCATATCTTGGCGAGCACATCGCGCGCGAAGGTGTACCGATCGTACAGCCTCCTGGAGGTCACGCAATTTACATTGACGCGCGCGCCTTCCTGCCGCAGATCGCGCCGCTAGAGTTTCCGGGTGTTGCGCTCGCGGCAGAGCTGTACGTTGAAGGCGGAATCCGCTCAGTGGAAATCGGCACGCTCATGTTTGGCAGACGCGATGAACACGGCGTCGAACAAGAGGGGCCGACGGACTTGGTCCGCCTCGCGATTCCGAGGCGCGTCTACACGCAATCGCACATTGACTACGTCGTCGAAGTCATCCTCGAAGTCTGGCGAAGGCGTGAATCCATTGGCGGACTTACGCTCACCTACCAGGCGCCGTTCCTGCGTCATTTCACCGCGCGATTCGCGAGGAAGTAGCCGAGCTTCTGATCGCATGGCGCTAACACGATCTGAATACCCGAAAATAGGATTCCACTGGGGCCTGTACGCCCAGATGGATGCGTCACGCCAGTGGCAAGGCAAGCTGCTGGACTCCCTGGGGCTGGGCCCGATCGAGACGCCTTCTCGAGTGGCGTTGACCACCACCGCACTAACGCTCAGGGCCTATGGCGAGCCAGATACTTCCAAGCCCGCGCTGCTGATCGTCCCTGCGCCGATCAAGCGTTCCTATATTTGGGACGTGCTTCCGCGTGCGAGCGTGGTGCAGCGGTGCCTGGAGAATCGCCTGCAGGTTTACATGGTCCACTGGGAGCTGCCGGGAGAGCTGGAGGCGGAGTTCGGTCTTGCCGAATACGCGGGCAGCCTGATCGTCAAGTGCGTGGATGCAATTCGCGTCGAGACTGGCCACGAACGCATTTTCATAGCCGGGCATTCGCTGGGTGGAACCTTTGCTGCGATCTTTTCTGCGCTGCACCCCGATCGGCTGCGGGGCCTGGTGCTGCTCGGTTCGCCGCTGCACTTTGGTTTTGACGTGAGCGCGTTTGGCCCGATGGTCGCGACGTTGATGCGCGCCCATCTCACCGACACGCTTCCAGGCAATGTCCCGGGTTCGGTACTGGATATCGTAAGCTACCTAGCTGATCCCGATTCTTTCGGCTGGTCCCGATGGACGGACTGGTTGGATAGCCATGCTGACCCGGAGGCGCTGCAGACGCACCTCCTGGTCGAGCGCTGGACGCTGGATGAAATGCCGCTTGCGCGGCACCTGGTGGAAGAGGTTGTCGAGGATCTCTATCGGCAGGACCGCTTCATGCGGGGAAACTTGACTCTCGGCAGGCGGCGCACCGCGCCGGAATCCATCGCCGCGCCGGTCTTGAGCGTGGCTGAGACACGTTCGCCCATCGCGCCGCCGGAGTCGATCCTGCCCTTCCACGATGCGCTTCCCAACAAAGACAAAGCACTGCTCTGGTATGAGGGCGACAAAGGCGTTTCTCTGCAGCACGTGGGAATGCTGGTCGGAAAGAGCGCGCATCAAGCGTTGTGGCCAAAAATCATCGGCTGGATGCATGCCCACGACTCTGCTTCCACAGTGTAGTGACGCGGAGAATCCATCCGCGGCTTAACACTCACCTATCAAGCGCCGTTCCTGCGGCACTTCACCGCGCGGTTCAGAAGGAAGTAGCTTCTGTTTCTTAGGCAGAATTTACGGCGCGCGTTTTACAATGTCTTACACGCTCTCGAAGAATAGAAAATGAGTACTTTGACTATCCGTCTCGATGACAAGCTCGACCGCGAGCTTACGCGTCTCGCAAAACAAACTGGCCGCTCGAAGAGCGAGGTTGCTCGCGATGCCTTGCGGCGGCAGCTCGCGATGCAGCAGTTTCGGCAGCTTCGCCGGGAGATCATGCCCTACGCAGCAACGGCGGGATATCTTACCGATGAAGACGTCTTCCGCGATATTTCTTGAAAATTTTCCTCGATACGAACGTGCTGACAAGAAGTGCCGGCACGCGCGGTCTTTGCAACGAGCTATTCGAAAAAACAATTAACGAACACGAATTAGTCACCTGCGCGGCGGTGTTGCAGGAGCTGGAACGAGCGCTTGCAACGAAGTTTCGATTACCGAAGTCGATCATTTCGGGTTTCACTAAGTTGCTACAACGCGAGGCACAATTCGTTGAGACCGATCATATGCCTAACCGATATTCCGATTCTCGCTTGTGCTATTGCGGCGAATGTTGATGCCTTTGTTACCGGTGACAAGGCACTGCTCGATCTGGAAAAAATCGAGGGCATTCTTATTCTCTCGTCGCGAGAACTGTGGAGAAAACTCAACGCCCTGACGAGTTAGTTGCCGAAGTAGTAAGCGCTTCAGCAATCGCTACCATTCGATCCGCGCTTGCGCACGTGCTAACGCACGCCAAAAGATTTTCCGGTTGACCCAATGTCACTGGCGATCTCCCGCATCTGTTCTAGCGCGGCTTCGAGATCGTCCACGATTTCTTGAGCGATGACGTCGGGCGGAGGAAGGTTGTCAGATTCCGACAGGCTCTCGTCCTTGAGCCAGAAGATGTTCAGGCTCGCTTTGTCGCGCGTGACGAGCTCATCGTAGCTAGACGCGCGCCATCTCCCATTTTGTCCCCTCTCCCCTTGTGGGAGAGGGTTAGGGTGAGGGGTAGAGCCGCCTTCCCCTCGCGGGAGAGGTCTGGGGGGTGAGGGAGCAGTTCGCCACTCCACGTCGCTATCCGATACATCGGGCCGAGGACGTGGTCGGCTTCGAGGTGTTCACGGTCGACGCTGCCGCCAAGCGCTGATGCAATCGCTCATAGTTGTCCGGATCAGACCTTAGTCACATACGCAGGGATCGGAGCTCCAGATT
>JBOIGA010000066.1:0-13420 GCA_050741875.1 Burkholderiales bacterium
CTGGCGATGGTGGCGACCGTGGGCGATGCCCGCTCTTTCGACAGCGGCCGGCAGTTCGCGGCCTGGCTGGGGTTAGTCCCTAAGCAGTGGTCCTCGGGCGGAAAAGTACGTCTTGGACGTATCACGCGAAGGGGCGACGCGTACTTACGCATGCTGCTCACGCTCGGCGCGCGCTCTGCCGTCCAGGTCGCCGCTCGACGCCAAGACCGGCTGAGTCGCTGGATCGTGCAATTGCAGGCTAGGATCGGCTATCACAAGACGATCATCGCGGTGGCGGCGAAGAACGCGAGGATCGCCTGGGCGTTGCTCGCCAAGGGTGAGACGCTGCGAGCTGCGCCAGCCGTGTGAGTTGAATTCGGACTGTCTTAAGGGAAACTTGGATTAACCACCCAGACGAGACTGCAATGATGTTGATGGTAAACAGGTCAGACTTAGCGTCCGGAGAACCTGATGAACTTGGCGGTGGCAGTTGATGCCGGCTAACGATCGAGGACCGGACGCGCGGCTTTCATCGGGGCCAGAGCGAAACCACGCTCACAAACAGGCCGGTTATAGACATGCAGTCCGACCTTCCACCCATCACAGCGAGCTCGTTGCAAAGTAGGTGAAGCCCTTATAGGGGCCGAGTTAAGCGGCACCCCCGAGCGAGCATGACAGCGCGCTTGCGGGGGCGCGCGCTCGACGAGTGGGGCGAAGCCGCAGGCCTTGTGCCTGCGGTGCCGACTTGAACGATTGTTGGACGGCGCGCAGCACCGGATGACGAGCGCTCAAGCAGCTTAACTCGGCCCCGTTGGTCGGCAAGCGCAACGCTTTCACCGCGAAGGAAGTCGTCCTGCCAGAGAGTTTGTTTACCGCGAACTGTTTCATCTTGTACTTTATAGGCGCTGCGCGCCGACCAACGCCCACGCTGTGCCGCCGCCGCGCCGCACGCGGCGCGGGAACCCAACGGCGCTTGCTTTGGGCGGTCGGCACCAGCGTGTTGTTAGCCATCATGCCCAGCCCCACTGATGCAAGTGGAGCGCACGATGACGCTTGCGCCCAGCAACAATCTCATCACAGGCGTGGTTCAAAAATGCACCGAACACTCGGAGCTTTGTGAAATAGGGAGCCTTGCGCCCTTTCGTTGCGTTGTCATGTGAAGAGCACTCCCAACGCTCATTCCGTATCTCTGGATCGTAGTTCTTCGGATTCGACCACTCACCAGAACAAAGCTCGCAGAACCCGACTTCCGGCTCCGCCAGCCACAACTTGGCGGTGGGTGACGTCAGCGACTCTTCGATGAATTCGAACGGCCTCTGATCTTGCGTTGCTTCCGATGCCGCAAGTGCGGAAGCCAACATTGCAAGCGCCTCGGAGTTGGCGCGGAGCCCCTCGTAAGGCGAGCGAAAGAACGCGGCACGATAGCCATTTCGGGAGTTGAAGAAGAGATCGAATACGTCGGGGTCAATTTCGAGGCAATAGATGATGCGCTCGAACCCGGTCGCGAGATCACAGGGCTCCGGATGACAGCACAGGACCTTCATGCTGGATCGGACGGACTCGACGATAGCCTTGAAGCCAGGTGGCTCTGCGAGTCCGCGCAGCCTCGCAACTCCGATCGACGAGTCGAGCTCCCATACTCGCGTGTCCATGGTCTCCATGATGGCTAACTAGAAATAGACGACATACATATCGCCAACCAGTGTCGAATAAATTCGTCCTCTCCGTCAACGAGCCTTTTTCTCTCAATGACCTTTGCTGTGGACGGGCCTTTTGAGGCGGCCTAAAATTTCGCGGATGGATCGTGCCGTCAGCCCGCCAAGGCTCCTCGATCAGCTGCGCGAAAACTGCGGATTCGTCATTACAGCATTTGTACAGAACAAGCCTATGCGGATTGGGCGCGACGTTTCATTCTGTTTCACAATAAGCGTCATCCGCGCGAGATGGGCGCCGAAGAAGTCGAGCAGTTCCTTTCACATCTCGCAACCGAGCGGCACGTTTCTCCTTCCACGCAAAATCAGGCGAAGTCGGCGCTGCTCTTTCTATAAGGAAGCGCTCGGGATTGAGCTTCCATGGCTCTCCGAGTTTGTCGCGGCGAAGGCGGCGAAACGGCTCCCGGTTGTGCTCACGACGAGCGAAGTGCGCGCGATGCTTTCGGAGATGAACGGCACGACGTGGCTTGTTGCCGCGCTGATCTACGTAACTGGTATGCGTCTCCTCGAAGCGTTGCGGTTACGTGAGAAAGACGTCGAGTTCGAGCGACGAGAGATCATCGTACGCCAAGGCAAGGGGAACAAAGACCGCGTGACGATGCTTCCAGAAAATCTCGTGACTCCGCTCAAAGATCAGCTCGCCAAGGCAAAGCGCCTGCATGACAAGGACCTGGAAGCAGGATTCGGCGAAGTGTTTCTGCCCGATGCGTTCGCGCGTAAGAGCAAAGGCGCGGCAAGAGCATGGGGCTGGCAGTATGTCTTTCCTTCGCCCGTCCGTTCAATGGATCCGCGCAGCGAGCGGGAGCGCCGCCATCACATCTACGAAGAATCCATTCAGCGCGCGGTGCGCGCGTCTCACTAAAAAAGATCGAGCGGGCTTCGCACACCCTTCCCTCCGCGGTTTAACACGTGCGTGTAAATCATGGTGGTGCTCACATCCTTGTGGCCCAAAAGTTCCTGCACCGTGCGAATGTCATATCCGCTTTGCAACAGATGGGGCGCGAACGAATGGCGCAGCACGCGGGGCGTCACCAGCTTCGCAATTTTCGCGCGTGAGGCAGATGGGGCCTAGGCTAGCCAGCCAATCTTGATTTCCTTTTCGAGCGCCTTGAACTCGCGATCCCCGGTGACCAGCTCCGCGTTGCTCAGTTTGGCGAGCGCCGCGGCGAAGGCATCGGCGTAAGCCAATTTGTTCGTGGCCTTGAATGTGGCGGCTTGACGGGCAAGGACCAGATCAGTTTCGACACCGACGATCTCGATCGGCATGGCGGCAATTTCGCCGGCGATCATTTCGGCGCGTTCCTGTGACACTTCACGCATCGTCGTGTAGTAAATTTCACCCCAGTTGACGACGCATAAGAGCAGCCGGTGAACGCCGGCTTCGGCCTTGATGAGGAGCTGTTCGACCGCGCCGGCGGCCGGCTCGTCCTCGAGAAAGGCGATGAGCGCCCAACTGTCCAGAACTTTTGTCGCCATCAGATCTCCCGCTCGCGCTTCCGGTCGGCCATCAACGCCTTCAAGACACCTTTGCCTTTGAGCGATCCCCGCAGGCTCTTTAGGTGCCGCGTGGTCATGGGTTTCAGAACGATGTGGTCGCCTTCCTTGTATACGATGGCGCGCGTATCCTTCTCTATGCCAAACTCCTTGCGCAGCCAATTCGGGATGACCACTTGGCCCTTGACCGTGAAATAAATCGTGTCGGATTTCTTTTCAGCTTTCATAAGTAAGACACAAAGCAGTAAGTAGGAAGAGTATATTGTAGTAGGATCAGGCGGAAAACAGGTGACTGTTCAAGAGCAATGCCCGATCGCTACGCCGTCATCGGCAATCCGATATCGCACAGCAAATCCCCGCTGATTCATTCTGAGTTAGCGCGGCTCACGAAGCAGGATTTGGCTTACGAGCCTTTGCTCGCGACGCGCGATCGCGGATTTCGCCAAGCAAGGCGGCCGCGGTTTGAACGTGACCGTTCCGTTCAAAGAGGACGCTTATCTGTTCGCCGATCGTTTGAGCGAGCGCGCCGTGGAAGCCGTGTGGGCCAGCAGATGCGTGAGAAGATCCGCGACGTCTAGAGGCCGGCTGATTGAAGTACCATAACCGCATGGCGCACACCGGCGAGGCAGCCAAATCCGAACTGATTGATCACGTGATTTCGCTCGTGCACGAGCGCCTGCCCGCCGAGCAGGTCGCGCTGGCCGAAGTCTTCGTGCGTGAGTATTTCAAAGAGGTCGATGCCGAGGACCTGCGCGAGCGCGAGGTTTTCGATCTTTACGGGGCGGCGCTCTCGCACCTCAACTTCGCCCGCCGTTTCCAGTCGGGCGCTCCCAAACTGCGCGTCTACAACCCGCGGCTCGAGGAGCACGGCTGGCAGTCGACTCATACCATCGTCGAAATCCTCAATGACGATATGCCGTTCCTGGTCGACTCGATCACGATGGAAGTGAATCGCCAGGGCCTCACCTTGCATCTCATTATCCATCCGGTGATGGAGGTGAAACGTGACGCCGAGGGCGCGATCAGCGAATTTAAGCCGAAGAACGGCGGCCGACACGAGTCGCTGATTCATGCCGAAGTCGATCGGCGCACGGATCCCGCGCTGCTCGCTGAGTTGCACGCTGGAATCCTGCGCATCCTCGAAAACGTTCGTGCCGCGGTCGAAGATTGGCAATCCATGCGTGCGCGCCTTAGCGAGATCATCGCCGCTCTCGCGTCCCATCCGCCCCCGCTCGATCAGGCCAGTATCGGCGAGGACACCGCTTTCCTGCAATGGATCGCCGATAGCCATTTCGCTTTCCTGGGCTATCGGGAATATGACCTCATCGTCCGCGAAGGCCAAGACGTGTTGCGCGTTGTGCCGGGATCGGGGTTAGGTATTCTGCGCGAGACACGACAAAGCGCTGAGTCGTCCAGCTTCGCGGCGTTGCCTGCGAACTCACGTGCCCAGGCACGCGCTCCGGAGCTTCTGATCGTGACCAAAGCGAATTCGCGCTCCACGGTGCACCGGCCCGGCTATCTCGATTACATCGGCATCAAGCGCTTCGACGAATCCGGCAAGGTAGTGGGCGAACAGCGCTTCCTCGGGCTCTATACATCGACCGCCTACAACGCGCGTCCCGCCGACATTCCGCTGCTACGGCGCAAGATCGCGATCGTCATCGAGCGCGCCGGTTTCTGGACCGGCAGTCATTCGGCGAAGGCGCTGCTGGCGATCCTTGAGCAGTATCCACGCGACGAGCTGTTCCAGATTTCCGCGGAAGAATTGCTCGACACCGCCATCGGCATCCTGCGCCTGGGCGAGCGCCAGCGCACGCGCCTCTTCGTCCGGCGCGATGCCTACGACCGTTTTTTGTCGTGCCTCATCTATGCGCCGCGCGAAAACTACAACACTGAACTACGCCAACGCATGCAGGAGTTGCTGATGCGGGCGTTCAACGGCGTCAGCTCCGAGTTCAACGTACAGCTTTCCGAATCCGCGCTTGCGCGCATCCTCATCGTGATCCGCACCCGACCCGGCAATGTGCCTGGCTACGACGTGCGCGACCTCGAAGCGAAGCTGGCGCGGGCGGCGCGGCGCTGGCGAGACGACCTGCATCAGGCGCTTGCGGAGCACGGCGGCGAGGAGCAGGCGAACCGGCTCGCGCGGCGCTATCGCGACGCTTTTCCCGCGGGCTATGTCGAGGACTATTCAGCGCGCAACGCGGTGCACGACATTACGCTGATGGAATCGCTCGCGCATGACGACGATCTGGCGATGAGCCTCTACGTGCCGCTGGAAGCCCCGGCCGGCTCGCTGCGCTTCAAGATTTTCCATGCTGGAACGCCGGTCACACTTTCCAAAAGCATGCCCATGCTGGAGCACTTGGGCGTTACCGTCCTCGAAGAACGGCCATACAAGATCGAGCGGGAAGGCGCGATGCCGATCTGGATCCACGACTTCGGCATGACCTACGCCGGCGAGCTTGAGATCGGCGCGGTGCGCGATCTTTTCCACGACGCTTTCGCGCGGGTTTGGCGCGGCGAGATCGAGAACGACGACTTCAATAAGCTGGTGCTGCGCGCGCGGCTTGCCGCAGCCGACATCACCGTTCTGCGCGCATATTGCAAGTATCTGCGTCAGGCGCGCTTTACCTTCAGGCAGGCGTACATGGAGCAGGCGCTCGCCGCGCATCCCGCTATCGCCCGAGCGCTCATCGAGTTATTCCATCTGCGCTTGGATCCCGCGCGCCATGCCGCCGATGAAACACGGTTGGTGGAAGCGATCCAGGCGTCGCTCGAAAAAGTCGAGAATCTCGATGAGGACCGCATCCTGCGCCAATTCCTCGCGGTCATTCTCGCCACCATCCGCACCAATTATTTTCAGCTTGGCGCCGATGGCA
Organism: Burkholderiales bacterium; assembly: GCA_050741875.1. Lineage (GTDB taxonomy): Bacteria > Pseudomonadota > Gammaproteobacteria > Burkholderiales > JBOIGA01 > JBOIGA01. The sequence goes on from JBOIGA010000066.1 coordinate 6,068, forward strand.
AGCCGAAAGCGTACCTCTCGTTCAAGTTCGATTCGGTCAAAGTGCCCGGCCTGCCCGAGCCCAAGCCCATGTTCGAAATCTTCGTCTATTCGCCGCGGGTCGAGGCCGTGCATCTACGCGGCGGTAAGGTCGCGCGCGGCGGCATCCGCTGGTCGGATCGAATGGAAGATTTCCGCACCGAAGTACTGGGGCTGGTCAAGGCGCAGCTCGTCAAGAACGCGGTGATCGTACCGGTGGGGTCGAAGGGCGGATTCGTTGTGAAAAATCTGCCGCTCGCACCGGAACGCGAGGCGTTGCTCAAGGAAGGTGTGGCCTGCTATCAGACTTTGTTGCGCGGCATGCTCGATCTCACCGATAACCTGGTCGCCGGCCGAACCGTCCCGCCGCGCTCGGTCAAACGCCTCGACGGCGACGATCCCTATCTAGTGGTCGCCGCTGACAAAGGCACCGCGACTTTTTCCGATATCGCCAACGGCGTCGCTGCGGAATACGGCTTCTGGCTGGGCGATGCCTTCGCTTCGGGCGGATCGGTCGGCTACGACCACAAGAAAATGGGGATCACCGCGCGAGGCGCGTGGGAGTCGGTGAAGCGCCATTTCCGCGAACTCGGCGTGAATACCCAGGAGCAGGATTTCACGGTAGTGGGCATCGGCGATATGTCGGGAGATGTGTTCGGCAATGGCATGCTGCTCTCTCCCCATATCAAGCTCGTCGCCGCGTTCGACCATCGCCATATTTTTCTCGATCCGAATCCCGATCCCGAACGAAGCTTTGCCGAGCGCAGCCGCATGTTCAATCTGCCGCGCTCGTCTTGGATGGACTACGACGCAAAGCTCATTTCGGCGGGAGGCGGAATGTATTCGCGCAGCGCCAAATCGATCGCGCTCGCGCCCGAGGTTAAGCAGGCGCTCGCCATTCAGGTCGATGCGTTGACGCCCAACGAGCTCATCAATGCGATTTTGAAAGCGCCCGTGGACCTGCTCTACAACGGCGGCATCGGCAGCTATGTGAAAGCGAGCACCCAGACTCACGCCGAAGTCGGTGACCGCACCAACGACGCGATCCGCGTCAACGGCAACGAACTGCGTTGCCGGGTGGTCGCAGAAGGCGGCAATCTCGGGTTCACGCAGCTCGGCCGCATCGAATACGCTTTGCAGGGCGGCAAGATCAACACCGATGCGATCGATAATTCAGGCGGCGTCGACTGCTCCGACCACGAAGTCAATATCAAAATTCTGTTGAACAATGTGGTGGCCGAAGGCGAGCTGACCGCCAAGCAGCGCGATCAACTGCTGGCCGACATGACCGACGAAGTCGCGCAACTGGTGCTGCGCGACAATTACTTCCAAGCCCAATCGTTGAGCGTCAGCGGTGCGCGCGGCGCCACGCTGCTCGATGCCCAGCAACGCTTTATTCGCGCCCTCGAGCGCAAAGGCAAGCTCAATCGCGAACTCGAGTTCCTGCCTTCGGACGAACTCATCGCAGAACAAAAAGCGGCGAAGATCGGTTTGACTTCGCCCGAGCGCGCGGTTTTGCTCGCGTATAGCAAACTTACCTTGTACGACGAGCTGATCGCATCGTCGCTGCCGGAAGACCCGTATTTCGCTGGCGCCCTCGAACGCTATTTCCCGGCTCCCTTGCGCAGCCGCTACCGCGAGTACATCGCGCGCCATCCGCTGCGCCGCGAGATCATCTGCACGCACGTCACCAACAGCATGATCAACCGCGTCGGCGCTACCTTCGTGCATTGGGTGCAGGAAGAAACCGGCGCGCGGCCGGAAGAAGTGGTGCGTGCATACCTGTTGACGCGCGAGGTTTTCGATCTGGTCAGCCTTTGGAGGGGTGTGGAAGCGCTCGACAACAAGGTTCCCGACGCGACTCAGACGGCGATGCTCATCGACACCGAGCGTCTGGCAAGCCGCGGCACGCGCTGGTTCCTGCGCAACCGGCAATATCAGGACGACATCACCCGCAGCATCAGCCTCTTTACGCCGGGTGTCTCGGCGATCGCGTCGAAACTCGAAGCGTTGATTGCGGCGGACGATGCGGCGCTCACTCAGCAAGCGCAAGCGCGCCTGACCACAGCGGGAGTTCCAATTGAGTTGGCAAGGCGAGTCGCGGGTCTGGATGCGCTAATCGCCGCGCTCGATATCGTCGAAGTCGCAAGCGGCAGCGAAATAATCGTCGAGTCGGCGGCGCAGACGTACTTTGCCTTATCGGGCCGCCTGCAGTTGGGCTGGCTGCGCAATCACATTGCGCTCTTGCCTACCGAGAGCCATTGGCAGACGCTGGCCAAAGCCGCGCTGCGCGACGATCTCGCGAACATACAGCGCAGGCTCACGAACGCCATCATCCAGCAGCATGCTGCAACGGACGGCTCTGACGCGTTGATCAAGGCGTGGGAGACTCGAAGCCGCGGTACCCTCGAGCGGTCGCGCCAAGTGATGGCAGACTTGCAGACCGGTGGCGCGCCGGATCTGGCGATGCTATCGGTGGCGCTGCGCGAGCTGCGCGCTTTGACTTAGGCGGCGGGTTACGATCAGACCCGGAGATCAAACGTTCATCGCTAGCGGGAAGAGACCCTCACCTAAGATCGTGAGAAAGGAAAAGCGACGGATTATGTACATGTAGAAAAGCGAGTCCGAGCCTATTTTGGTGTCCGACCCCATTCAACTCTCGCAAAATCCCTCAGTGATGCGCGTCCAATTTCCTCACCTGGCTACGAGATCGAAGATGGCTTCGCGATTGTCGGCCGCTGACTCGCATGCAGCGGCGCTTGCCGAAACAGCGGGCAGGCGGGCCATAGCCATCGTTCTAATCAGCGTGCGGTGTAGCAGAAGTCGTGTCTGACCCTATTTTTTAGGATTCCTCACCTACATGATTTGAAGTGGAAAGAGTATGAATGATCGAAAGGCACGTTTCGACATAACGCGCCGCGAGGTGCTGGCACTGCTCGGGGCGACTGGAGCCGCCATGCTTGCCGGACCCTCAAATGCACAGGCTGGCTCCGCGAGGTCAGCGGACGCCAAACTGCCTGCTTGTATTGTGACCCCGAAGCAAACAGAAGGGCCGTATTTTGTTGACGAGCGCCTCAACCGCTCCGACATACGGCTCGACCCCTCGGACGGTTCAGTGAGAGCGGGTGTTCCGCTAACACTTGGGCTCCACATCTCTTCGATCGACGGTGCTGGTTGCACTCCTGTCATGGGTGCTATCGTGGATATTTGGCATTGTGACGCGGCGGGAGTCTATTCGGACGCCACCGACCCGGGTTTCAATACGGTAGGGAAAAAGTTCCTGCGCGGCTATCAAGTCACGGATGCGAATGGGGGCGTGCAGTTCACAACGATCTATCCGGGATGGTATCGGGGCAGAACAGTGCACATCCACTTCAAGGTTCGCGCGAAGGCCAAGTCAGGCCAGAGCTATGAGTTCACGTCGCAGCTTTACTTTGATGATGCGATCCCGCGCATCGAATAGAGATAAATAGGGTCAGACACGATTTTCATGGGTAAACGATCAGGGAGCGGCTATCCATGTGCTGTCAAAGCTAGGCTGGTAAGCGGCTGGGCAGATCGTAATTGATCGACCAGCCGCGGTCTTCGGTGAGATGGCGGCAGCTTCGCTCCGCGAGCGCGGAGATGGTCAGCAAAGGATTGGCGCCGAGCGAGCGCGAAATGACGGCGCCGTCCATCACGTACAGGCTTGATGCACCGACGAGCCTGAAACATCGCTGTACACTTGTCCCCTGTGGTTGAGCACGCCGTCTTGCGCGTCTCCCGCCATCGGCGCGCGGTGCCGCAGCATTCACTTCCCCGCGTTCGGTTCGATCAAGATGTCCCGGGGGAAAAGGGTGTCTGTTTCGGCGGCGCAGGTCGTGAACATGAGCATTTCGACGAAGCGCAAGAACTGTCCCTCTCGTTTGAGATACGCGTTTTGCGCGCGATAGGCCTCGGCCTCGGTGCGCAAAGCCTCGGAACAATCCTCGAAAATGGCGTCGCCGCGCGCCTTCCAATGCAAGACGTGGCCGAGTTCGTGCAGCAGAAAGGAGTTGTCGGCTGCGTCGTCCAGGTCCAGGCTGTCGCGAATCAGAATCTCGTAGCGCTCGGTCTCGAAAGTGGCGACGATGCCCTCACAATTCTGTGGATCTTTCGGACAGACAAGAGCGGCAATCTCGCTCGCCTTCAAAACACGCGCAGGCGGCAGCGCCTCGACATCTATTTCCGGGTAGCCGGAAAAACGCGCCGCGGCGGAAGGAGGAAAGCGAGCAGTTAAGGTGTAGGCATGAGTCAGGCTACTGTCCAAGCATGATCGGCGGGTTCAGCGCCAAGTCAGGCACAAGCGCATTGCGAATCGGACAAAGGCCGTAGCGCACTTCGTGAATTCGGAAGCAAGAAACGGAGTGCTAAGGTTCCCGTGATCGTTAAGTTCTGATTTGCGAATAAATAACACACACTATGAGCTTGCCGCCGGTGCTAAATTCAACTGTTTTCACGGTCTTCTCTCGAGAAAAACATCATGCTCCGTAACCAGCCAGTGAACGGTAAGCCCGTCGGAAACTCAGATGGGTCCAACTTATTGCGGTTTACCCTCTGTGCGTTGCTTAGTGCCTCCGTGCTGATTTGCCGGCATGCGCGCACGGAACCGATGCCCACCAGACTTTATGAAATCACCACCGAGACTGGGATGCCTCACCTCGAAGACAATCTTCGCTACGCCGCCACCCGCGAGAAACGCTGTTTAAGCCAAGGGGATCTCGCTACTGCGTTCCCGATTCTGAAACACCATTCGCTGGAGGGATGCAAACTGGACATCGAAACTCGCGTTGAGGATACGCTTACCTATCTTCTGAGCTGTCAAGCCGCGCATGGAAAGACTGGTACCGCACAGTGGCAGCTCGGCGCCGACCAACTCATGGGCAGACTGGACGTCAGGATGGGCGGCAAGAACATGACTTTCTATCAGCGCATCACCGCGAAACCTGTGGGTGAATGCGTACCTCAAGCGAAGTAATTTTTCTGTTGAGGACGCCGTCGCCTTACCCTCGTGGTTTCATTCGGCAAAGTCGTCGAAGCGCAGCGCGCTCGACCCCTCGCCGCGACCGACTTGTTTGCGTAGACCGATCCACATCAGCGTGCGTCCACCGAACCACCGCGCGTGCTGAAAGTGCCGCGTGACGCGGACGCCCTCGCGCGGGATTTCCTCGTCGTACAGCGCGAGCCTCGGCGCGGCGTTCAGCAGTTCCCCCTGCGCACGTCGGATCACGTTCGATCCGTCGGCCGCGAGCATCGCCGCGCGCACCAGCCGCAGCGAGGCGTCGGCTTGGTTACGCTGCGGCAGCAGCGGCGTCCAATTGACGGGCACATCGGTGGCAAGCCGGTAGCGCGGAATTCCTTCTCTCGCGCTGTCGCTTGAAGACGGCGGCGCGTCGGGTGCCAACATGTGAACCGCGGGCTCGATGCGCTGCTCGACCGCCCCCTGCACGACGCGCTCGACCGCCCACGCCATATTCGCCATCTCGTCGCGCAGAAAAAGTATTTCCTCGAGCGACCGGCTCTCGAGCGTGCGCGGCAGGCTCGGCGCAAGGAAGAACAGGTTGGCTTCCGGCCGGCGCGGTGGTCCGGCATCGCGCTGTATCGGACTTAGCTCGAACATCGACCAGCCGCTGGTCCGCGCCGCGTTGGCGCCGCGCTCGTTCACCGGGCGCACCAGCGTCTGCACGCCGAAGCTGTCGGTGACGATGAGCGAGCGCGTTCGCGTCAGCGTGCCGACCGGCAGGTCGATCGGGATCACGTACCAGTCATTGCCGAAGCTGCTCGCGAATTCGCTTAGCAGCAGGTGCGGCAGGTCGCCCGGCCCGGCTGGCAGCAAGCCGTAGTCAATGCTCGCGTCCTCGAACTCCCAGAAGCGATGCGCCGGGGCGCCGCGAAAGCTCACCGGCGCGGGCATCACCGCGCGCACCAGCGCGACGGCGGCGTTGTCCTGCGCAGCGCCAAGGTTGATCTCGGCATCGAGGTCGACGCTGTGCCAGTCGAGGTGGCCCTCGGTGTATTCGCTCGCGCTAAGCGGCGTCTCTTGCTCGCCGAAAGCGCCCGCGACGGAGAACGCGTATTCGAGCCGCTCAGGGTTCCAGGCGTCCTGCGCCGGATCGGGTTTCACGAACAGCGACTCGTGCAGCGCGAGCCAGTCGTCGATGGCGCGATCGACCTCGGCGCGATCAGCGGGCGCGATGTTGAGGCCGGCTGGCAACGGAAGCCGTCGGCCGTCGCCTGAGCGGAAGGCCGCAAGAAGCCTGCGCGCGTCGGGCACCCGGCGCGCCATCAGTCTGCGGTACGCGAGCGTTTCAGCGTCGAGGCCAGCCGCCTCGGCGTCATCGGCCGGGGGCAGCGCGAAGCGCTGGATGAAGTCGGCGCGATAGCTACGCGAAGTAGCCTGGGCGTCGAGCACGCGCAGGAAGTGTAATCCGGCCTCGACCGCAAGGCGCAGCGAACCAGCTCCACTGTCCGGGAACCGCTGCCGTTCGACCAGCGCTTCGAGCGGCATCGCGACGGCGTCGTAGCGTGGCGCGCCAACGCGGCTGTTGGCCGACAGCGCGCCGGCGTGCCAGCGCGTGAGCGGCGTGTTCGTCGCGCGCCAGCGCGCAAGCACCGGCGAGCCGGTGTCCTCCCCCTGAAACTCCGCCGTCTGCCATTGCCGCGCCAGCAGCCACAGCGGATCGCCGATGCGTGCGCGCAGCGCTTCTTGCATGTCGTCATCGCGGCAGCGCGGCTCGAGGCGGATCCAGCTCGTAATTGATCCCATAGCGTGGCCTCGTCAACCGGGGAGCGCCCGGAACTCGGGCGCGACCGCGTCGCCATCGGCGTTGACTGCGAAGCACAGAGCCGGCAGGAAGTGGGAGACCTCCCCGACCGACTGCGCGCCGGCCACCGGGTTGAGCGCCGCAGTATCGAGCGCCTCGGCATCGACCGCGCGCAACTGCGCCAGCGCCAACGTCTCGAGCAGCAGCCGGTGCAGCCGTGTGGCAGTCCACGGCTCGCCGGGAGCGGCCGGCACAGCGAGCAACATCGACTGCGGCGCGCGCGTATCGGGTTCGTCGTGCTGGAAGGCGATGGCGGTCGTTTCGCTGGCCGAGGGCACGACCTCGACCCATTCGTCGATCAGCAGTCCAGTGAGCGGCTGCCTGAGGTTGAGTGCCGGATCGGCCTGGACGACAAGCGCGAGGCGACCGGCGGCGATGCCTTTCGCCGGATCGCTCGCGAGGCCGATCCAGCGATCGCCCTCGACATGCGGTAGTTGCGCGACCTTGAGTTGCAGCCGTTCGCCGGTGAGTGCCGCTTCAGCCGTGTGCAAGCT
>JBOIGA010000067.1:0-13243 GCA_050741875.1 Burkholderiales bacterium
GTTCACAACCAACTACTCTTGTCGAGCGTGTAAGTAAGGCCAGTTCCCAGCCTTACTCCCCGGCAATAGTCATACCCTCCACCAAAACCGATCCACATTGGACCGACCCACGAATGACAACATCGTCGCCGATGGCGACGATGCTTTTGAACATGTCTTTGAGATTTCCCGCGATCGTGGTTTCCTCCACTGGGTACGCGATCTCTCCGTTCTCGACCCAAAATCCGGCGGCGCCGCGCGAATAATCTCCCGTGACAACATTCACGCCCTGGCCCAATAGCTCGGTCACGAGGATTCCCGTTCCCATTTCGCGCAGCAACGGTTCGAAAGACAGCGTCCGCCCCTTGATCAGAAGATTGTGATTGCCGCCGGCGTTGCCGGTCGGGCGCATATTGAGCTTTCTCGCCGAGTACGACGATAGAAAATAACCTTTTAATATTCCGTCGCTGACCACGTCGCGCTCCTGCGCCGCGACACCTTCGCCGTCGAAAGCCGAACTCGCGAGCCCGGCGGGCAGAAACGGCGCTTCGCGGATCGTGAGATGGGAGGAAAAAATTTGGCTGTCGAGGCGGTCGACCAGGAAAGATGATTTGCGATACAGATTGCCTCCGCTCGCCGCCGCGACGAAATGGCCGAAGAAACCCGACGCGACCGGCGCCTCGAACAAGACCTTGGCCTCAACGGTTGCGATCTTCTTCGCGCCGAGGCGTTTTACGCAGCGCGTTGCCGCCTTTTTGCCAACGCTCGCCGGGCTTTCCAAATGCGTGGGAACGCGCGAAGTCGTGTACCAGTCATCGCGCTGCATGCGCGAACCTTTGCCCGCGATCACCGAACAGGCCACGCCGTGTCTCGAAGTCGGATACCCCGCCATGAAACCCAGGCTGTTGCCGTAGACGAAATGCGATTGCTGCGTCGTCACCGAAGCGCCTTCGGAATTCGACACGCGCTTGTCCATGGCGAAAGCGGCGGCCTCGCACTCGCGCGCAAGCTCGACCGCCCGCTCAACTTGCAGACTCCACGGATGAAACAAATCGAGATCGGGAAATTCGCGCGCGAGCAGCTCCTTTTCGGGAAGTCCCGCATATTCGTCGGCGGCCGTATTGCGCGCGATCGACACCGCGGCCATGACAGCTTCTTCCATTGCGATGGGGGAGAAATCGGAGGTGCCGGCACTGCCTTTTCTTTGGCCGACGAAAACCGTCAGCGACAAACCTTTGTCGCGATTGTGCTCGATCGTTTCGATTTCTTTTTTGCGCACGGTCACGCTCAGGCCAAAACCTTCGGAAACTTCGGCCTCGCAGGCGCTCGCCCCTTTGTCGCGCGCAAGCGCCATCAGCTTCGCGGTCATTTCGCGCAGATTGTCTTGGGAATAGAAGAATCCGGATTTTTTGGGCATGGCGGGGAAATATGATACTAAGCTCCGATGGACGAAGTAAGTAAAACCAAGCGCAAGAAAGGGATGCTCGAGTTGCAAGCGCTCGGCGAAGAGCTCACCTTGTTGAATCGCGAACAGCTCGAACAACTGGAGCTATCGGAGCCTTTGCTCGAAGCGGTCGAGGCGGCGAAACGGATGAACAGATTCGGAGCGCGGCGAAGGCAGATGCAATATGTCGGCCGCCTCATGCGCGAGGTGAGCGCGGAGCCGATTCGCGAAAAACTCGACACGATTCGCGGCCGCTCGCGAGCGCATGCGGCATGGCTGCACAAGATCGAGCGGCTGCGCGAGCGCCTTCTCAGCGATGAGACTGCGCTCGCAGAGTTTGCGGCCGAGCATCCCGAAGCCGACTTACTCACCCTGCAAGCTTTGGTTCGGGACGCAAAAACTGGCAACGACAAACGCAGCTACCGCGAACTTTTTCATGAGTTGCGAAAGATTTTTCCAGAATAGCCCCTCTCCCTTCCGCCTCCCGCCTTCCACGTCTATACTTCGCGCTCGTGAAAGAGCAATTATTGATCGGTCTTGTTTCAATCAGCGATCGTGCCAGTAAGGGGATATATCAGGATCAAGGAATTCCCGCGCTCGAAGAGTGGTTTTCGCAGGCGCTTTCGTCGCCGTGGAAAATGTTGAACCGCCTGATTCCGGATGAACAGCCGCAAATCGAAGCGACTCTGAAGGCGCTCGTGGACGAAGAACGCTGCCACCTCGTGTTGACCACCGGCGGTACCGGGCCGGCGCCGCGCGATGTTACCCCCGAAGCGACACTGGCGGTCGCCGACAAGGTGATGCCCGGCTTCGGCGAAGAAATGCGGCGAGTGAGTCTGAAGTTTGTTCCGACCGCGATTTTGTCGAGGCAAGTCGGCGTCGTGCGCAAGAATACGCTCATTCTCAATCTGCCGGGCCAGCCGAAAGCGATCAAGGAAACGCTCGATGGAATTTTTCCGGCAGTGCCTTATTGCATCGATTTGATTGGCGGGCCTTACATCGAAACGAACGATGACGTGATTAAAGTCTTTCGGCCTAAATCTGCCCTACGTCAAAAGAGCTAGGCGAAATGGATTTTCTTCCCACAATCGAAGTCGAGACCGCGCCCAATCCGAACACGAGCATCATCTGGATGCACGGTCTCGGCGCCGACGGCAACGATTTCGTGCCCATGGTGAAAGAGCTCGATTTTTGTCTTCCCGATCCGACTCGCTTCGTTTTTCCGCACGCGCCGATGGTGCCAGTGACGATCAACAGCGGCTATGTGATGCGCGCGTGGTACGACATTCTGCTTCCCGATATGTCGCTCTCGGAGGACGAAAAAGGTATCCGGAGGACGCAGCTCGAAATTGACAAGCTGATCGCGCGCGAACGCTCGCGCGGAGTCGCTTCCCGCAAGATCATGCTCGCCGGATTTTCGCAAGGCGGCGCCATGGCGTTGCACACTGGGCTGCGCTATCCCGAAAAACTCGCCGGAATCCTCGCGCTCTCCACATATCTCCCGCTCCCCGCGACCTTGCCGGCCGAGGCGCAGGCGGCGAATTCGAACACGCCGATCTTCATGGCGCACGGCGTGATGGACAACGTCGTTCCGCTCGCCCTCGGGCAGGCGTCCCGCGACCACTTAACGCACCTGGGCTACCAGGTCGAATGGCACGACTTTCCCATGGCGCATTCGGTATGCATGGAAGAGGTGACCGACATCGGCGCCTTCATCACTCGCGCTTTCGGCTGGGCGACAATGACGAAAGTCTGAATTTGTCAGGCGAAAGCCCTACGGCTTTTTTCTCGGCTCTTCCACCAGAATCGTCAGCGTCTCGGTACCAAGGGAAAAAGCTTCTTCGATCGTCCCCGTAATCCTGATTTTTTCGCCCACCCTCGGCAATGGTTTTTCGCTGACCACCGCTATCGTTCCCGTGCCGTCGTTGAGGGTGAAATATTTGAACGCGAGCAGCGAAAAAGCGTCGCTCACCTCCCCCGCGATCGTGACCTTTTTCCCGGCGTAGTCGCGCGGATGTTCAACGATTTCCTTGATCGGAACCGTTCGAGCGCAGGCCGCAACCAGCGCCAGAAACAATGCCGCGATCAAAATTTTTGCGCGCATATTGTCTTCAGCCTGATCCACTTTTCTTCGACGCTACGGCGCCCATTTTATAAAGTCATTGCGGCGGCGTTTGCACGATATAACCTCCGGACTTTTCATCGTGTTCGAGCGCAAGCAGTTTGCGGGCTTGCGCCTCGTCGAGAAGCTGACTGAACGATTTGAAGCCGTAGTAAGACTCGTTGAATCCGGGTTTGCGCCGCTTCAGCGCCTGTTTCACCATTGATCCCCAAAGTTTGTCCTCGGCGCCGCGCTCGCTAAGTAGGGCTTCGACCGTCTCCATCACCAGGTCGAGCGCTTCTTGTTTTTTGTCTTCAGCGCTGCGCTCGGCGCCGGTGTTCGGCGATTGCCTGGGTGCGGCCTTCTTACGGCTGCGCTTGCGCGCTTCCTTCTCGCGCACCAGATCGTCGTAGTAGATGAATTCGTCGCAGTTGGCGATCAGCAGGTCGGAGCTCGAGTTCTTTACCCCGACACCGATCACGATCTTGTTGTTCTCGCGCAATTTGGAAACCAGCGGCGAAAAATCCGAATCACCGCTGATGATGACGAAGGTGTCGACGTGGGCCTTGGTGTAGCAAAGATCGAGCGCATCGACGACCATGCGGATGTCGGCGGAATTTTTCCCCGATTGCCGCACGTGCGGAATTTCGATTAGCTCGAACGACGCTTCGTGCATCGCTTCCTTGAAGTCCTTGTAGCGATCCCAGTCGCAATACGCCTTCTTGACTACGATGCTACCTTTAAGCAGCAGGCGTTCCAGAACTTTGCCGATATCGAACTTGTCGTATTTCGCGTCGCGCACACCGAGCGCGATATTCTCGAAATCACAGAACAATGCTAGGTTTTCGGTGTCTGGTTGGGCCGCCATCAGCGCTTCCCGGCGTGAATCACGCCTTGCTTCGCCAGGGTTTCAAGCGCCGCCGCGTCATAGCCGAGGCCAACGAGAACCTCGATCGTGTGCTCGCCCAGTTTCGGACCGATCCAGCGAGTGTCGCCCGGCGTCTCGCTCATTTTGGGAACGATTCCGGGCAGCTTGATTGAGCGTCCATCGCCGAGTTTGTGTTCGCCGATCATTGCGCGCGCCTGGTAATGCGCATCTTTCACGATATCGGCGATGTCATAGATTTTGCCCGCGGGAACTTCGGCTTTTTCGAGGACGCCGAGAATTTGATCGAGATCGTTGCGCGAAGTCCATTCGCCGATCGCCGAATCGATCTCCTCCGTTCGCGCAACGCGTCCGGCATTCGTCGCAAGCTTGCGATCGCTGGCCAAGTCATGACGCTCGATCGCGGTCATCATACGCTTGAAAATCGAATCCGAATTGGCGCCGATGACAACGTACTTGCCGTCGCGAGTCGGGTAGGTACTGGAAGGAACGATTCCTGGCAGCGACGCGCCACTGCGCTGGCGCACGAAGTCGAAAAGATAATATTCGGGAAGCAGGCTTTCCATCAGGCTGAATACCGCTTCGTAGAGCGCAACGTCCACCATCTGCCCGCGCCCGCTTTTTTCGCGATGATGGATCGCGAGAAGCGCGCCGATCACTCCATAAAGCGCGGCGATCGAATCGCCAATGGAGACGCCGACCCGGCACGGCGCGCGGTCGGGAAACCCAGTCAGGTGACGCAAGCCTCCCATCGATTCGCCGATGGCGCCGAAACCGGGACGATCGCGATAGGGCCCGGTTTGCCCGTAGCCCGAAAGCCGAACCATGACCAAACGCGGATTCTCCGCCGACAAAACGTCCCATCCCAATCCCCATTTTTCCAACGCCCCCGGACGAAAGTTCTCAACGACGATATCGGCGTCACGCACAAGCTTACGCACGATTTCTTGCCCTTCGCGCATCCGGAGATTGACCGCCACCGATTTTTTGTTACGCGCCTGGACGAACCACCACGCCGAAGTCCCCTCGTATAACTTGCGCCATTGGCGCAGCGGATCGCCGCCGTCGGGCGACTCGATTTTGACAACGTCAGCGCCGAACTCGGCAAGGACGCGCGCGCAAAAAGGACCCGCGATCAATGTTCCCATCTCAACGACCTTCAATTCCGCGAGCGGTCCGCTCATAGCGTCAATTCCGGCGTGTAGGCATAGCGCTTCGAGAACGCCCAGTACGGAGCGCTTGCGGCGACTTTGTAGAAGCATTCCTTGTAACCGACGGTTCCCAGCACGAGGCCGGCGAAGTAACGGTTGACGTGAACACTTCTCAGCATGCGGAAAAAGCCGAAGTGTGAAAACGAATAGAAGGGCCGCGCGATCAGTTCAGAGTAGAACAGCTCGGGAATCAGCGTTTTGTTCACGAGCGCGGTATAGCGCCCGGGTTCGGGCGCCCCTTTCCCCTCGCAAAACGCTCGTGCGGCGATGGCGGCGCTCTTCAACGCGAAGTAGATCCCCTCGCCGTACACTGATTCGGCGAAGCCGGCGGCGTCTCCAACGAGCCACGTTGTTTCTTTCTCGAAAACTTTTTTTTCGTTTCTGAGGGGAATCGCGTGGCCCCGGACTTGGGATGGCTTTCCGGTCAACAACGAATAGCGGCAGATAAAACGGCCGAGATGCGCGCGCAGGCGATTGCCGCCGAAGATGGAATATATTCCCGCATTGAAATGGTCTCTCTTGGGAAAAATCCAGCCGTAGCCGTTAGGCACGCCACCGAAATCAAAAAGAACTCGCCCGGAGAGACGGGCAAGCGCCTCACTGGTAGCGGGTATGAGGGCTTCGAGCGCGGGAGCGTAACTCACCAGTCCGCGGCCAAAAACCTGTCGCCGGACGCGGCTCGCCACACCATCGGCGCCGATCAAGTAACGCGCGGCGAGCGTTTGCCGCGACGTAACGATCTTGATTTCACCGTTGCTTCGCTCCGACTTAAGGTAAGCCGTCTCGGGAAAAAATTGCGCGCCTGCTCCCACCGCCTTGCGTACGAGAAAATCGTCGAACTCGCTGCGCAACACGGTAATTCCAGCGCAATCGTCGATCGAGCGCGCGATGATCCCCTGGTTCTGATAGGTGAGAAATGCGCCGTTGATCGCGACTTGGGTTACCGGCGAAAGATCGAATTCGAGGAGCTTGAGCGTCTTGCGCGAAAGGCCTCCGCCGCAGGTTTTGTCGCGCGGAAAGTTGTCCCGGTCTATGAGCGCGACGCGCGCGCCTACTCGTGCGAGCAGATACGCGAGATACGCTCCGGCGGGTCCCGCCCCGGCGATGACGGCGTCAAAGGTCATTTTTCTCTTCGGCGTGGGTAGGGTAATGTTAAACGAAGGTTAAAAGCACGCGAGGAAAAAGATGAAAGAGACGTTGCGGCCCGGCCTCACCCACGAGTTCAGCTTACCCTCCCTGAAAGCAAGACTGTTCCCAAGCTCTATCCCGAGTCGGCGCTTTTTCAGCAGATGCCGAGCGTGTTCGCGACCGGGTTCATGGTCGGTCTGCTCGAATGGGCGTGCATCGAGACGCTCAAGCCACACCTCGATTGGCCGTTTGAGCAGACGTTAGGAACGCAGTTCATTTCTCCCATCTCGCCGCGACTCCGCCCGGCTTCACGGTGACGGTGAGGCTCAAACTGGAAAAAATCGAAGGTCGAAAGCTGACGTTTTCGCTCTCGGCGCACGACGGAATTGACCTGATCAGCGAAGGCGTGCACGAGTGCCACGTCATCGACGCCGCGCGTTTCAACGCCAAAGTCGCCGAAAAGATCAGGCGCGCGAGCCGGCCCGTGTGACCATTGCCGTATCTCGGCGCGGCAGCAGCGAGAGAATGAGCGCGATCATCGTGGTCAAATTGAGCAGCGCTCCCGCCGCGTGCGAATATTCCCACTGTTCTCGCAGCGCATCCAGTTCTGCGGCACGACGGTCCAGTCTCGTTTTGCTGGCACCCCGCTAACGCGACAACGCCGAAGGCGGCCAAAGCGAGCGATTTTTGGCTGAGCCAGCGGTTCAATGCATCGGTTCGCATGCGGGCGAAGACTCCCTGCGGCAGCAGAGTATGACGTTACCTTCGTTTCAGTGCTGAGCGCAACGCAGCGTTCATGCCGATGAACCCGAAGAGCAGTCCTCCTTTGCCGCAACCTTAGCTGTGACTCGGAAGTCGCCGAGCGGGTTTGCCACTCGAACCGTTTTTCTATCAACGGTTTCCCCTTATCGCCTTGTCACCAGCGCCACTCCGGTACTTGCCACGACGAATCCCAAAATCGCGAGCGGGTCGAGCCGCTCGTCGAACACCGCGAACCCGATCAGCGCTGTCGTCGCCGGCACCAGGTAAAACATCGCCGACACTCTCGACGCCTCATTGTGGCGCAGAAGCAGCCACAGCAGCGTCATTGCACCGAGCGACAGCACGAGCGTCAACCACAGGAGCGCGAAGACGAATTCTCCGGTCCATTCGACGTGCATCGTCTCCGTCAAAGGAGCGATGATGAGCAGCACCAACGCCGAGGCGCCGAACTGGATCGCCGCTCCCGAGCGCAAATCCATGGCGGCGCAGAAACGTTTCTGATACAGCGTGCCGGCAGTAATGCAGATGAGAGCGAACACGGCGAGCGCCACGGCTTCTATCGCGCCGGGTTCGAGACGCTGAAACACCGCGAGCACAACGCCGATGAATCCGAGAACGAAGCCCAGCCATTGACGGGAACTGGTGCGCTCGCCCAGCAGCGGCGCCGCAGCGACCACGGTGAGCAGCGGCTGCAGGCCGCCGATCAGCGCGGTCATTCCGGCAGAAAGGCCGTGGTCGATCGCGGCAAAGACTCCTCCAAGATAACCGGCTTGGATGAGTAGTCCCGCGATCGCGATGTGCCACCATTGCGCGGGAGTTGCTGGCCACGGCGCTCGCAGCGCCAGGGCGATCGCCAGTGTGAGCCCGACCAGCAGAGCGAACCGCAGCAGCAGGAACGTCATCGGCTCCGCATAGGGAAGCCCGAGTTTCGCGCCGATGAATCCCGTGCTCCAGAGCAGAACGAAAAGCGCGGGCGCGAGCCCGGCCACGCCGAGAGGGCGGCGGTCATGAGCTTCGCCCGAAACGTAAGACTGAATCACAAGCCCATCTCGATCGCCCCCTTTCGGCGACAAGTTACGCAACTAATAACTAACACAATTTGCTGCGGTCGCGGCTTCGCTCCCAACGCCTGATGCGCTGCTCCAGGTCGGCGAGATCCGTGGCCTGCGCGAAATAGGCGTCGCGACACTTGGTCTCGCCGTTCGCGATCCAATCCAGCATGGGTTGGAAAAACGTCTTGAGGCCCGAGCTTAGGTCACCGCTTGTAAAGAGTCTGTTCATCGTTCTTTCTCCAGTCTTTGCCACCTTCGGCAATAAAACAATACTGGACACTTTAGAAAGTATGCAGATACAATCCTCCGAAAGCTTTCGTATCTGTACTGGTCACTTCTCCTGAACACAATGGCGCTTGTCAGCCTCGATCCCCGGAACGGAGTGCCTCTGGTCGAGCAGATCGTCGCCTCGTTGCGGCACCGAATCGAACAGCGCGGCCTGCGCCCTGGAACGCGCATACCGCCGATCCGTCGCTTCGCCGACGATCACAACATCAGCCGCTTCACGGTGGTCGAAGCCTACGACCGGCTGGTCGCCCAGGGATATTTGAATGCGAAGCGAGGGTCGGGTTTCTATGTCGCCGCACGCTCCCACGAAGCGCCGTCCCAGGGAACCTGCAAGCTGGAACGCACGATCGATGCGGTCTGGCTGGTGCGGCGAATGATCGAAGACGATCCGGCGATGCTCAAAGCGAGCAGCGCGGGGCTGCCGCGAGAGTGGCTCGACGAAGCAGGAATCCGCCGCGGCCTGCGGGTTCTCGCGCGCAAGAACGGATCACACTTGACTGAATACGGCAGCGCACAGGGCTATCTTCCGCTGCGCAACCAGTTGCAGTTCAAGCTCTCGGAAATCGGCGTTTTCGCGCAAGCCTCGCAAATCGTTCTCACCACCGGCGCGAGCCACGCTCTGGATTTGATTATCCGCTATCTCCTGAAGCCCGGAGATGCCGTGCTGGTTGACGATCCGGGTTACTACGTTTTGTTCGGCGACCTCAAACTGCACGGCATCACGCTCGCCGGAGTACCGCGTAACGAGGATGGCCCGGATGTTGCGGCAATGGAAGCGTTGATAGAAGAGCACAAGCCGAAAGCATTCTTTACGCAATCGGTGGCGCATAATCCGACCGGCAGCAATCTTTCTTCGCCAGTCGCCTTTCGCGTCCTGCAGCTAGCGGAAAAGCATGGCTTCACCATCATCGAAGACGATGCTTACGGCGACCTCCACGCGGGTTCCATCCATCGTCTGGCGACGCTCGATCAGCTGCAACGCGTGATTTACGTCGGCAGCTTTTCCAAGACCTTGTCATCGAGCCTGCGCGTGGGCTTCCTCGCTTGCCGCGAAAACATGGCTTGCGATCTCGCCGACATCAAGGTTCTGTCGAGCATTACGACTTCCGAATTCAACGAGCGGCTGGTCTATCTCATGCTCACCGAAGGCCACTACCACAAATACCTCGACCGCGTCCGCGCCCGGCTCGCCGAAATCCGCCCAACGACACTGCGCAGTCTGGAGCGCTGCGGAGTGGGACTGTTCTGCGAACCGAAGGAGGGAATCTTTCTGTGGGCGAGAGTTCCCGGACATGACGATTCGATAGCGATTGCCAACCTCGCCGCCGAAGCGGGAATCGTGCTGGCGCCCGGAAGCGTTTTCCGTCCACATCTCGAACCCTCGCCTTGGCTGCGGCTTAATGTCGCTTCGTGCAACCACCCGAAGCTCATCCAGTTTCTAAAGCGACTGAGGAGTGAGGGGTAAGGCGCCTCGCCGCCTTCGCCCTGACCGCCGCGAAATTCGCCCCCAAGAGCCTAATGTACGACGAGACTAGAGCCAAAGCATGAGCCCGACTATCGCGCCGAGGCTCCCATAAGTCTCGTTGTAGCTGCCGAAGTTGGCGACGTAGACAGAAAAGAGCGTCGACGCCGCGAGCCAGAGCACGCCTGCGATGCCAGCCCCCACAATCGCATAGCGCCAGCCGTGCGTCCTTTCCGCTACACAGCGCCGGAAAGGCCAAATCGCGATTCCCTCGGCAACGCGGGAATCACGGGCCAGTGTTCGCCCCGGTCAGATCCTGATTGCGAGCTTCTTCCTTCGCGGCTTCGGCGGCTTTCTCGGCGACCGACTCGATCTTGTCGCGGTTCTTGTCGAACTCGTCACGCACGACTCTTTTTGTCTGACTTACGAGGTCATCGCTCGCTTGGCCCATCCACTGGTCTTCACGGCGAGTCGAAGGCAGGCTTGCGCCGATCGCGGCGCCGAGCGCGATGCCGAAAGCGCCGAGGATCAACGGATAGTCGTTGTAGGTCGTTTCGACGCCGTAGCGCGCACGGTGATAGCCGTCGCGCGCATCCTGCGTCCACTGGCCGGCGGTGACTCGCGCCGAAGTTTTCTTGCCGCGCGCCCATTCGCTTGCGCTTCTGGCTTTGTCGGCGAAACCGTGAACCGAATCGCTGATTCTCGCTTTGGCGCCGCTCATTCCCTCGGCGACACTGTGCGCGGAATCGCCGATTCTTGTTTTGGCGCCGCTGATTCCGGAGCCGATGCGCTCCATCGTTCCCGGACCGGAAGGCTCAGCAGTGAATTCGTCGTCGTACTCGACATGGCGCGGAGTCCGTCCCGATGAGAGCATGAGCCACGCCAGGCTGAAGCCGAGCAGCGTAAATGGCACGGGATTGTTCTTGATCGTCGCGCCCAGGTTGGACGCATATCCGCCCGCGCCTTCGCGCACGTAATCGACGGCCTGATGCATCAATCGGTCGGGGGAAAGACGGTTCTGGATCGCCGAGAGCGTCGTCTCCATTTCGCCGCGAGTCATGGCGATTTCGCGCTCGAGTTGCTCGGGGCTCTTGTTTTGTTCGGGGTTCATCTTAAGTCCTCCTTCACAATGCGCGTCTCGCGCTTGAGCGAGTCAACGGTTCGCCTGGGCGTCAGGTTTTTCGCCGCGAGACTGCTTTTTCCGATCATCAACACGATAAAGCCGATGAGCGTAACCACCGCGGCGACAATGAGCGAAGGCGCCCACACGGGCGCATCCGGCATGATCGTTGCGACCCAGGCAACAGCGGCGTTGAGAAAGAAAAGCAACGCGGCGAACAGCAGTGCGCCGCCGATCGCGATGAACGACACACCCGATTTCACCTGCGTCGCTTTATGCGACATTTCGCTCTTGGCGAGAGCGATCTCCTTGCGCACGAGGTCGGTCGTCTCGGTCACGAGATCGGAAAAAAGCGACGTCAGCGGGCGCTGTTCCTTCAGTTCATTAGCTTTCATGGTTCTCTCCAGGGGTTGGATCGGGCGATTGGGGAAACTGGTCGCCGGCAGTCGTCACGTTGCGGCCCATTTGGACTTCCCAACTGCCTTCGCGCTCGTTGCTGCTTTTCAGAAAGCGTGCGAGCACGAAACCGGTTGCCAGGGCGCTACCGAGGAAAATCGCCGGACGCCTTCTGGCGAAATCCTGCGCCTGAGAAAAGAGCGTGCCGACATCGCGCTGCCTTAAAGATCCGGAAAAGCCGGCAATCCCTTCGGCCGCTCGTTGCGCGATCATCGCGACCGACGAGTCGTCGTTCTGCAATTGCTCGGCGGTTTTGCGCAGCGCCTGCGCCCAGCCATCGAGGCTGTCGGCCGCGGCGCGCTTTTGACTGTCGAGCAGCGACTTGCCCGATTCCTTCGCTTCGTGGGCGAAACGTTGTCCGGGGTGTCTCATTTCGTAATCGACGTCTTCCGGCTCGACGGCGGATCCGCGCAAGAGCGCGGCGCGATCGTCGCGGTCTTCATTCCCCGCGTTAAAGGTGGTCTTAGCCATTTTCTTCTCCTTTGGACGCACGCTGTGGGTCAGCGCGCCAGCAAGAGTTCCGAAAGCAACAAGCATTCCGACCGGCAAGAGGGTGTTCTTAAGAAGCGCTTAGGCTTTCTGGCTGCGTTTTCGCCCGCGCGACAGGGAGCAAGATTTACAAAGCGGGCAAGAATTACAAGGGAGAGGGTGAAGCTTTGAGTTTTGAATTGAATGGCGGCTTTATTTGGTCCTGGATCTGAATCCTTCCCAGTCCCGAATTGCTCAATCCTCGGTCCTCGATCCTCAATCCTGCCTTTCGCGCGGGCCGATTCGCAGAGTGCCGGTCGCGAGATGGATTTCGCGCAGGAAGGCGAGCATTCCAGCGATCAGCGCCAGCATCGCCGCGATAAAAAGCAGCGCGACAACCCCAGGCATGTCGAGCTGGAGAAAAGCTTCGAGGAACAAAATGACGATAACCATGGCAACGAGAAAAGCACACACAGTGCACAAGCTGATCGCCCAGTTGATGAGGCGCGCGCGGCGCGAAAGCGTGTCGAGGTCGGCGTTAATGCACGCCGGATCGTTGGAATTCGCCGCCTGTTGTTCGAGGCTGCGCGCGCGGTCAACGATGCGCGCGAGACGGTTGGTGAGCACGCCCAGGATCGCGCCGACTCCGGTCAACAGAAAGACCGGCGCGACGGCGAGTTGGATCACGTAGGCAACCGCGCTTACCGGGGTGTCAGGCGGCATCGTCGCGTACACTCATGAGGGAGATCGGAGATGCTAACTGCATGGTTGAGGCGGAGCAAGGCCAAGGAACCTCTGATCCAGTCCCGCACGGTCGCGACGGCGGCTTTGGGGGATGAGCTGCGCGAAGCGCGACGCGGCGAAGGGTCGACCCCTTCGCCAGGAG
>JBOIGA010000068.1:0-13239 GCA_050741875.1 Burkholderiales bacterium
TCCCCGGCGGCGAAATGGCTCGGCGTCGAAGCCGATAACGCGGGACGAGTCAAAGTCGGCCCCGATCTTTCGGTCGCCGGACTTCCCAATGTTTTCGCGATAGGCGATACGGCATTGTCAAACGCGTGGAAGGGCAATTCGGTCCCCGGCCTTGCTCCCGCGGCAAAGCAGGGCGGAGAGTACGTGGCCAAAGTCATACGCGCAAAAGTGTCGGGCCGGCAAAGCCCGCCCGCGTTCCAATATCGTCACCTCGGCAGTCTCGCGACCATCGGCAGAAAATCGGCGGTCGCCGATTTCGGCTTTGTTCGAATCTCAGGGGCGGTTGCGTGGTGGCTTTGGGGTGCGGTGCACGTCGCCTTCCTCGTTGGGTTGCGCAACCGCGTGTCGGTGATGTTCGACTGGTTCTGGGCGTATCTCACTTTTCGCGGCGGCACGCGGCTGATCACGGGCGCAAGCGCCCGTGAGGAGTGAGGAGTGAAAGCATGCGCAGCGGCGGATAATATGAGCAAACGGCAGAAGGGGCGGTGAGCCGCCCCGTGATTCAATAGGCACGAGCCGCTATTAGTCGTTCTCTATGCGGAGGAAGCCAAATGCAAAGAAGCGTTCTCGTCATCGAAGACGAACCCGAAATCGCTAATCTCGTCAAGCTGCATTTGAAAGACCTCAATTGCCACGTCAAAGTCGCTTTCGACGGCATTGTCGGTTACGCGGAGACGGAGGCGAAGAACTACGACCTGATTATTCTCGATCTCATGCTGCCGGGAATGGATGGTCTCGAAGTCTGCCGCAAGCTGCGTTCGAAATCGAATTACACTCCAGTGCTGATGTTGACCGCGAAATCCACCGAGTTGGACCGGGTGCTGGGTTTGGAGATGGGCGCCGACGATTACCTCGTCAAACCGTTTTCGATCATGGAACTGATGGCGAGAGTGAAGGCGATATTCAGGCGGCTCGACGCGCTGTCGTCCACGTCGCCGCAGAGTCCGATGAAGATCGTGCGCGCGCGCGATCTCGTGATTGATCCTTCCAAACGTGAAGCTACTTTGAATGGCAAGAGCCTTGACCTGACGAGTAAGGAGTTCGATCTGCTGCTGCATTTTGCGCAGAATCCGGGACGCGTTTACTCGCGCGCGCAATTGCTCGACAAGGTCTGGGGCTACGAACACTCGGGTTACGAACACACGGTCAATTCGCACATCAATCGCCTGCGCGCCAAGATCGAAAAAGACGCATCGAATCCGGAATATATACTGACCATCTGGAGTGTCGGCTACAAATTCACCGAAGCACGCTCTGGTTGAAGGATGAAGAATCGGTGAATGGGAAGGGTGAAATGCCTAATTTCCTCGCCAAGCTCTCAGCAACGCTTCTTGTTTCGTTGATACTTGCCGGTTTCGCATTGTCGTCTCGACTGGAAGCGCCAGTCGCTGTTGCGGCCTGGCTTTTTTGCATTTTTCTTGCTGGGACAGGGATTTTCGCGGTGGTCACTCATCCGCTCGGTATCCTGCGGAAATCAATGCAGTCGTTCGAGCGCGGCGGCTTCAGGGACAAAATTCCGTTTGCCAACGTCAGCGCGCGGGACGAAGTCTCTGAGCTCGGCAGAATATACAACACGATGGCCGAGCGCATGCTTGCACAAGACCGTGACTTGCGTGAAGGCGATAAACTGCGTCGCGATCTCATCGCCAACGTTTCGCACGATCTGCGTACGCCCCTCGCGGCTTTGCGCGGCTACGTCGAAACGCTGCTCGTGAAAAATGGCAGCCTTTCCGTCGAAGAGCGCAGGCTGTACCTCGAAATCGCGGCGAGGCAAAGCGAACATTTGGGGGCGCTCATCGCTGAATTGTTCGAACTCGCCAAGCTCGAGTACGAGAATTGCAAAATCAACCGCGAACCCGTGCTGCTTTCCGAGTTGGCGCAGGACGTCGTGCAGAAGTTCGAGCTCGCCGCGAGTGAGAAACAGATCAAGCTCAAGCTATTGTCTCCCGCGCGGATGCCTTTCGTGCAAGCCGACTTGCGCCTGATCGAGCGCGCGCTGGAAAATCTGATCGGCAACGCCATCAAGTATTCTCCGGTAGGGGGAGACGTGCGCGTCAACCTGACCTCGAGCGGAGATGAGATCGCCGTAGAAGTGCAAGATAGCGGTACGGGCGTTCCGGAGACCGATTTGCCTTTCATCTTCGATCGCTTCTACCGTGTGGATAAAACCCACCATTCAACGGGGGCCGGACTCGGACTCGCGATTACCAAACGGATCGTCGAGCTGCACGGTAGCCGCATCAGCGCCGAGAGCAGTCCCGGCGCCGGCGCGTGTTTTTCGTTTTCGTTGCCGGTCGCGATTTCACACTAATGCAAGTCGATTTGGGCCCGGCGATGAGCTTCTGCGATCGCATGGGCTTGCGCAGCGTGATCCCGCAATACGAGATTCTCGAACTGCTCAAGCACAGCGGAGATTTTTCCTTTTATCGAGCGCTGCAAAAAAGCGATGGCGCAAGAGTGCTCATCAAAATTCCGTCTCGCGAGCAGCCAAGCGTGGAAGACCGCGAGTGCCTGCGCCGCGAATGGCAGCTCTTGAAGAGCCTCACGATTCCGGGAGTTCCCCGGACGCACGCAATCAGCGAAGACGATTGCGCGCTGATACTGGAAGATTCGGGTGGGACGCCGCTCGACAGTTTTTCCGCGCCCGCAGATCTCGGCCTCACACTGGACCTCGGCGTCCAACTCTGCGCGACGCTTGCCGAGCTTCACAGGAGCGGTGTCACACATAACGTTATCCATCCAGGCGGCATTTTGTTCGACGCGGAGCGAAAGCGTGCGCAATTGATCGACTTTTCCGGCGCGGGGCAGGACACGGCGCCGCGAGCACTACGCGCGAACTTCACCTATTGTTCACCCGAGCAAACGGGAAGAATGAATCGCACGTGCGACTATCGAACCGATTTTTACTCTCTCGGCGCGGTCCAGTACTGGCTGCTTACCGGGAAGCCGCCATTTCAATCGGCGGATCCGCTCGAACTCGTGCATTCACACATCGCGAGAACGCCTGTAGCACCCATCGAAGTTGATCCGGCGATTCCGAAGCCCTTGTCGGACATTGTCATGAAGCTGCTTGCAAAGACCGCCGAGGAGCGCTACCAGAGCGCACTCGGATTGCAGGAAGACTTGGAACGTTGCGCGCGCGAATGGGTGGCGGGTAAACGAGTCGCACCTTTTGTTCTCGGCAGCCGCGACGTTTCCGACCGTTTTCTGGTCTCGCAAAAGCTCTACGGAAGAGAGAAAGAGGTCGCGGCACTGCTGGAGGCGTTCGACCGCGTCTGTCAGCGAGCCGGGGCGGCGCTGATGCTGGTCGCGGGCTATTCCGGGATCGGCAAGACTTCGCTCATTCGCGAACTGTACAGGCCGATCGCCCGCGAACGCGGCTATTTCGTCGCCGGAAAATTCGATCAGTTGTCGCGCGACATCCCTTACCAGGCTTTGATTCAGGCGTTTCAGCAGCTGGTGCGGCAACTCTTGTCCGAGAGCGCGCAGCGCCTCGCGCTGGCGCGCGAACGTCTGAGCGGCGAACTGGCAAACAATGCCGATGTCATCGCCGAAGTGATACCGGAGATCGAGCTCATCCTCGGTCCGCAGCCTCCGTCCGCGTGCGTCACTCCCGCGGAGGCGCAAAATCGCTTCAACCGCGCGATGCAGAGTTTCGTCGCCGCGATCGCGAGCCCCTCGCACCCGTTAGTGGTATTTCTCGATGACCTGCAATGGGTGGATTCCGCGACGCTTAATTTGCTCGAGCCGCTCTTGACCTCGCCGGACGTTCGCGGCCTGTTTCTGATCGGCGCCTACCGGGACAATGAAGTGGGAGCAGAACATCCGCTGATGAGGGCGAAAGCCAAGCTCGAACAATCCGACGCATCAATAGAGACCCTCGCGCTTTCCCCGCTCGGATTCTCCGACCTTGCACAAATGACCGCGGACACGCTCAAAGCGTCGGACACGAGGGCGCTCGCCGAAATCCTGCTCGACAAGACCGGCGGCAATCCCTTTTTCATGATCCAGTTCATGAAGGCGCTGCACCAGGACGGCCTCATCGTTTTCGACGTCGAGCAAGCGCAGTGGACTTGCCGGATTGACGCGATCAGGAACGCGGCAATGACTGACAACGTGATTGATCTCATGACGCACAAGATCAATCGTTTGGGCGTCGCCGCGCAACGCGTGATCACGCTTGCCGCGTGCATCGGCAACCGCTTCGATCTGGATTCGCTCGCCACGGTGAGCGAGCAATCGGCGCAGACCGCCCGCGAGCAGTTGTCGGAAGCGATCGCCGCCGGTCTCGTTCTGCCGCAGAGGGAAGGCACGTTTGCTTTTCTGCACGATCGCGTTCAGCAGGCCGCGTACGCGAAAATCGCGGCGACGCAAAAGCCGCACACGCACCTGACGATCGGCCGCCTGCTTTTGCGGCAGCATGGCGAGACGGAAGAAAAAGTATTTGACATCGCTTCGCATCTCAACATCGGCTGCGCACTGATGACCGGCGAGAAGGAACGGACTTCTCTCGCGCGGCTTAACCTGGCCGCCGGAGAGAAAGCGAAAAAGTCCACCGCCTATTCGACCGCGCTCGCATATTTCACCGCCGGAGCCCGCTTGCTTGGTGAAGAGCACTGGCATTCGGACTACCCGCTCGCATTCAAACTCAATTTGTACGCGGCAGAATGTGAGTATCTGTGCGGGCAGTTTGATCAAGCCGAAGCGCGTTTCGAGTGTTTGCTCGGGCGCGGCAAAACCAAACTCGATCTCGCGGAAGTCTACAAGCTGAAAATTCTCCAATATGAAAGCGCCTCGCGCTACCTCGATGCGATCAAGGTCGGGCACGCAGCGCTCAAACTGTTCGGGCTTGACTTCGCCGAAGACGAAATGCACGGCGCGCTGGGGGCCGAGCTTGCGCAAATTCAGACGCTTTTAGGCAAGCGTCCGATCGCGTCGCTGATTGATCTGCCGGTCATGCGGGACAAGGAAACGCGAATGGTCATGCGGCTCCTCGCATACCTGCATACCTCGTGTTACCTGTCCGCCAACAAATACCTGACGCTGCTCAATACCTCGGCGATGGTGAGGTTGTCGTTGACCCATGGCAACGTCGAGGAATCCGCTTACGGCTACGTGCTGCACGCGATGCACCTTGGTCCGATCCGCGGCGATTACGCCGCGGCGTATGAATTCGGAATGCTCGCGATCAACTTGTCGGACCGCTTCAACGATCCGGGTTTGCGCGCTAGAGTGCGGATGAATTTCGCGTGGAACGTGAGCCTCTGGCGCAGGCCGATCCAGGAATCTCTGCCGATCAGCCGCGAAACTTTTCGCCTGGCGAGCAGCTCCGGGCTGCTGGTCGAAACCGCGTACACGCTGTTCAACGATTGCTACTTCACGCTGCTCGCCGCGCGCGAGCTCGATACGCTGCAAAAAAACTGCGCGCCGCACCTCGAGTACGTGAAGCGCATCAAGATGCGACATTTCGCCGAAGGCAGCGTGCGAGTGATTCTGCAGTGGGGGCGCGCACTGCAAGGTTTGACTGAAACTCCCGCGTCGCTCACTGGAAATGGCTTCGATGAGCAGGCGTTTCGCCGCGACTACCGCGGCGAGAACTTGTTTGAAATGTTTTATTTCGTCGCCAAGTTGGCGCTTTCCTACACCTTCGATCAGTATCACGAAGCGCGGGCCATGGCGCTCGAAGCGGAGCGGGTGATCGCCGATTACACGGGGACGATCTGGGACGAGCTGACCACGTTCTATCACGCGCTCACGCTCGCTGCTTTGTACCCGGAACTTCCGCCGAACGAGCGCGCTTCCGCGACGCGCAGGCTGGACGCGTTCGTGCCCAGGCTCAAGACATGGGCGGAAAACGCACCGCGGAATTACCGGCACCACTATCTCCTGGTGTGCGCGGAAATAGCTGCATTGCGCGGAGGCGATGCGATTGCCTTGTACGAGGAAGCGGTTGCCGCACCTGCGGAATGTCCGAGGGAAACGGCGCTTTCACAAGAGCTGTTTGGCAAGTTCTGGCTGCGCCGGGGAAATCATCGCATCGCCGCCTTGTATTTGCGCGATGCGCTGGACGGCTATGCCGCGTGGGGCGCGCACGCGAAAGTTCAGGCTCTGGTCACCCGCTACGGCGGAATCATCGGCGGGCGGATGCGCGAAGAGCGCGGAACGCTCGATTCGGCGACCATCGTCAAGGCCGCGCACGCGATCACGGGGAAGATAGACCTCGAGGACTTTCTAAAAGCCATGCTGAAGATCGCGATGGAGAACGCGGGCGCGCAGAAAGGGCTGTTGATCGAGGAGCGGGAAGGCGAGCTCTACATCGCCGCGCAAAGCGAACTGGATCCGGAAATCGTGATCGTTCCCGAAGGGATGCTGTTGACCTCGCTCATCGCCAGTACTTCGGTTGTGAGCTACGTCATGCGGACTCGCGGCACGCTGGTCATTGCCGACGCGTCGCGCGACGAGCGTTTCGCCGGCGACGCTTACATCGCGGCGCGGCAGCCGAAATCCATTCTTTGTCTGCCGATCCTGCTCAAGCAAAAGTTGTCCGCCATTCTCTATCTTGAAAACAATCTGAGCGCCGGGTCGTTCACCGACGACCGTATCGAAGTCATGCAGGTGTTGTCCACGCAATCCGCGATCTCGCTCGAAAACGCGCGCTTGTTCGACGGGCTGAAGGAAGAGATTGTGCAGCGCCAGTTTGCTGAGCAGAGGTTGCGGCAGAACGCCGACGAGTTGCGCTTCCTCAATGATCTCGTCGAACAGAGCGATCAACCGTTTGCCGCGTGTGATCGCGAAGGGCGTTTTGTCCGCTTCAATCGGGCATTCGAAAAGCTGACCGGCTACACCGGCGCGGAGTTGCTGTGCCTCTCTTACCAGGACCTGACTCCGGAGCGCTGGCGTGATTCAGAAGCGCGCGAGATAGCGCGGATGCTCGGGCACAAGACGCCGGTACGTTTCGAAAAGGAATACCTACGCAAGGATGGATCGTTGGTTCCGATAGAGTTGGCGGCCGACGCATACCGCGGTGATTCCGGTGAGCTGATTGCGCTGTACGCATTTGTCACCGATATCAGCGAGCGCAAACGCGGCGAGGAAATGCTGCGCTCGATCACCGAGGGCACCGCCGCGGTGACCGGAGGCGACTTTTTCTATTCGCTGGTGCGGGCGTTGGCGTCCGCGCTGGAAGTCCCTTACGCATTCGTCACCGAGTGCCGCGACGAGACACGCGCCCGATCTCTTGCGTTCTGGAAACGCGGCGATTTCGGAGACAATTTCGAATACAACGTCGCTGGCACGCCGTGCCAACAGGTCGTGCAAGGCACAGTGTGCTACTACTCGGAAAATCTGCAACAACTTTTTCCCGAAGACAAGGACCTGATCGCGCTCGAAACGCAAAGTTATCTGGGAGTGCCATTGGCGGACG
Source organism: Burkholderiales bacterium (assembly GCA_050741875.1). Taxonomy (GTDB): domain Bacteria; phylum Pseudomonadota; class Gammaproteobacteria; order Burkholderiales; family JBOIGA01; genus JBOIGA01. The sequence continues at coordinate 7,463 of JBOIGA010000068.1, forward strand.
CCGCCGGCGTGACCATCGGCCATCTTGCGGTGTTTGACGTAAAGCGCATGCCGGAAAGTCCGCGGCGGCTTTCGGTCCTAAAAATATTCGCCGCGCGTGCCGCAGCCGAGATCGAGCGCTTGCGCGCGCAGGAGCGGGAACGGGCTTTGCTGGAGCTCAACAACTCGATCATTACCAGCTTGAAATTGTCGGAATTGCTCACAGCGGCGCGTGATGCTCTGCAACGAGTGATCGCGCATGATCGCGCCGCGATCGCGATCTACGAGCCGGAGGTGGATGACTTGCGGGTCTATGCGCTAGATGGCTCGTTCGCGCCTGATCAGCTCGTCGTCGGCAAGCTGCTCGACGTCAAGGGCGAGCGCGGCGCCACCCGTTTCGATTTTCGCCGGCCGCTTTTGCGCAACGATCTGGAGGAGGAGCGGCAATACTTTTTCGATGAGGGGCTGATCGCCGCCGGAATGCGTTCGCACTGCGCGCTTCCGCTGGTGGCCGGTGACAAGACCATCGGCATCCTCGGAATCAGCAGCCGGCTCAAGAATCACTTCTCTCAAAGCGACTTTGAATTCCTGCAAGAAGTGGCAAGCCAGATCGCGCTCGCCGTCGCGAACGTTCAGGCGTACGAACAAATTGCGGCCTTAAAAGCGCGGCTGCAGGACGAAAACGTTTACCTTCGCAGCGAATTGATCGCCAACGTCTCGCACGACCTGCGTACTCCGCTCGCCTCGTTGCGAGGATATCTCGAAACTTTGCTTATGAAGGAAGACACGCTTCCGTCGGCGAAGCGCAGGAGCTATCTCGAGATCGCCACCAAACAAAGCGCGCATCTCACGTCGCTGGTCGAGGAATTGTTCGAGCTCGCCAAGCTGGATTTCAAGGGATTCCAACTCGATCCGGAGCCGGTGAAACTCGATGAGCTGGCCCGCGACATTTTCCAGAAATTCGCGCTCGCGGCCGAGAAGAACGACATCACATTGAAGATGAGCGCCGGTCCGCACGTGCCTTACGTGCAGGCGAACATCGGCCTCATTGAACGCGCGCTCGAGAATCTGATCGCGAACGCGCTCAAGTACGCGAGAAGCCGGGTCAGGCTCAAGGTTCTAACGGCAGAGGGGCAGGTGCGAATCGAAGTCGGCGACGACGGAAGCGGAATTGCCAAGGAGGATCTGCCGCTCATTTTCGAGCGTTTCTATCGCGGCGAAAAGAGCCGCAAGACGCCGGGGGCCGGACTTGGACTTGCGATCACGAAACGCATCGTCGAGCTGCACGGCGGCGAGATCGCCGTGCGCAGCCGTCCGGGCGAAGGGACTTCGTTCTATTTCACGCTGCCGTCTCCAAGATGATCCACCAAAGAGGGAGTGACGGAAGCCGCGACTTCGAGTGCCGCCTCGGAGCGCAGTACGCGACCGCGCAGATTCTCGCCGAATGCGAAACGCTCTCCGAAGCCGCGCGCGCGATTCTCAAAGCGATCGGTGAAAATCTCGGTTGGGAAATCGGGGCGTTCTGGCGCGTCGATCGCAAACTCAACGTCATCCGCTGCGACGATTTCTGGCGCGAGGACGGAATCGCGGCGGATGAGTTCGAGTCAGCTACCCGTGCGCGAACCTTTGCGCGGGGCGAGGGCCTGCCCGGGCGCGTCTGGGAAAGCGGCGAGCCGGCTTGGATTGACGGCGTGGCCGAGGACGCCAATTTTCCGCGCGCCGCGAGCGCCGGCCATGCCGGTTTGCATGCTGCGTTCGCTTTTCCGGTTCGTCTGGGTCCCGTCGTCCTCGGTGTCTTCGAGTTTTTTTCGCGCGAAGCGCGCAAGCCCGATGCGGCATTGCTAAAAGTCTTCGCTACCATCGGCGGACAGATTGGGCAATTCATCGAACGCCGCCAGGCGGAGGAAACGATCAAGGCGATCTCAGCAGGGACAGCCGCCGCGACGGGGAGCGACTTTTTTCAATCGCTCGTGCGCCATCTCGCTGCTGCGCTCGATGTTCGCTATGCCTTCGTCGCCGAGTGTCAGGGCGACAAAAAAGCACGGGCGAGAAGCCGGGCTTTCTGGAAAGGCGACGGCTTCGGCGAGAACTTCGAATACGAAACGACGGCGACGCCGTGCCGCCACGTGCTCGAAGGCAAGACCGTGTTTTTTCCCGATCGTCTGCAAGCGCTTTTCCCGGGAGATCCCGACCTCGTCGCGCTCAATGCCGAAAGCTATCTTGGCGTGCCGCTCCTCGATCACGCGCGACAGGTGATCGGGCATCTGGCCGTGCTCGACGTCTTTCCGATGGAAACGATTCCGCGGGACGTTTCGGTCTTGCAGACTTTTGCTTCGCGCGCTGGCGCGGAGATCGAGCGAATGCAGGCCCAGGAACGCGAGCGCGCGCTGCTCGCGCTCAATAACTCAATCATCGCCAGCCTGAAGCTGTCGGAACTGCTACACGCGACGCGCGAAGCTTTGAAGCGCGTGATCGCGCACGACCGCGCCGCGATCGCGATATACGAGCACGAAGCCGACGATCTTCGCGTCTATGCGCTCGATGGTTCTTTCGCGCCCGATCAACTCGTTGTCGACAAGCTCCTCGACGTTCGCGGTAAAAGCGGCACTGTGCCTTTCAATTTCAACCAGCCGCTCTTGCGCAACAACCTCGAAACCCAGCGGCGCTTTTCGTTCGACGAAGGTTTGCTCGCCGCCGGAATGCGTTCGCATTGCATCCTACCGCTCGTCGCCGGCGACAAAACGATCGGTGTGCTCGGAATCAGCAGCCGGCGAAAGGACCAGTTTTCGCAAGGCGACTTTGCGTTCCTGCGCGAAGTCGCGAGCCAGATCGCGCTCGCGGTCGCCAATGTTCAGGCGTACGAGGAGATTGCGGCGTTGAAGGCGAGGCTGCAGGCGGAAAACGTTTACCTGCGCAGCGAATTGATCGCCAACGTCTCGCACGATCTGCGCACACTGCTCGCGAGCTTGCGTGGATATATCGAGACGCTGCTGATGAAGGAGGACACGCTTCAGGCAGACAAGCGAAAGACTTATCTTGAAATCGTCGCCAAACAGAGCGCGCATCTGACGCTGCTGGTCGAGGAATTGTTCGAGCTGGCCAAACTCGATTTCAAGGGGTACGAACTGAATCCGGAACCGGTAAAGCTCGATGAGCTGGCGCGCGACATCGTGCAGAAATTCGAACTCGCTGCCGAAAGAAAAAAGCTAAAGCTCGCGGTGATTGTCGGCGCCAATGTGCGCTACGTGCAGGCCAACATGGGTCTTATCGAGCGTGTGTTTGAGAATCTGATTGAGAACGCGCCCAAGCACGCCGAAACCGCGGTCAGCATCGAGGTCATCGGCGTGAGTGATGAGGTGCGAGTCAGCATTGGCGACGATGGTGCGGGCATCCCGGAGAAAGACCTCCCGCTCATTTTCGAACGCTTCTATCGCGGAGAAAAGAGCCGGAATACGCCTGGCGCAGGGTTGGGCTCGCCATCACCAAACGCATTATCGAGCTACACGGGAGCGGCATCACCGTGGAGAGCAGCCGCGACAAAGGGACTTGTTTCACGTTCTCGCTATCTGCCAGGTAAGCGGGAAACGAACAGCTCTAGAGATGAGACATGGTTGAGCAAGTCGTGGTGCTGCTGATTGCGGCGATCGCGTGCATTTGTTTCTACGCTTCGTCGAGCCGTGCGCGTGAGCGCGCGCAACGCTTGAAGGACGCGTTGGAGGAACTGTCCCGCGAAAACTATTCCGCTCTCGCGGACGCAACCGACACAAGCATCGTGCGCTTCCGCGACAGCCTGCGCGCGCGCAGCGAACGGTTGGCCGAACTCAAGAAGAGAATCGAAGAGACCGAAACCGCCCTGCACGAATCGCAGAATCGCAACGAGCTTACCGTGCATTCGGCATCCGATGGTTTGTGGGAGTGGGATTTGAGAACCGGTAAGACCGCTTATTCCCCGCGCTGGAAGACGATGCTCGGTTATTCGCAGGACGAGATCGCGGACTCGATCGAGGAATGGAAAACACGCATTCACGCGGACGATTTCGCGGCGGCGACGGCAGCGTTGAGCGCGCATCTTGACGGCGCGAGTTCACATTACCAGAGCGACCACCGCTTGCGGCAAAGGGACGGCAGCTACCGCTGGATCATGGCGCGCGGCGCGGCAATCCGCCACGCGTCGGGCAAGGCGTATCGCTTCGTCGGCCTCAACACCGACATATCCGAAATCAAGCGCGCGCAGCAGGTGTTGACGGATATCGCCACGGGGATTTCGAGCGCGAGAGGCAAGGCTTTTTTCCAGACGCTGGTCAAGAGCTTCGCGACGACTCTGAACGTGCACCGCGCATTCGTCACCGAGTGCATTGATTACCCGGCGACGCGCGTTCGGATCAAGGCGTACTGGGCGGGTGGGGAATTCGTTCCGAACAAGGAATTCGAGCTTGCGGGGACAGCGTGCGAGGAAGTGATCCATCAGGGCAAAATCTGCCTCCACCGAAGCAATTTTTCCGCGCTGTTCCCCAAAGAGGCTTTTCTGGGCGAAGAAAGCTACTGCGGAATGCCGATTTTTTCGTCGCTCGGCAGCGTTATCGGTCACATCGCGCTTTACGACAAAAAGCCGATGAATGACGAGTTCGTCATCGAGCCGGTGTTCAAAATTTTTGCGACCCGTGCGGGAAGCGAAATGGAGCGCCTTGCCGCGGAAGTTACGCTGGCGATCGAGAAAAGCTTGAGCCAGGGGCTTCTCGACAACATTAGTGAGGCGGTTATCACGGCTGATGCCGCTGGCCGCGTTGTCTATTTGAATCGGACCGGCGAAAAGATGACCGGAATGAGCCGGATCGAAGCGTTCGGCCGGCCGCTGGGCCAGGTATTTCACGCGCTCCATCCCGAGAACAGCGGGCCTGTACACAACGCGTTGGCGAGATGTCTCGCGCAGCGCGTCCCAACTCGTGTTTCCGCGCGCGTGCAACTCGTGCAGCCGGACGGCCGCAAGATTTTGGTTCAGCAGTGGGCGGCGTCGTTCGTGGATGGCGAGGGCAAAGTCACCGGTGGAGTATTGCTTTTCAATCATGCCGGCGCGAGTTTGGAAATTCCGCTGCTCGCGTCGTTGCACGCCGCTTGAGTTCCCAACATCGTACTCGTCATGGGATCAGGGCATAGCTTGCTTGATGACTTTGAGATCGTTGACCAGCGCCTGATACGCAAGCTCGCGAGTTTCCGCCGGTGCTCGCAGTACCGACGAAGGATGCACCGTAACCAGCGCACGGGCGCCGAGCGGACTCGCTAACCATTTTCCGCGATTCACCAACACTTTCACCTTGGGTCCCAGTACCGCTTTGACCGCAGTTCCTCCGAGACAGACAATAATTTCGGGTTTGACGAGCTCGACCTCCCGTTCCAGCCACTGGTGACAGGCATCAATCTCGCGCTGCGCAGGAGTCTTGTGCAGGCGGCGCTTGCCGCGAGGCTCCCATTTGAAATGCTTTACCGCGTTCGTGACGTACACGCGCGCGCGGTCCACTCCGGCGTCCTCGAGCGCGCGGTTGAGCAGGCGGCCGGCGGGACCGACAAAAGGCTCGCCGCGCAAGTCTTCTTCGTCGCCCGGCTGTTCCCCAACCAGCTTGACTTTTGCGTTTGCATCTCCAGTGCCAAACACGGTTTGCGTTCCGGTTTTCCAGAGCGGGCACGCCCGACACGACGCGGCGTCCTCACGCACGGCGCGCAAGCTTTTTGACGCTGCCAATCGGCTCGGCTGCCGCGCTTCGATCTGGCGTTCGTTCTTGTCCATGCCGTATTCCGAAAACA
>JBOIGA010000069.1:0-13203 GCA_050741875.1 Burkholderiales bacterium
GATTTCGCAAGCCGCGAGTTACGCCGTGGAGAATTGGGCGGCGGCGGGTTTCTGGCAGGAGCTAATCGACGGCTTCAATCTCTATAACAAGCGCACGGGAGCGAATCTGCCGCTCGGATTTTTTGTCTGGCACAACCGCCTCGAAGCCCAACACGCCGCGCACACGCAGGAAGAACTCGAAGAGTACTACTTCGAAAACGAGTTCGATGAAGACGCTTTCATTCGCTATGGCAACGAAATGCTCGACGCCGTCGCGGCGTTCTGGGATGGACTCGAAGAGCAAAGAAAATCCCTGGAATAAGGTCGAAGCCCTGGCGCTGACCAAGAACTACATCACACCTGCTGGCTATGCGCGGCTCAAGGACGAGCTTAAAGATCTTCTCGACCGCGAGCGTCCCGAGATCGTCAAGACCGTTGCGTGGGCGGCGGCGAATGGCGACCGCTCGGAGAATGCGGACTACATCTACGGCAAAAGGCGCCTGCGCGAAATTGACCGCAGGATCCGTTTCCTCACAAAGCAGCTCGATGCCGCGCATGTCGTCAAACCCGCCGAACGCGATTCCGATCAGGTCTTCTTTGGCGCGACGGTCACGGTCTGCGATGCCAAAGGCAGAGCGGCGACTTATACGATCGTCGGTGTGGACGAGAGCGATGCTTCGCGCGGCTTGATCAGTTGGGTCTCGCCCATAGCCAAAGCGCTGCTCAAAGCGCGGGCGGGCGACCTAGTGAAAGTCGCCGCGCCAGGAGGCGCCGAGGAATTGGAAGTAATCGCCGTTCGCTACGGCGAAGGCTAATCGTCCCTGTACTAAAGTTAGACAGCGCCTTCACCCGGATGGTGAACTAGGTAGACACAAGGGACTTAAAATCTATGCCGGTTCTATTCCGGGCTCCGGGGCACCAGCCAGCCAGAAGATCAGGTTGAATACTCCCATGACGACCAGAAGGCCGATGATGAAAATGATCGCGATGATCCACAAAAGCAGCTTCAGCATTTTTTTGTTTTCCTAAAGTCCTCCCTGCTTTGGGTAATGCGGCGCGAGTCAAGTTCCCCGTCAAAAAAGGGGCCTCGCGCCCCTGACTTTGCAAGGGAGTGAGGCTATTTGTTCTCCGTTTGAAACAAGCGAGCCGCGCGCAAAGAAAGGGGCCTTTCGGCCCCTTCGTGGCAGAACGGCGCGTACTACTTCGTGCTTCCGCTCTGCTGCGACTTGTCGCTCATCGAACTGCCGGTTTCGCTTTGCGCTGACTTGTCAGTTGACTGCGAAGGCGTCCCGCTGCGCCCCGCGGCGCCGGGTTGGGTGTCAGTCGCGACCGGAGTCAGCGTGACCAGATACAGGTCGACGTCGCGCACATAATTGGGATCGTTGATATTGGGCCAATCGTTGGCGTCGAAACCACGCTCGGTGTCGATGCGGTCCTTGTTGACATTCAAAACGAGGTCGTCGCTCTCGGTGTTGTAGCTGAACGCCGTCAGCGGCAAGGCGAAAAGTTTATCGCCGAAACCCCAAGCATCCAGCTCGGCCGTGACGTAATGTACTTTGCCGTTGCGCAAGTTGATCACCAGCTCATCGACTTCTCCGATCTCGCTTCCGTCTCGCGCATTGATGTCTTGGTCGAGAACATCGCTTACTCGCACCAGGCGAGCATCCTCGGCAACCGGCGAGGCGTTGCTGAAGTAACGACTGATGTGCTGCTGGTATTTCGCATCGTTCCAGTCAGGCCTATTGTTGTTGTCGAATCCCTCCGCGTTCCTGAGTTTCTCCCTGTCGATGTTGAGGGTGAGCTTGTCGTCGGTGTCGCGGCTGAACGCCGAGAGCGGATAAGCGAACGTTTTGTTGCCCAGACCCAAGCCTCCCGCATCGAACGACATCACGGCATAGTGCGCCTGGCCATTTTTGACGTCGACGATCACATCATTGATCTCACCCAGTTGTTCGCCCTGCGCATTCTTGACTTTCATGTCGACCAAGTCAGACGCTTTGATTCCCCAGTAACTCTGGTTCTGGGTGGCCGCCTGCTTCTGCGTCGAATCGGTTTTCACGTCGGCGGAAATCACGGGCGCTGCGGCCAGACCCAACGCGGACGCAACAGCGACTTTCATTAGTTTCTTTCTCATGTCACACATTCCTTTCGTCAGTTTGAAATCCCGGGGCGTGCTTCGATGCCGGACGAAAGCGCTTGTGTTTCACGCTTGCATGAAAAGGACGCAGAATCCGTGCCACTCCATCGTGCGTAAGCCTCTGTGCACACGGTGGTTTGCTGGGCGAAAATGGCTTTGGGAAAAGACGCGTGTAAGAATTACGAACGCTGTAAAAAATACATCAGCGATCAAGGATTCGGGGAGTGTCGGATTTTCCCTTTACACCCGCTGGCCCGCCGCGTTTAGCGTCTGGTGGCTGCGCTTTCGCAATCAACTGCGCGCAGTCGTGGTTCTTTCCCGGCCCGGTCTCGATTAGCGGTATCAGCGCCACGAGCGGATTCACGAGCGCGCCCAACGCGAGCGCGGCGCCCGCGCGCGCGAAAAGTTTTTTGTCGGGTCGCACCTTGGGATCCTCGAAACTTCCCTCGATGTGAATCGGGGATCGCGCGCTGAAAACACTCGCGTCCTTAGGGACCGGCTTCAGTTCGACGTCGAGCTGCTCCTTGCCGAGATGCGCTTTGCCTTCGCCAAGAACATTGGTGTCGGCGGTGTCCACGACAAACGTTTCGGCCGTCACCACCCCATCGGCGACCTTGAATTCGCCGACCGCGCAACGCAGTGGAACGGCTTGGTCGCCGCCGAACAAAAACTTCATGACTTCGCCGCCGTCGAGACCGATGATTTCAAGCAGAAGATTGCTGATCCTGCCTCCCGACATGACCAGCGCGACGTTTCCATCCACGCTGTCGGCCCACTCGGCGATCGAATTTCCGGCGGCTGAAAGCTTGCCACGTCCACCGATGATTCCCACGCTCGCTTTGGACGACGGTAAATCCGGCAGCAGCCGATCGAGTTTGAGTCGCTCGAAGCTCACCGTCGCTGAAATCGCCTGCGCCTTCATGGCGAAGTCCGAAACGATATTGCCCCCGGCAACGCCGAAAGTCAGCGGCTTCAACGTCAGCGCTCCATTCTCGAGAACGAGATGCGCGACCAGGTGATCGAGCGGCAGCGCATCGCGGCTCTTGACGTTTTCGGCGCGGTATTTGACGTCGGCGTTCATCGCGTTCAATTTCGTCAGATCGAATTCCTTTTTCGGCAGCACTCCCGGTTCGGCTTTCGCCGCCGCGGCTTTTTGCTTCTGTTCTCGCGACGCTGTTTCCTTAGGATCGGGAGCCGCGCCGATGAAGCCAGCGAGGTCGTCGAAGTCGAGGAGTTTCGACTCAAGCTGGGCGGTAATGTGCGGCTTTTCCCCGGCGGCATCGATGGCGAAGTCTCCGCGAAGATCGCTATCACCAACTTTCCCGTCCAAATTGTCAAAGCGCGAGAGTTTTCCCTCGTGCGCAAGATATCCCCGCAGCCGATAAGGCGGAGTTTCCGGCAAGGTTAAGCCGAGAATGGGAAAGAGATCGGCGAGACTTTTGCCGTTGAGATCGAGATCGAGGCTTGCCGAGTCGAAAGTGGCGAGGCCGGTGATTGTCCCGTCAATATTCGCGTGGGTCGCGCCGATTCGAACCTTTCCCGCGAGCGGGAACGGCTGGGTTTTATCGCGAAGCAGGAACACCGAACCCGAGGTGCCGGATGCGGAGGCCGGCATGCTTTTGAATTGGCCTTTGGCGGAGAATTGCGTCGCACCGTTCGTTTTCGCCGTATCGGTCGCGACTTCGGCGGTGATATCGGTCGCGATCGCGGGATCGAGATAGGTAATTTTTCCGGCGTCCACGGTCAGTCGGCCGATGCGCGGAAACTCGCCTTCCTCATCCTCGTCGCCCAATTCCCAGTTGCCTTTGCCTTCGGCGTTTTTTTCGAGCGAGATCACCGGCCGAGTGAAAGCGATTTCCGGGATCACGATCTTTTTCGACAAGAGCGGAAGCAGTCGAATGGAGAAGTCGACCGCTTCGAGATCGAGCATGTAAGGCGCGTGGCCCCATTCGGCGTTCTCGAAGCGCACTTGCTCGGCGTGAATTCTCGACGGCAGGCCGAGATCGACGTCGAGGTCGCCCGCGATCGAAAATTCGCGCCCGGTTTGCGCGGTGACCTTTTCACCGATCATTCCCCGCAGCAAATTCCAATCGAACAGCGCGAGAAAGATTGCCGCGGCAACGACAAGAGTCACGAGCGCGATCGCCGGCCATTTCAGAATGTGCATGGCCCTGGGACTTGCAAGCGCCGAATTGGTTGCCGCGCACGATTTGTTTGTCGCTATACTTGCGCGATAAGTATGTCTGAGAAACTACGTTCGTTCTCCAGCCGTGCATTAATGGAAAGCGCTGCCTTTTATGGTCTTGCCGGGGGCAGCCCGGCGGCTGGTAACTTTCTCTTGCGCGGCCAACAGAAAGTCACCAAAGAGAGGGCCGCCCCGCTGTGCTGGTGCTTCGTAACTCGAAGCACTTCCCTCCCTCCAGTCAAAAAACGCGGGCGAGCCAACTCGACCTGGCAGCCTGCACACTTCGCGGGCTGCTGCGGGACTCGAACAAAGTCTCGCCTACTGCTCCGCGTTTTTGATCCCGTATCGAGTACGGGACAGGCCCCCGGGTCGGCAGCGCAGAAGGGATTGAAAGGCGGTTGTGTAGCGGAGATTTCGGCGAGGACACAAGAATGAAAATTTTCAAACTTCCCGATTTGGGCGAGGGCCTGCAGGAAGCCGAAATCGTCGAGTGGCACGTCAAAGTCGGCGATGACATCGCCGCCGATCAGCCGCTCGTGTCGGTCGAACCCGCGAAAGCGATCGTCGAGATCCCTGCCCCGTACGCGGGGCGCATCGCTAAGCTTTTCGGCAAGGCGGGAGACATCGCGCATTTGAACGCCCCGCTCGTTGGATTTGAAGGCGACGATGCAGACAGCGGGACGGTCGTGGGCGAAGTCAAGGCCGGGACCGAAGTCATCGCCGAAGCGCCCGCGCCGGCGCAAAAAGCAACGGGAGGAATCAAAGCGACTCCGGCCGTACGAGCGCTCGCGCGCAAATTCGAAATCGATCTCGCCATGGTGACGCCGACTGGGGCTGATGGACTCATCACCGCGGCGGACGTTCAGCGCGTGCACAAAATTCTGTCCGAAGCGGGGCCGCAGGAAATTCTCCGCGGAGTCCGCCGCGCGATGGCGCAGAACATGACACTTGCCAACAGCGAAGTGGCGCCGGCGACGTTGATGGACGACGCCGACATCGCGGAGTGGGCGTCAGACAGCGATGTGACGATGCGGCTGATTCGAGCGCTCATCGCCGGTTGCCGTGCCGAGCCGGCGCTGAACGCATGGTACGACAGCCAGGCGGTTGGGCGCAGAGTCCTCAAGAAAATCGATCTCGGAATAGCGGTGGACACACCCGACGGTTTGTTCGTGCCGGTGCTGCGCGACGTCGCGAATCGTTCCGCGGAAGACTTGCGCCGGGGTCTGGAAAATCTGAAGCGCGACGTGCGTGCGCGCAAAATTCCGCCCGAGGAACTGCGCGGCAACACCATCACACTCTCCAACTTCGGCACAATCGCCGGACGTTACGCCGCACCGGTCGTTTTGCCGCCCACGGTCGCGATTCTCGGCGCCGGCAGCATTCGAGACGCGGTAGTGGCGGCGAACGGCGCTCCCGCGGTGCATCGCGTCCTTCCCTTGAGCTTGACATTTGATCACCGCGCGGTGACCGGAGGTGAGGCAGGACGTTTCCTCGCGGCGGCTATCGCCGACCTGCGGCGGCCGCGGTAACGTTTCCGCTTCCGCTGGTAATTTTTACACGCGTCCGGCTCGGGGCTGCGCGAAACCTTTCGACAAGACAATGATGTGCGATTGGAATGGTTTGTGCTGAACAATGACATGTGAGTACCCTGGGATCGCCAATGAAGCCGAAGACTCTGTTGATTTTGACGTACGTCAGCCTAGCCTCTTGCGCTGCGCCGGAACCGCGGCCCGACAACCAGTTGGTAACAGCGAGCACAGCGATCGAAGAGGCGACTCGCGCGGGAGCAGTCGAATACGCTTCCAACGAACTCAATCGAGCGCAAGGAAAATTGCTCCAAGCCCGGGCGGCAATTCAGAGCAAGGACTACGCCGCGGCTCGAAGCCTCGCGGAACAGGCCGAAGTCGATGCCAAACTGGCCGAGTCAAAATCGCAAACAGCAAAAACGCAGCAGGCCGCCGCCGAGCTAAACGAGCGCATTCGCGAGTTGCGTGCACACATGCTGGGCAGGGAAAATGAACTTAAATAGGTCAGCGTTGGGCTTAGCGTTGGGCTTAGCTTTGCTTGCGGGCTGTGCCGGTAATCCGGACAAAAACCTGGAACTGGAAAACGCGCGGTCCGCCTACACGAGCGCAAGCAATGATTCTCAAGTGGTGCAACATGCGCCATTGACTCTGGACAAGGCGAGAGAGCACCTGCTGCGCTCCGAGCACTTGTTCCGTGAAGAGGCCGAACCGCAGGCAGTGACTCATCATGCGTATCTTTCAAAGCAATATGTTGCGACCGCGAGACAGACAACTCAGACGAAGCTCGCCGAGGAGGCCATCAAACAAGCCACGATTGAACATGACAATCTGATCCTGCTTGGAAAAATCCAGCAGGCGCAGGCCGAAGCGAAGCAAGCTGCGAGCGGGCGGGAAGCTGCTGAAGCGAAAGCGCGCGAAGCGGAATTGACCCGCCAGCAGTACGAGCACCAATTGCGCGCCGCGGAAGCCGCGAGGGCCGACGCTCAGGCGAAAGCGCGCGAGTTCGAAGCTCGAAGCAAAGAAGAAGAAAAGAACCAGGGAAAATATCAGAAGCCGGAACAAGCACGAGCACAAGCCGGGCCGGCGGGGAAAAAGGGATCGCCGCTCGCGGAATTGAAGGCGCGTGAGACGAAACGCGGTCTGCTGGTGACGCTAGGAGATGTCCTGTTCGAAGGCAGCGAGGCCGAGCTCAAACCGGAGGCCGCGCCGACGCTGGACAAGCTTGCTACCTTTCTGAAGCAACATCCAAAGCGCACAGTTCTAATCGAAAGCTTTACCGACGACGTCGGATCCGAAAAATACAACCAGTACCTGTCTGAGCAGCGGGGGATGGCGGTGCGCCAGCAATTGCTTGCGCGCGGCGTCGAATCAGCTCGGGTTGCGGTCAAGGGTTACGGCGAGGCGAGACCAATCGCGACCAACGATACCGCCGCTGGGCGCCAGCAGAACCGCCGCGTGGAAATTGTGATTTCGGAAGGCGAAAGCGCAAAGCCGTCGTCTTGAACCGGCTTCCGAGTGCTTTTCCGGTGAGGCGATTACGGGAAAACGCGCATAGACGCCATACGATTCATTTTCTAGAATGGGTAAGGGCAACAACAAAGGAGGAGCTATGCCAGAAAAACCATTTCTGACTGACATCAAGACGCTGCGCTCGCGGGCCCGCCAGCACATCGAGCAAGGGGCCGTTACGCAGGGGTATACCGCCGACCGTGAGACGGTGATCAAACTTTTGAACGAAGCGCTGGCGACCGAAATCGTCTGTGTGCTTCGCTACAAGCGGCATTTCTTCATGGCCTCGGGAATCAACGCGGAAAGCGTGGCCGCCGAATTTCTCCAGCATGCCAACGAAGAGCAGGGACACGCTGATCAGATCGCCGGCCGCATCGTGCAGTTGGGCGGCGCGCCGAACTTCAACCCCGATGGCTTACTCACTCGCAGCCATGCCGAATACGTCGAAGGCGAAACGCTCGTGGACATGATCAAGGAAGATCTCGTCGCCGAACGCATCGCGATAGATAGCTACCGCGAGATGATTGAGTATTTCGGCAACAACGATCCGACGAGCCGGCGCATGATGGAGGAAATTCTCGCGGTCGAGGAAGAGCACGCCGACGATCTTGTCAGCATGCTCGAAGGCCAGCACGGCGAATTGAAATAAGCCAAGGACGCTGGGCAGCTGGCCTCGTCAACGCGAGAGGCGAATGCCGCGTTCGCCTAGAAAGCTTGCATTTATCCGAACATGAAGTCCGCCGCTTTCTTTCTTTCTCTGCTCGCCGCTTCGGCTTTTGCGGATCCGGCTCGCATAGGACGGGTGAGTTTCGTGGAAGGCGAGATCATTGTCTTGCGCGCAGATAATAGCCCTGCCGAAGCGGTGGTCAACACCGTCATCAGCAGCGGCGACTCGCTTCGGAGCGGCGACTCATCGCGTGCCGAAATTCAGATCGGATCGCTGACCCTTCACCTCGGAGCTGGATCGCGGCTCCATTTCATGCAGATCGATGAGCAAGCAGTGCGCGCCTACCTCGTGCAAGGCGCGCTCATTGCGCGGATACGCGAGAATCCGCGCGAATTCGAATTAAGCGCGCCGGGGTTTAGCGCGGATTTTTCGCAGCCAGGCCGCTACCGTCTCAACATGGAGGGAGTGGCGGCGGAACTTGCTGTGCGCGAAGGCGAAGCGCTGGTCACGCGCAGCACCGGTGAGCGGTTCAGCGTCGCTCCCGACCAGACCGCGCGCATTGGCCGCGAACCGCTTACGATCCACGCTGCAACATCGCCCGATGGGCTCGATCGATGGGCGGAGGCGCGAATGAAAGGCGAGGACCGCTCAATCGCTTCGCGCTATCTCTCGCGCGAATTCACTGGTTACCAGGACTTGGACGGCTATGGCGCGTGGGAGGAAACGCCGGAGTACGGCGCTGTCTGGGTACCTCACGCGAGCTACACGGGCTGGGAGCCTTACCGCGATGGCGGCTGGACATTCTTCCATCGCAAAGGCTGGATTTGGGTTGACCACGCGCCTTGGGGCTTCGCGCCTTTTCATTATGGGAAATGGACGTATCTGAACAACATCTGGTGCTGGGTTCCTGGGCCTCACGTCAAATGGTCGCATCATCCTCCGAAGGACTGGCCCCATTTCAAGCCGCCGCATTGGAAGCCACCGCATTGGCGCGCTGGCGCGCCCCACAAAATACCAGGCGGAGTAGCGATCAAAGAGCCGGCCCATGGCGCGACGGCAATCAAGCCTGCGTTGGCAAAGCCTGAATGGAAAAGCGTCCCGTTTGAGCGCGAAATCCGCGAACGCGAAAGAATCCAAGTTCCCGCGGCCCGTATGGAATCGCATCGAATGTCAGTATCGCCCGCGCGCGCGGCGACTTCCCTCAACCACTCTGGAAAAACGTCCGGTTCTGGAACTTCTGCGAGCGGCGGAGTAGGCCTGAACAGAATCCGCTAGTCTCCCCAGTTCCCTTAGACAACGCCCGATTGCCGATTGACTCCGCCGGCAGGCGCGACTTCGTTGGTGATCGCGTGCTGCGTCTCTTCAGCACCCGCGTTGAGCACGCGCCCGATCGCGCAAGAGTGTTTTGTTTTCGAGGCGCATTTTCGTCTTCAGTGTTTAGCGATTGACCATTTTCGAGGCAGCAAAGTCTGAAGGCAACACCCTCGCTTGCGGCGGTGGTGGTTTAACACTATGCTCGCCGTTCAAAAACGACAAATCCCTGTCATGAAACATTGGATATTGATCGTAGCGCTTGTTTCAGGCTGCGCGACGACCGGCGATCCGCAGGATCCGCTTGAAGGCTTCAATCGCGGTGTCTACAAATTCAATGATGCGCTTGACAAGGCCGTCATTAAGCCGGTCGCGCAAGGCTACGATGCGGTGGCGCCTCAGCCGGTGCAAACCGGAGTCGCCAACTTTTTTTCCAACCTGGACGACGTCGTCGTCGTTCTCAACGATTTTCTCCAGCTCAAGATCGCGCAAGGCACCGCCGACGCAGGCCGCCTGTTGATCAATTCGACCATCGGCATTCTCGGATTCATTGACGTCGGAAGCCAGATCGGCTTGCCCAAGCACGAAGAGGATTTCGGCCAGACCCTGGGCTACTGGGGGCTCGCTCCCGGGGCGTACGTCGTCCTGCCCTTCTTCGGACCAAGCACGGTTCGCGACACCGCGGGTTTGGCCGTGGACATCGTCACCGATCCCGTTTTCTGGGTCGAAGACGACACCATCCGCGGATCGCTTTATGTGATCAGAACGATCAGCCGCCGCGACCAGTTGTTGCAAGCGGAAAAGATTCTCGACGCCGCGGCGCTCGATCCTTATCAATTTGTTCGGGAAGCCTATCTGCAGCGCCGCCGCAATCTCGTCCATGACGGCAGTCCGCCGAAAGACGATTTCGACGAAGGGTTCGACGAAGAGCCGGCTCCCGAACCGTTGAAGGAAGAGTTAAAACCCGAACCGAAGGCGCCGCAGTCTTTTTCAGAACCTCGCCGGACGGCTTCTCGCGTCTGGCTGCCGAAAATTCCGAGAATCCTGGATCAAGGGATCCAGGATTAAGTCCGTTCTGTTCTTTTCCTGAATCCCGAATCTTAAACACTGCCCTGCAGCGCGGCGATCCTCTCATCGAGCGGCGGATGCGACATGAACAATCTCGCAAAGCCGCTCTTCTTGGCCCCGGAAATACCGAATGCGTGCAGTTGATCGGGAAGATGCGGCTGCTCGTAGTTGGCTTTGAGGCGATGCAGCGCGGCGACCATCTTTTGCTTTCCGGCGAGGCTCGCGCCGCCAGCGTCGGCGCGGAATTCGCGCTGCCGCGAAAACCACAAAACGATGATGCTGGCGAGGATTCCCAGCACCAGCTCGGCCACAATCGCGGTCACCCAAAAACCGGGACCGTGCCCATTCTCGGTTCGGAATACCGTGCGGTCGACGACGTGACCGATGACTCTCGACAGGAAAATGACGAAGGTATTGACCACTCCCTGGATGAGCGCGAGCGTCACCATGTCCCCGTTGGCGACGTGCGAGACTTCGTGTCCGAGAACGGCTTCGGCTTCGTCGCGGGTCATTTTGTTCAAGAGCCCAGTGGAAACCGCGACCAACGCATTGTCCTTATTCATCCCGGTCGCGAAAGCATTGACGTCGGGTGAGTCGTAAATAGCGACTTCCGGCATCCCGATTCCCGCCCGCTGCGCCTGGCGTCTGACCGTTTCGACCAGCCACATTTCGCCTTCGTTCCTCGGCTTGTCGATCACTTGCGCGCCGGTCAGCCGCTTGGCCGTCCATTTCGAGATGGCGAGAGAAATAAAGGCTCCGCCAAAACCGAAGACCGAAGCGAAAATCAACAGCGAATTGAAGTCGAGACCGCCGCTTTCATTCAGGATCCGGTCGACACCGAGTAGGCGCAAGGTGATCGACAGCACGAAAATGATCGCGAGGTTGGTCACGACAAACAAAAACACGCGTTTCATAGATACTCCAAAAGGTTGCCCTGGTGCGTTAGATTGGGCCGCCAACAGACGAGTTCAAGTAGACGAGTTCAAGTCCTGCGCGCGAGCGGGAGATTAGTGAGAAGGTTCTGCGGTTTGAGCCTGAGCACATTGTCCGGGCTCATCGCCAGCCCAAGATAAACCGGCCGGCCGTTCAATTCGGGCCGCGCGTCAGACGCCTGAGCGAAACTTAAAGTGAAGAGCGCGAGCAGGCGCATGAGATCGTCTGGCGCAACCTCGATTCCCCGGTAAAGATCGTTGAGCAGGCGGCTTGCTTCCGCGTCGAGTCCGAGATGCCATACCCAGCTTTCACCGGCGATTTTCGGCACTGGAATGATGGTTACTCTTGCCTCGTGAAAATGCTCGATCCATTTTTCTATGACTCGGGCGAGCGCGAGCCCGCCCGTTCCGTTGATCGCGAGCACCATGTCGTGGCGTTCGTCTCTGGAAAAGTACGATTGCGCGTTCTTCTCGTCCAACACCTCGAGCTCGATGCTTTTGACCGGTACGCCTTTTTCACTGAGCCAGCGCCCGAGACTGCCCATGGCTTTGCCTTCGACGAGCGCCAGATCCGCCGCCAGAACCGCGCCGTCGTGGAGGCTGATTTTCTGCGCGCGGAAAAAAAGCTCCGCCGCGCGCAACTCCAAAGCGTCATCGCAGCCATCGAGAATGCCGCGCAGAATCACTTGCACGAGTTCGTTGATGAACAGCAGAGGCGCTTTGATTTCGTTGCCCGCAAATAACGCAGAGTAAGCGGCTTCGAGGGTCGGCGCGCGCAAAAGATCCTCGCGGAAATCAAGCCAGACCTGCCAGTTTTCCCGCGCATTGGTGTCGGCGACACGCTCGATTTGCCGCCGAGTTACCTTGGTCCGCGGTTCTTCCATCATCCGCGCGTGCAGATCGCGTTCATGCGAGCAAGACGCTTCATCCGGCGTAAGCTCGGGCCTTGACAGAAAATGCCGCAGGAAATCAGCGCTGACGTAGAGACCATCCTCGCGGCGTTCGAGCAAGCGATAAGGGGACGAGCGCCAGAAGTCCATTATTCGCCGGCCTTTACGAATAACAGGTCCCAGACCTTGCGCCCAGCCCGCTCGCCCTTAATTTCAAATTTGGTCCGCGGCCGGTCTTTCGCGAGTTCTCGCTTGAGCCGCGGTTCGGCGGACAGCAGCGAAAACATCTCCTCGGCGTAAGACTGCCAGTCGGTGGTGAGATGTATATATCCTTGCGCGGCTAAACGATCGCAGGCAAGCGCGACAAAATTCTGGTTGACGAGACGTCTCTTGTGATGGCGTTTTTTCGGCCAGGGATCCGGGAAGAAAACGTGCAGCCCGTGCAGGGTTTTCAAACCGATCATGTTGCGCAGCACTTCCGCCGCGTCGTGCTGAATGATTTTCAAGTTGGTCAAACCCTCGCGCTCGATGCGATTGAGCAGGCTTCCTACCCCGGGCGAATAGACTTCGATGCCCAGATAGTCGCGGGCGGGATTCGCGCCAGCAGCTTCGGCGAGAGCTTCGCCCATGCCAAAGCCGATTTCCATGACCGTAGGCGCAAAGCGGCCGAAAACACGCGCGAAATCCAGCGTGTCGTCGCGGTACGAGATGCCGTGTTTAGGCAGTAGCTCGCGGCATGCGCGCGCCTGAGCGGCGCTGATCCTTCCCTCGCGCAAAGCGTAGCTCTTGATCGTTCTCACTGCGTCAGTCCTTGCTCTGTTAGTTTCTTCGACCATCAGCAGGGCGGCGAACTTAGCGCGTTCGCGCCCGTAAGGCAATCACCTATAATGCTTAGCGAACCTCTGCATAAGTCCTTCACGGATCGCGTTTTGACGAGAATGGGTTGGCTACACGCGAAGATGGCAAAGGCCAGACTTCGGCTGGACTTTGGCCGAAGGC
>JBOIGA010000070.1:0-13088 GCA_050741875.1 Burkholderiales bacterium
TGACAAGCGTGACCATGGTAACGATGCGGAACGTCAATCCCGGGTCGATGACGAGTCCGGCCTGATTCTCGAGCGCGATTGCGATGCCGAGAGACTGGAAAGTCCCGAGGGCGAGCGTGCCGTAGCGAGTGTATTGGGTGATCTTGCGGCGCCCGGCCTCTCCCTCCTTCTTCAGTTGCTCGAGTGTGGGCGAAACCACCGTCATGAGCTGCATGATGATCGAGGCCGAGATGTACGGCATGATCCCCAGGGTAAAAATCGACAGCCTCGATAAGGCGCCGCCGGAAAACATGTTGACCATGCCGAGGATTCCGCCTTGCTGGCCGCGGAACATTTCGGCGAGAACGGAGGGATCAATTCCGGGAACGGGAATGAACGAGCCGATGCGATAGACGATGAGCGCGCCCAGCAGAAACAAGAGGCGCTTTTTCAAGTCGCCCATCTTGCCCGAGAACAATGCGTCTGTTAGAGCCAATTAATCCTCTTTCGCTTTCGTCTTCGCCTTGACCTTGCCGCCTGCCGTTTCACGCCCTCGGCTTTTCTCGGGCCGTGCTTCGCTCCCTTCGACTTTGCTCAGAGCTTGCCCCGGACTCGATCCGGGGACAGGTTTCCCGCCTTCGTCTTCCACCCTGCCGCCCGCGGCTTCGATCGCTGAGCGCGCGCCGCGGCTCACCTTGATTCCCTTCAGGGTGAACTTGCGCGCGACTTCGCCTGAACCGATAACTTTCGCGCGCGTTTGGTGCTGCTTGACCATCTTTGCTTCCCGGAGAACGTCAAGATCGATTTGATCGGAGTTAAGCCGCGCAAGTTCATCGAGCCGAACTTCGGCCGTGAGCGCCGCCGTCAATGAAGTGAAACCCCGCTTCGGCAATCGCCGTTGCAGCGGCATCTGCCCGCCTTCGAAGCCGACCTTGTGAAAACCGCCGGCGCGGGACTTCTGTCCTTTGTGGCCGCGGCCCGCGGTCTTGCCCGAACCGCTGCCGATTCCGCGGCCGACCCGCTTTTTCGCGCGCTTTGCGCCTTTTGCCGGAGCCAGACGATTAAGCTGCATCGTGCACCTTCAAGAGATAGCCTGCGCGAGCGATCATTCCGCGATTTTGAGGTGTGTCATGAACCGTCACCGTATGATTGCGTTTGCGCAGACCCAGCCCGCGCACGCAAGCCCGATGTTCCTGCTTGGTCCCGATCAGGCTCTTGACCAAGGTTACTTTGATTGTCTTGTCAGGCATTGGTGATTTCTTCGATGCTCTTGCCGCGCTTCGCGGCGATTTCAGCCGGCGAATTCATCGCCGCCAATCCATTCAAGGTGGCGCGCACCACGTTGTAGGGATTGGTCGAGCCCAGGCATTTGGCCAGGACGTTGGAAACACCGACGACTTCGAACACCGCGCGCATCGGTCCACCAGCAATGATTCCCGTGCCTTCCGACGCCGGTTGCATATAGACTGTCGCCGCGCCATGCTTCCCGATCACCGGGTGTTGCAGCGTTCCGTTTTTCAATCGCACTTTCACCATTTTGCGACGCGCTTCGTCCATCGCTTTTTGCACCGCGACCGGCACTTCCCGCGCCTTGCCTTTGCCCATTCCGACTGAACCATCGCCGTCGCCGACGACGGTCAATGCGGCGAATCCCAGGATACGACCGCCTTTAACCACCTTGGTGACGCGGTTGACCGAGATCATTTTTTCCCGCAAACCGTCGCTCCGCGCTTCGCTTTGCATAGGTCTTTGGGGTCTTGTGGGTCTCGCCATAACGTGTCCTCTCTAAAACTTGAGTCCAGTTTCGCGCGCGGCTTCGGCGAGCGCTTTCACGCGTCCGTGATATTTGTAACCCGAGCGATCGAACGCGACTTTGTCGATTCCAAGCTGTTTCGCTTTCTCGGCGATGCGCTTGCCGATCTCGGCCGCGGCCTTGACGCCTTTGGCCTGCGCCTGACGCAGGTCTTTTTCCAGAGTTGAAGCCGAAGCGAGGACGTGCGACCCGTTCTTGTCAATCAACCGCGCGTAGATGTGACAGTTCGAACGATGCACTGCGAGCCTCGGCACACTGAGTTCGACAATCTTGATTCGCGTCTTTCTCGCTCTGCGCAATCTTGCTTCGTTCTTTCTCATTCCGCCTCACTCCTCAAGCCCCACACCTCACTTCTTTTTGGTTTCCTTCAGCACGATCTGCTCGTCGGCGTAGCGAACGCCTTTGCCTTTGTAAGGCTCGGGCGAGCGATACGCGCGGACTTCCGAGGCGACTTGACCGACTTTTTGCTTATCGGCGCCTTTGATCACGATCTCGGTCTGCGTCGGCGTCTCGACTTTGATTCCCTCGGGCATTTTGTGCGCGATCGGATGCGAGTATCCCAGCGTCAGATTGAGCGTCGTGCCTTGTGCCTGAGCGCGATAGCCAACCCCAACGAGCGTCAACTTCTTCTGAAATCCCTTGGTCACGCCCTCGACCATTCCGGCAAGGACCGCGCGCGCCGTTCCCGAAGTCGTGTTGGCGCGCTTGCTCGAGTTCTTCGGTTTTATTTTGAGCTTGTCGCCGTCGCGCTCGATCTCGACGTCCTCGCTCAAAGACCGGACAAGCGTCCCCAAAGGTCCTTTTACGTGCACCTGACCCCCGGCGGCCTTGACTTCCACATTCGCGGGAATCGTGACGGGATATTTGGCGATGCGCGACATTAGGAACCTAGACCACGATAAAGAGCACTTCGCCACCGACCTTGGCATCGCGCGCCTTGCGGTCGGTCATGACGCCGCGCGAAGTCGACACGACCGCCACACCCAAGCCGTTCATCACTTTGGGCAGATCGTTCGCGCCTTTGTAAATGCGCAGTCCCGGCCGGCTGATTCGCTCGATTTTTTCGATGACGGGCGACCCGGCATAGTATTTGAGCCCGATTTCGAGCGATCGCGTTTCGCTCTTCACCGCGAAGTCCTCGATATAGCCCTCGTCTTTGAGCACCTGCGCGATCGCCGTTTTGAGCTTGGAGAGGGGCATGCTGATTTTGACTTTCTGCGCGCGCTGGCCGTTTCTGATTCGCGTCAGCATGTCGGAGATGGGATCGGTCATGCTCATGAAAACCCCCTACCAGCTCGCCTTGACCATTCCAGGGACCTCACCTTTGAGCGCGATTTCGCGCAGCACGTTTCGCCCGAGTCCGAATTTGCGATACACACCGCGCGGCCTGCCGGTCATCGCGCAGCGGTTGCGCAGACGCACCGGGCTTGCGTTGCGCGGAAGCTGCTGCAGTTTCAAGCGCGCCGAGTAGCGCTCCTCTTCACTTAATTTGCTGTCGTTGATAATCGCCAGCAACTCGGCTCTCGCCGCGGCGTACTTCTTCACCGCTGCGCGGCGTTTTTTCTCCCGGTTGATCAATGCCGTCTTTGCCATGGCTAATTCCTGAATGGAAACTTGAACGCCGCAAGCAGCGCGCGGGCTTCTTCGTCGGTCTTGGCGGTGGTCGTAATCGTGATATTCATTCCTCGGATCGCGTCTATCTTGTCGTATTCGATTTCGGGAAAAATGATCTGCTCCTTGATTCCCATGTTGTAGTTACCGCGTCCGTCAAAGCTTTTGGCTGAGAGGCCGCGAAAATCGCGGGTGCGCGGAATCGCGATCGAGATCAGCCGCTCCAAAAATTCGTACATGCGCCCGCCGCGCAGAGTCACCACGCAACCGACCGGATAATCCTTGCGAATCTTGAAAGCCGCGATCGATTTTCGCGTCTTCGTCACCAGCGGTTTCTGCCCGGCGATCTTCGTCATGTCGGACACCGCGTTGTCGAGCACTTTTTTGTCGGCGACCGCTTCGCCGACGCCCATGTTGAGGACGATTTTGGTGATGCGCGGCACCTGCATCGCGGTCTTGTAACCGAACTTCTCGGTCAGCTCCTTGCCGACCGTTTGGCGATAGTGGTCCTGCAATGCCGGCATCAGGTGTCTATGACCTCGTTGTTGCCCTTGAAGAAGCGCACCTTGCGGCCGTCTTGCAACGTGCGAAAACCAACACGGTCGGCTTTCTGCGTGACCGAATTGAACAGACAGACGTTCGAAATATGTATCGGCATCTCTTTGTCGAGAATTCCGCCGCGATTGCCTTTCATCGGGTTCGGGCGAGTATGCTTCTTGACCTTGTTGATTCCTTCGACGATCACGGCGTCGTCGGCGAGGACGCGCAGGACCGTTCCGCGCCGGCCTTTGTCCTTGCCCGCGATCACGATGACGTCGTCGCCTTTGCGAATTCTCTTCATAACACTTCGGGAGCGAGCGAAACGATTTTCATAAAACGCTCGGTGCGCAACTCGCGCGTGACCGGACCGAAAATACGCGTCCCGATCGGTTCCATTTTGGCGGTAAGCAAAACCGCGGCGTTGCCATCGAATTTGATCAGCGATCCGTCCGGACGGCGCACGCCTTTCGAAGTCCGCACGACCACGGCATGGTAAATCTCGCCTTTCTTCACCTTGCCTCGCGGCGCGCAATCCTTGACGCTGACCCGGATGACATCGCCGATCCCGGCGTAGCGCCGCTTTGAGCCGCCCAATACTTTGATGCACATTACGGTGCGCGCGCCCGTATTGTCGGCGACTTCTAATATGGATTCCGTTTGAATCACTTTTCGTCTCCAACTTACACCGTCCAAACCGTTTTTGAACAACGGTCAGTTTTGGATCCCGTCCGGGTTGGCGCACTTAAGCGAGAGCGCCGGAAAAGGCGCGAAGTATACCCGCCGGCACGCTTGAATTCAAATTGCCTGCGCCTTTTCCAGGAGCTCTTTCACTCGCCACGACTTGGTCTTCGAAATCGGCCGGCATTCTTCGATCAGCACGAGATCGCCCATTCCAACCTCCGCCTTGTCGTTGTGCGCGTGATATTTGTTCGAGCGCATGATGACTTTGCCGTAAAGCGGGTGCGTGACCTTACGCTCAACCTTGACTGTCACGGTCTTTTGCATCTTGTCCGAGACGACGCGTCCCTGCAGCGTGCGCCCGCTCATGCCCGACCCTCGTTGAGCAGAGTCTTCACCCGCGCGATGTCGCGTCGAATTTTCTTGATTTCGCTCGTCTTGGTGAGCTGCTGGGTCGCTATCTGCACGCGCAAACCAAACTGTGCGCGCTTGAGCGCGAGCAATTCATTCTGCAATTCATCTCGGCTCTTTCTTCTCAGTTCGGCTGTTTTCATCGTTAGCTCAAATGGCGCGAAACGAAAGTCGTCCGCAAGGGAAGCTTCGCCGCGGCAAGGTCGAAAGCTTCGCGCGCGATGATTTCGTTCACCCCATCCATCTCGTAGAGCACGTTGCCCGGGCGGATTTCGGCGACGAAGTACTCGGGATTGCCCTTGCCATTGCCCATTCGAACTTCAGCCGGTTTTTTCGACACCGGCTTGTCGGGGAAGATGCGAATCCAGATGCGGCCGCCGCGCTTGATGTGGCGCGTCATCGCGCGGCGCGCGGCTTCGATCTGGCGCGCAGTCAAACGGCCTCGGGTGACCGCTTTCAATCCATATTCGCCGAAGTTGACTCGCGAGCCCGCGACCGCGACTCCGCGATTGCGGCCTTTTTGCTGCTTGCGAAATTTCATCTTAGCTGGCTGCAGCATGTTTCGCTTTCCTCGGTTTTCTCTCCGGTTCGATTACCGGAGTCGCGGCGGGCTGTTCGTTCTTGTCGAGCACTTCGCCCTTGAACACCCACACCTTCACGCCGATCACGCCGTACGTCGTTTTGGCGTTGGCGAAACCGTACTGAATGTCCGCGCGCAATGTGTGCAGCGGCACCCGCCCTTCGCGGTACCACTCGGAGCGCGCGATTTCGATTCCGTTCAAGCGTCCCGCGCTATTGATTTTGATTCCGTGCGCGCCCAAACGCATCGCGTTGGTCATCGCACGCTTCATCGCCCGCCGGAACATGATTCTTTTTTCCAACTGCGCCGCGATCGAATCGGCGATCAACTGTGCGTCGACTTCGGGTTTTCTAATCTCCTCGATATTGACGTGCACGGGGACCCCGAGCAGTTTTTGCAATTCGCCGCGCAGGGACTCGATGTCCTCGCCTTTCTTGCCGATGACGACTCCAGGTCGCGCGCTATAGATCGTGATCTTGGCGTTCTTCGTCGGACGCTCGATGACGACACGGCCGACTGCGGCGTGGCTAAGCCTCTTCTTCAGGAATTCGCGAACCTTGATGTCTTCGTTCAGCATCGTCGAGAAATTCTTGTCGTTGGCGTACCACTTCGAATCCCAGTTGCGGTTGACCGAGAGGCGAAATCCCGCGGGATGTATCTTCTGGCCCATTACTTGCCATCTCCTACTGTGAGGAACACGTGGCAACTCGGCTTCATGATGCGATTGCCGCGCCCCTTGGCTCGCGCGATGAAGCGCTTGAGAAACGGGCCGCGCTCGACGTGAATCGTCGTCACTTTGAGCTCGTCAATGTCGGCGCCGTCGTTATGCTCGGCGTTGGCGATCGCGGATTCGAGCAGTTTCTTGACTATCCTCGCGCCTTTTTTCGGACTGAAATTAAGCGTATTGAGCGCTTTATCGACGGGGAGTCCGCGGACTTGATCGGCGACGAGCCGGCCTTTCTGCGCCGACAAGCGAACGCCGTAAAGAGTGGCCTTTGTTTTCACCTGCCTTCGCCTTTCTTGCCGACCACGACTTTGCGGTCGCCGGAATGCTGTTTGAAAGTCCGGGTCAACGAAAACTCGCCGAGCTTGTGTCCGACCATATTCTCGGTGACGTAGACCGGGATGTGCTGCCTGCCGTTGTGCACGGCGATGGTCAAGCCGACGAACTCGGGGACGATCGTGGATCTTCGCGACCACGTCTTGATCGGCCGCTTATCGTTCGCCGAACGAGCGTTGTCCACCTTCTTCATGAGGTGCGCGTCCACGAAAGGACCCTTTTTTATCGAGCGTGCCATTATGCCTTGCTCTGACGTCTCTTGATGATCATATTGTCAGTGCGCTTGTTCTTGCGCGTGCGATAGCCTTTGGTCGGTGTGCCCCACGGTGAGACCGGGTTTCTTCCCGCGGCGGTCTTGCCTTCGCCGCCGCCGTGCGGATGGTCGATCGGGTTCATTGCGACGCCGCGCACCGTAGGGCGCTTGCCGCGCCAGCGCACGCGTCCGGCCTTGCCGATCGATTCCAGCGAATGCTCTTCGTTCCCCGCTTCGCCGATGGTCGCGCGGCAATCGACGTGAACTTTGCGAATTTCTCCCGAGCGCAAACGAATTTGCGCGTAGCCGCCTTCGCGCGCGAGCAATTGCACCGAAGCCCCCGCCGCGCGGGCGAGCTGCGCGCCCTTGCCGGGAAGCATCTCGACACAATGAATCGTGGTCCCAACCGGGATGTTGCGCAAAGGCAGTGCGTTGCCGTTCTTGATCGGCGCTTCCGAGCCGGAAAGAAGTTCGGCACCGGCGGCAACGCCTTTCGGCGCAATGATGTAGCGGCGCTCACCATCGGTGTAACACAACAGCGCGAGGTATGCGCTACGGTTCGGATCGTATTCCAGGCGCTCGACTTTCGCGGCAATGCCGTCCTTGGCGCGCTTAAAATCGACGATACGGTAATGGTGTTTGTGTCCGCCACCCTGATGCCGCATCGTCACGTGGCCGCGATTATTGCGCCCCGATTTCTTCTGCTGGCTTGCGATGAGCGGGCGGCGCGGCTTGCCTTTGTGCAGTTCGGGGTTGACGACTTTGATGAGCGCCCGGCGTCCGGCCGAGGTGGGTTTGACCTTGACGAGAGCCATTACACGCCTTCTCCGGCAAAGTTGATTTCCTGCCCCTTGGCGAGCGACACGTAAGCTTTTTTCGAGTGATTCCGCCGGCCCATCATGCGGCCGAAGCGTTTGCTCTTGCCCTTAGCATTGGCGGTTGTGACACCTTCGACTTTGACTTTGAACAAGAGCTCGACGGCGGCTTTGATTTCGGGTTTGGTCGCGTCGCGCCGGACTTCGAACACGCTCTGGTTGTTCTTGTCTCCCACAAAGGTGGTTTTCTCCGAAACCAGAGGGGAGACGATCACCGAAAGCAGTCTTTCTTCGCTGAACTTCAAGACAGCATCTCCTCGAGCTTCTTCACCGCGGTCTTGGTCACGAGCACGCTTGGGAATCGCATTAGCGTCACCGGGTCGACTTCGCTCGCCTTGATGATCCGAACGTTTTTCAGATTGCGTGATGAGAGCTCGAGGTTCCGCTCCACGGCGTCATCAATCACCAAGGCGCCCTCGCCGCCGAAATTCCTGAGCTTTTGCGCGAGCGTTTTGGTCTTCGGCGCATCCACCCTCAAGGCCTCGATCACCGAAAGCTTACCGCTGCGCGCGAGCTCGGAAAGGATCGCGCTCATGCCGGCCCGGTACATCTTGCGATTGAGCTTATGCGAAAAATTTTCATCGGGACTATTGGGAAAAATCTTTCCGCCGCCTCGCCAAAGCGGAGATGAAGCCATTCCCGCGCGCGCCCGTCCCGTTCCTTTCTGCCGCCACGGTTTACGGGTGCTCTTGTTGACGTCGGAGCGGCCTTTCTGCGCACGTGTGCCCAGCCTGGCATTGGCGAGATACGCCGTTACCACCTGATGCACGAGCGGCTCACTGTATGGCCGCGCGAAAACAGCGTCGGCGGCAGTGAGCTTGCCTTCGGCCTTTCCTTCACCGTTCAAAACGTTCAATTCCATCTATTTTGCTTTCGCCGCGGGACGGACGATGACGTCGCCGTTCTTCGCTCCCGGCAACGCGCCTTTTACGAGTATGAGCTGGCGCGCTTCGTCGATGCGAACAATCTCGAGGTTCTGCGCGGTGCGATTGGCGGCGCCCATGTGTCCCGGCATTCTCTTTCCGGGAAAAACGCGTCCCGGATCCTGGTTCTGGCCGATCGAACCGGGTTTGCGGTGCGAGACCGAATTGCCGTGGCTTGCGCGGTTCGAGCGGAAATGATGCCGCTTGATCACTCCAGCGAATCCCTTGCCTTGCGAGATTCCGGACACATCTATTTTTTGTCCCACCTTGAAAATGTCCGCCTTGATCTCCCCTCCAACTTGAAACTTGTCGACCTCGGAAGCATCAACGCGAAACTCTTTGAGTCCGGTTCCCGCTTCGACCCCGGCTTTGGCGAAATGGCCGGCCTGCGCCTTGTTGATGAGGTTGGCGCGGCGCTTACCGTAAGTGACCTGCACCGACGCGTAGCCGTCGCTCTCCATCTTCTTAATCTGCGTCAGGCGATTATTGGAAACGTCGAGCACGGTGACGGGGATGGACGCGCCATCATCGGTGAAGATGCGCGTCATTCCAACTTTTCTTCCAACAAGCCCGAGGCTCATCTTGCGTCTCCCGCTCGATCACATGTGCCGACGCAGTCCGGTGAGGCGTGAGGCGTGAGGCCCCCACCCCAGCCCTCCCTCGGGGACGGGGGAGGGAGTTTAGCCGCTGCCTTTGGCATTTCTCTCCTCACTCCTAACTCCTCACTCCTCACAGCTTTATCTCCACGTCCACTCCCGCCGGCAAGTCGAGTTTCATCAATGCGTCCACAGTCTTGTCGGTCGGCTCCATGATGTCCATGAGACGAAGATGTGTGCGGATCTCGAACTGGTCGCGCGAAGTCTTGTTGACGTGCGGAGAACGCAAGACGTCGAAGCGCTCGATCCGAGTGGGCAGCGGTACCGGCCCTTTGACGACTGCGCCCGTGCGCTTCGCGGTCTCGACGATCTCCAACGCCGACTGATCGATCAGGCGGTAATCGAACGCCTTAAGCCGTATCCGTATTTTCTGCTTCTGCATCGTTATCCTTTGTTGTCCGAGTTAAGCGACACTCTTGTCGCTTCAACGAGGACAGTTATGCGACCTGCGGCAGCATGTCGCATAACTATTCAATCACCTTCGCCACCACCCCGGCCCCGACCGTTCGGCCGCCTTCTCGAATGGCGAAGCGCAGTCCCTCCTCCATGGCGATGGGGGAGATGAGTTGCACCGTAATCGAGATATTGTCGCCGGGCATGACCATCTCGGTGCCGGAGGGCAGATCGATGGAGCCGGTCACATCGGTCGTGCGAAAGTAGAACTGCGGCCGGTAGCCGTTGAAGAAGGGGGTGTGTCTGCCGCCTTCGTCTTTGGATAAGACATAGATCTCGGCGGTGAATTTGGTGTGCGGCGTGATGGAAGCGGGTTTAGAGAGGACTTGACCTCTTTCCACTTCTTCTCTCTTGGTGCCTCTTAAGAGGACGCCGACGTTGTCTCCGGCCTGGCCCTGGTCAAGTAACTTTCGGAACATCTCCACCCCGGTGCACACCGTCTTGGTGGTGGGGCGAATGCCGACGATCTCGACTTCGTCGCCGACTTTGACGATGCCGCGCTCCACCCGGCCGGTGACGACTGTTCCTCGACCCGAGATCGAGAAGACATCTTCGACCGGCATCAAGAAAGCGCCGTCGATCGCGCGTTCGGGCTGGGGGATGTAGGAGTCCAAGGCTTCGGCCAACTTCCAGATCGAAGGCTCGCCCAGGTCACTCTTGTCGCCTTCCAGGGCTTTGAGTGCGGAGCCGATGACGATCGGGGTGTCATCGCCGGGGAATTCATATTTGGAGAGGAGTTCTCTGACTTCGATCTCGACTAAATCCAAGAGCTCCTTGTCATCGACCATGTCGGCCTTATTCATGTAGACGATGATGTAGGGCACCCCGACTTGTCTGGCCAGAAGGATATGTTCGCGGGTCTGCGGCATGGGGCCGTCGGCGGCGGAGACGACCAGAATCGCGCCGTCCATCTGGGCGGCGCCGGTGATCATATTCTTCACATAGTCGGCGTGGCCGGGACAATCCACATGGGCGTAGTGGCGCTTGTCGGTCTCGTACTCGACATGGGCGGTGTTGATGGTGATGCCGCGGGCCTTCTCTTCCGGGGCGGAGTCGATCTGGTCGTAGGTTTTAATGTCCCCACCGAATTTGCGCGACATGATGAGCGTAATCGCCGCGGTCAAGGTCGTCTTGCCGTGGTCCACGTGCCCGATCGTGCCGACGTTGACATGCGGCTTTTTGCGTTCGAATTTGGATTTGGACATGGTGGGTTTCCTCTGGCGTTGTGGGGGCGGAGCCCATGATCAGGATTGAACTGATGGCCTCTCCCTTACCAAGGGAGTGCTCTACCACTGAGCTACATGGGCAATCCTGGAGCGGGTGAAGGGAATCGGACCCTCGTCGTAAGCTTGGAAGGCTTCTGCTCTACCATTGAGCTACACCCGCGATTTCAACTTACGCTTCCACCCTTCCGAGCCCGGCGGTGGAGGGGGAAGGATTCGAACCTTCGAAGGCAGAGCCGTCAGATTTACAGTCTGATCCCTTTGACCGCTCGGGAACCCCTCCGAATAAATTTAAGAAACCGCGTATTATCACGACGCCTCAAATCCTTGTCAACGTAACTCGCCTTTTCTTGAGCCGCGAATCGCGAGCTGGAAACCACTACCGTCCACAGCGTTCCAACTGTTGAGAAAAAAACTAATGGAGGGCCGAAGATGGCTGAGGTAAAAGTAGACAGACTGCGTGATGAACTCAACCAACACCAGGCGAAAAAACAGGAGATCAGCGCGAAGCTTCTCGATCCCGGGTGGAACAAGGAAGAAGTGAAAGCGCTGCTCGATCGCAGCGCCGAACTCGATCTCAGAATAGAAGGACTGGAAAACCAGATCAGGGAATTGGAGCATCCTGGACAAAAGTCGGGAGAACCGATCAATCCCTGGCTGAGCGAATAGCACTTGCGATCGCATCTTCGGCTCGCGCTTTTCGTTTTCCTACTCGCCAGCGCGCCTGCGCGGAGCGATCCCGCTTTTGCCATCGAAATCGCGGGCGCCAAAATCGCCGTCACCTTCGCCTCGGATGGTCCACCACAGGCGCTCGTCCGCGAATGGATTTCGGACTCGGCGAAAGCCGTGGCTGCGTACTACGGTAAATTTCCTGTCTCTGAATTGCGCATCCTCGTCGTTCCCGTCGAGGGCAGCGGAGTGAGGTCGGGAAAGTCGTATGGATATAACGGCGCGGCGATCAGAGTGTCTCTGGGCAAATCCACCATCCGTGACCAACTGCGTGATGACTGGGTGATGCCGCA
Source organism: Burkholderiales bacterium (assembly GCA_050741875.1). Lineage (GTDB taxonomy): Bacteria > Pseudomonadota > Gammaproteobacteria > Burkholderiales > JBOIGA01 > JBOIGA01. Next base: position 12,078 of record JBOIGA010000070.1, read on the forward strand.
CGAAATGGTGCATCTCGCTTTTCCGTCGGTTCCCGATGCGCATGTCTGGATCGAGGAAGGTCTCGCAACCTACGTCGAACCCTGGGCCAGACTAATGATCGGCAACTTGAGCGAGAAAGAAGTCTGGAGCGAGCTTGTTTACGGCTTACCGAAAGGGCTTCCTCGCGCTGGGGATGCGGGACTCGACCGCACTCACACCTGGGGACGGACCTATTGGGGCGGCGCATTGTTTTGCCTGCTCGCCGATATCGAAATTCGCAAGCGCACCGCTAACAAGTACGGTTTGCGTGATGGGCTTCGCGCGATCGTTGCGGCTGGAGGCACGATCGAAAAACAGTGGCCACTGGCAAAGGCGTTCGCAGTTGCTGATACGGCAGTTGGCGTGCCGGTCTTAACCGAACTCTACGAGCGGATGAAAGAGACTTCAGTCAGCCCCGACCTTGGCGCCCTTTGGAGCGAGCTCGGCATCATCGCCAAAGACGGAGTGATTCGCTTCGATGATTCGGCTCCGCTCGCGCACGTCCGGCAAGCGATGGCAGACGATTATTCGCGCCGGGAAGTCGGAACGATTCGATAATCGCCTTCGAGAACCAGCGGTCTCTCTTTCTTGAGTTTCCGCGAAATCCACCACCCGCGTACGGCTAGCACCAATGCAGCGGCGCTCAAGAAAGCAAAGAGTACGGTAAACGCCAGCAAGCCGAAAACCAGCATTACCAACGCGCCACCCGCGATTAGCAAGCGATCCAGCCAGGTCATCGAATTGTTCATGCGTGAAAAGACCATTCAACGCTCCTAAGGTTCTTTAATCTTCGTTCGGGCGAATAATGCGTTGAGCTTTTGTTCGTAGGCGTGATACCCAATTGCGTCGTACAACTCCTCACGAGTCTGCATCGTATCGAGCACATTCTTCTGGGTGCCATCGCGGCGGATGGCGCGGTATACGTTGTCCGCGGCCTTGTTCATCGCGCGAAACGCGGAGAGCGGGTACAGAACAAGGCTGACGTTCGCCGA